>NZ_JAVREV010000004.1:0-438024 GCF_031845565.1 Streptomyces johnsoniae | reverse complement strand
GCCCAGCCCGCCCCGGCGCCGCCCACCGCCTCGCCCGCGCCGAGGCCCGCACCGGCACCGGCACCGAGGTCGGCCAGGGAGCCGAGTCCCGCCCCGGCCCCCGCCCCGCGGCCGTCCCCCACCCGGGCGCAGGCTTCGGCCCCCGCCGCCGGATGCGACTTCAGCCTCTACTTCTTCGGCGACTACCCGGACGACGCCGCCCACGACAAGTACGCGCTGATCCTCGATGCGGCGGAGTTCGCCGACCGGAACGGCTTCCACGCCCTGTGGTTCCCCGAGCGGCACTTCAACTCGTTCGGCGCGCTCTTCCCCAACCCCTCCGTTCTCGCCGCCGCGCTGGCGGCACGGACCAGCCGCGTCCGGCTGCACGCGGGGTCCGTCGTGCTGCCGCTGCACCATCCCGTCCGGGTCGCCGAGGAGTGGTCGGTCGTCGACAACATCTCCGGCGGCAGGGCGGGCCTGTGCTTCGCGAGCGGCTGGCACGCGACCGACTTCGCCCTCGCCCCGCAGAACTTCGGCCGCCACCGCGAGGCGCTGTTCGAGCAGGTCGAGACGGTCCGGCAGCTGTGGTCCGGACAGCCACTGGCGACGACCGCGGGGGACGGCAAGCCCGTGGAGATACGGCTGCAACCCCGCCCGATCCAGGACCAACCACCCATGTACCTGGCCGTGGTGGGCAACCCGGACAGCTACCGCCGGGCGGCCGCCGAGGACTTGGGCGTGGTCACCAACCTGATGGCGCAGACCGTCGAACAGCTGACGGAGAACATCGCGCTGTACCGGCGCACCCGCGCCGAGCACGGCCTCGACCCGGCGGCCGGCCGGGTCGTGGTGCTCGTGCACACCTACCTCGACGAGGACGCGGAACGCGCGCGGGCCGAGGCGTACCGGCCCTTCGTTTCCTACCTGCGGTCCTCGCTCGCCCTCTTCGACCAGGTGACCAACAGCCTGGGCGTCGAGGTGGACCTCGACAACACCCCCGAGGAGGACGTGGAGTTCCTGCTCGAACGGGCCTACGACCGCTACTGCGCCTCCCGCGCCCTGATCGGCGACGAGCACGCGGCCGCCGAGGCGGTGAGCCGCCTCACGGCCGCCGGGGCGGACGAGATCGCGTGCTTCGTGGACTTCGGGGTGCCGAAGGACAAGGTCCTGGCCGCACTGCCGGTGCTCGACCGGGTCCGCCTGCGCACCGCGGGCGCCTCGGCCGGACGGGTGCCGCCCGCACCGCGGCGCGAGCCGCTGTCGCCCGCGCAGCGCCGCATCTGGTTCCTGGAGCAGCTGCACCCCGGCACCAGCATGTACCACGAGCCCAAGGCCATCCGCCTGGACGGCCCGCTGGACG
Organism: Streptomyces johnsoniae; assembly: GCF_031845565.1. Classification (NCBI taxonomy): domain Bacteria; kingdom Bacillati; phylum Actinomycetota; class Actinomycetes; order Kitasatosporales; family Streptomycetaceae; genus Streptomyces; species Streptomyces johnsoniae. Next base: position 436,682 of record NZ_JAVREV010000004.1, on the reverse strand, counting down.
TGCCGGCCCTGCGACAGGCGCTGCGGAGCGTTGTCGGCCGGCACGAGGCGCTGCGGACGGTTTTCCGGCAGCACGAAGGCGTTCCCTACCGGGAGGTCCTGCCCCGGACGGTCCTCGACTGCCCCGTCGAGGACCACACCGGCGCGTCGGAGGCGGAGGCGCTGCGGGCCGCCCTGCGGAGCGCGGGGCACCACCCGCTCGACCTCGGCACCGGCCCCTTGCTCTCCGCCCGCGTGCTGCGCCTGTCGGAGGAGCGGCACCTGCTCTTCCTGATGGCCCATCACCTCGTCTTCGACTCGGCCTCCACGGTCGTGCTGGTCCGCGACCTCGCCGCCCACTACCGTTCCCTGTCCCACGGCGACCCGGAACCGCCGCCCCTCGCCGACGCGCCCCGCGCCGACCTGCCGGGGGCCGACCGGCCGGACCAGGACCGGTCCGCCGAGTCCCTGGAGTTCTGGCGGCACACGCTGAGTGGCGCCCTCGAGCTTGACCTGCCCACCGACCGGCCGCGCCCGCCGGTCAGGACGGGGGCGGGCGCGAGCCTCACCCACGCGCTGGACCGCCGGCTCGTCGGCCGCCTGCGGGCGTTCTCCGCCGAGCACCGCGCCACTCTCTTCATGACGCTGACGAGCGCCGTCGCGGCCGTACTCGGCCGGTTCAGCGGACAGCGGGACCTGGTCGTCGGCACCGCGGTCGCCGCCCGTCCGGCCGGCGCCGAGGACCGGATCGGGCTCTACCTCGACACCGTGCCCCTGCGTCTTGACCTCGGCGGCGACCCGGACTTCCCCGCGCTGATGCGCCGCGTCCGGGACAGCAGCACGGCGGCGTACGAACACCGTGACGTCCCCTTCGACGAACTGGTCGCCGCGGTCAACCCGCGGCGCGACCCCGGCCGCAACCCGCTCTTCCAGGTCATGGTCGAGTACGAGAACGAGGGCGAGGTCGACTTCGACCCGCCACGGCTCGCCGCCACGCTGCTGGACGTGCCCAGCGAACGCGCCCCGTTCGACCTCAGCATCTACCTGACACACCACGGGGACGGCGTCCGGTTCATGGTCGAGTACGACACGGCCCTCTTCGACGAGAGCACGGTGCGCCGGCTCGTGGACTACGTGGAACAGGTGCTGCGCCGCGCCCTCGACGCGCCCGCCGCGCCACTCAGCGACCTGACCGCCCTCACGCACGCCGACCGGGCGGCCCTCGTGCGGCTCGGCCGGCTGGACGAGCCGCGGCCGGCGGCCGGGGACACCCTGCACGGGCTGTTCGAGCGGCAGGCCCGCGGCACGCCCGACGCCGTTGCCCTCATCTCCGGTCGGGAACACATCACCTACCGCGACCTGGCGGCCCGCGCCCGGGACCTCGCCCGGCGGGCGCACGCCCGCGGCGCGGGGCGCGGCGAGCGCGTGGCGGTCCTGCTGCCGCGCGGGCCCGAGTTGATCGCCGCCCTCCTCGGGGTACTGCGGAGCGGCGCCGCCTACGTGCCACTCGATCCCGCGCTGCCCACCGCGCGGCTCGCCGCGCTCCTCGACGACAGCGCGCCGGCCCTCCTCCTGACGTGCGACGCCGTCCTCGCCCGGCACCCCGAGCTGGCGCCCCGGGTGCCCGTGCACCTGACCGACACGGCACCGGGCACCTCGGCACCGGGCACCTCGGCACCGGGCACCTCCGCGCCGGACGTCGCGGCCGAGGCCGTTCCGGATGTTCCGGACGGCGGGGCCGGGCCCGACGACGCCGCGTACTGCATCTACACGTCGGGCTCGACCGGCCGCCCCAAGGGCGTCGTGGTGCCCCACCGCGGCCCGGCCAACCTCGTGCGGGAACACCTGCGGCGGCACGCCGCCCTGCGCACCCTTCAGTGGACGTCCCCGGCCTTCGACGTCAGCGTGCAGGAGATCTTCACCACCCTCGCGTCCGGGGCGGCCCTCGTCCTCGTGGCCGACGAGGTGCGGCACGACCCGGACGCCGTGACGGCCGCGGTCCGCGAACACGGGGTGGAGCGGATGTTCATGCCCTGCACGCCGCTGACGCACCTGATGGAGACCGCCCCCCGCATGCCGTCCCTGCGCGAGTTGTTCTCGGCGGGCGAGGCCCTGCGGCTCACCGACGCCTTCCGCCGCTTCCTCGCCGCCCATCCGCGCTGCGACCTGTACAACCAGTACGGTCCGACGGAGGCCTCCGTCATCGTCACCTCCCACCGGGTGGACCCCGGCGGTGACGATCACCCGCCGATCGGCAGGCCGGTGCCAGGCGCCCGCATTCAGCTGCTCGACGCCGCCGGGCGGGAGGTGCCCGTCGGGGCGGTCGGGGAGATACACGTCGGCGGCGTTCCAGTGGCGTACGGCTACCACGCACGGCCCGAGGAGACCGCGGCGGCGTTCCTTGCCGACGGTGCCGAGCCGGTGCGGTACCGCACCGGCGACCTGGGGCGCTGGCGCCAGGACGGGGCCCTTGAGTACCTCGGCCGCACCGACGACCAGGTCAAGATCCGCGGCCACCGCGTCGAACCCGCAGAGGTCCGGGCGGCGTTGACCGCACTCCCCGGCGTCCGCGAGGCGGCCGTCGTGCCCCGCCGCGACGGGCACGGAGAAACGGAGCTCGTCGCCTACGTGGCCCCCGCGGCCCTGCGGGAGGACTTCGCCGTACTGCGCGCGGCGCTGGCCGCGGACCTCCCCGACCATCTGGTCCCGCGCCGCTGGGCGGGCCTCGACCGCCTGCCGGTGAACGCCTCGGGCAAGCTGGACCGGGCACGCCTGCCGGAGCCCGGCGAGGCGGGCGTGCGGCAGGAGGGCGCGGAGCCGGCCACGCCGCTGGAGAAGACGCTGCACGGTCTGTGGTGCGAGGAACTCGGCCTGAGCAGGGTCCCGGTGACCCGCTCGTTCTTCGAACTGGGCGGCCACTCCCTGAGCGCGATCCGGCTGGTGAACCGGATGGCCGCCGAGCTGGGGCTGACCCTGCCCATGTCCGACCTGTTCCGCTCGCCGACGATCCGAGGGCTCGCGGTCCGGCTCGAACAGCCCGGCACCGCGGCCGCGGACCAGCAGGCGCCCGCCCCGGACGACGTGCAGGACACCGTGCCGATGACGTCCATCCTGCGCAGACTGTGGCGCCGCCACCACGAACGAGCCGACCCCAGCGTCTACAACGTCGCCCACCGCGTCGACCTGCACGGCCGGCTCTCGCCCGACGACCTCGGGCGCGCGCTGGCGGACCTCGTGGCACGCCACGACGCGCTCCGCAGCCGGGGCGCGCACCGCGGCGGCGTTCACCTCGTCGAAGTGCTCTCCCGGGTGCCGGTGGAGCTTCCGGTCAGCGACCTGTCCGAACACGCCGCGGACGAGGACCGCCTGCGGGAGTGGTGCCGGGAGCACGCGTCGCACCCGTTCGCGATGGACCGTGCCCCGCTGTTCCGCTTCCGGCTGGCCCGGCTCGGCCAGGACCGCTGGACGCTCGTGATCGTCCTGCACCACGCGATCTGCGACGGCTGGTCCATGGGGGTCCTCTGGCATGAGCTACAGGAGCTGTACAACGCCCGCCGCGGGGGCGTCGGCGCGCCGCTGCCGCCGCGGCCCGCGCAGTTCACGGACTGCGCCCGCGCGGAGCACGCGCTCGACGACGGGCGCCGGGCGCAGCTGGAAGGGTTCTGGCGTGCCGAGCTGGAAGGGGTCGCGCCGACGCTGGACCTGCCGCACGACCGGCCCCGGCCGGCCGTGCTGTCCGGCCGGGGAGCCCTGCGCACGTGGAGCGTGGACGGCGCCCTGACCGGACGGCTCCTTCAGGCCGCCGGCCGGCTGGGCACGCCGCCGTACGCCGTGCTCGCGGCGGGCTTCGCCCTCTGGGCCGCCGGGCGCCGCGGCCGGTCCGGCGACCTCGTGCTGGCCGCGTCCAGCGCCAACCGGCTCGGCCCCGAACGAGCGGATGTCGTCGGACTGCTGGGCGAGGCCGTGCTGTTGCGCGCCCGGATCGGCGAGGCGGCCACCTTCGCCGACCTGGTGCGTCAGGTCGGCACCGCGCTCTTCGCCGCGCTGGACCACCAGGAGCTGCCGCTGGCCGAGGTCGCCGACCTGATCGCGCCGGGCACCTCCGACGGACCGTTCCCCGACGTGCTGTTCACCGTCGTCACCACTCCGGCGGCCGCCCTGGACCTGCACGAGGTGTCGGCGACGGTGCACAGCCTGCCCACGGCGGGCGTCGCGCGGAACGACCTGTACGTCGTCCTGGTGCCGCGGGAGGAGGGCATGACGGTGACCTTCGAGTACTCCACCGATCTGTTCGAGCACGCGACGATCGAAGCCTGGGGTGAGGAGTTCACCGCTCTGCTGGACAGGGTCGTGCAGGACCCCACGAGCCCGCTGCCGGACTTCCCACGCCGCTGAGCTTGGCAGGACCGAGGGGGTGAGTGTTTACTTACCAGTGGTGGGTGAGTGCTCACCCACCACTGCTGTCCGCCTGTCACGTCACCATGGGAGGAAGCCCTGTGACCTCGGTCCCGCCCGAGCCGCCGCACCTCGACCTGTACACCCGGAACGGGTTCACCGGTCCTGCCACCCCGATCGTTCGCGCCCAGTACCCGCCGCCCTACAGCCGCGTCCACGGCTCCTACGCGCCGCACCGCATGGAGGTGGGCGCCCTCGTCACCGGCTGGCCCCCGGAGCCGCGCGCGCTGCCCGTTCCTCTGCTGGCGGGGGAGGGCGTGAGCGTCGAGGCCGCCCGCCGCGAGGTGCCCATGCCCTTCGCCCTGCGCAACGTCCGCGCGGACGAACTTCACTATGTGCTCCGCGGGCAGGCCCGCCTGGAGACCGACCACGGTGTCCTCGACGTGCGCGCGGGGGACTTCGTCCTGCTGCCCCGCGCGGTCACCTACCGGTTCGGGGCCGTGGCCGAGCCGCTGGAGGAGATCGTCGTGGTCACCGAGGACCGGCTGACCCTGCGGACGGACGACGACCCCGAGGTGCTGGACACCCGGCGCCACGTGGACGCCCCCGCCCCCCAGGGCCCGCCGCCCGCGGCCGAGGAGGAGTACGAGGTCGTGATCCGCCACGGCGACGGCCTCACCTCGTTCTTCCATCCGGTGGACCCGCTGCCGTGTCTGGCCGTCGAAGGCACCCCCGCCGTGCGGCGGTTCCGCATCGAGGACGTGCACGCCCCCGACCCCGCCGCGCGGCCCGACCCCATGCCGGTCTGCCTGCTCGGCGACGACGCGACCCGAACGATGATCTACTCCGTGGGCAGCCGCCGCACCCCACGGCCTCCGGTCCACCGCAACGCCGACTACGACGAGGTGATCGTCTACGTCGCCGGTCCTGGGGCGTACGGAGCGGTGGACGCGCCGGGCACGCTGCTGTGGACGCCGAAGGGCGTGGCCCACCAGGGGCCGGAGGAGGACGTGCCGGGCGGATACCGCGCGTGGCTCCTGGAGACGCGCGCCTTCCTGTCCCCGACGCCCGCCGGCCGGGCCGTGGCACGGCTGATGGAGACCAGCGAGTTCGGCGTGCACCCGTCGGCCGCCGACCCCCGTTGACCCGCCCGGCAACCGCGGCCCCGACCTGGTCATTCGGGTCCGCAACGAACCCGTCGAGCGACATCGTCATGTGACTGAACACTTTGCCCGTCGTGGGCCTCCCGCTACTTGCCGGCTGTCACCCGTATCGACCTCCTGTGACCGTGGAACTCGTCGGCATCGCAACCCAGGTCTGGCATGGGAGCTACCTCGGCAGGAACAAGGTCGCTGAGACCGGATCGCCAGGTCAGTTGACGCCGTCGTGGGGGTCATAGGGCAGCGGAACGAGGCGAAAGTCCTGCGCGCGCTCGTTCAGCGGGCGGCCGACTTCGCCGCGCAGCCTCTCCATGTCCTGGTCCAGCAGGGCCTGATAGCTCGGCAGCATGTTCTGCGAGATCCACTGCCAGCGGGAGTCGAAGTTCGCGATGTTGCCGGTGGGCAGCGGGGAGTCGAAAGTGAGCGCGTCCGGGATGTCGACCTCGACCGGCCCCGCGCCCGGCAGGGCCGGGACAGGCATCCGGATCTGGTCAGGGAGATCGACCTGCACATCGTTCACCACCTCGCGGAACGGCCTGCCGCCCGGTACCGGCGACTCGGAGGTGACGCCGAGCATGTAGGTGACGGCGCGGCCGAGGTCCCGCTCCTGCATCGCTGCGTAGTCGTCCTGGAGGATCGTCTCCTGCTCACGCCGGAGCAGCGCCGCGTTGCCCTGCTCGATCCGCTGCGGATCGCCCGAGGCGATGTCCTCCCACGCGGTGAGCAACTGGGGGGAGAGTTCGCCCCCGGCGGCCAGGCGCCGCATCTCCTCGATCCCGCCGCGGTCGTAGGCCGCGTGCTGCCAGCCCATGTCCACGAAGATCTCCTTCTGCATGGCGACGAACGTGTCCTCGTAGTGGTCCAGCTCCGCCTCGCCGGCGGTGGCCAGCGCCATCGCCAGGCCCGGCGGCATCCCCGGCATGGCGGACGCGATCCAGCTCAGGCGCTCGTCGCCGCTGAGCCCGCGCAGCACGTGCAGGTCCTGCATGCCCGCGTAGACCAGGCCACCGGCCAGCTTCGCCATGCCCGCCCACTGCAACTCGGGGTTGCGCAGGAACAGGTCGGCGTAGTACTCGTACACCCGCGTGATGCGGTCGTCGTTGAAGGACAGCCCCCGGGTGGTGTCCCAGGCGGCGGGATCGATCCCCAGCTGCCGGCAAAGCTCCAGGAACGCCTGCTCGTTGGCCCACCGGTCCATCTCGGCGGTGGAGAACAGCCCGAGCGGCCCCGCCGACACGTCGTGCCCGAGACGTTTCAGCTCGTCGGCCCGCTCCGCCATCAGCCGGCGGTACCTCTCGATCTCCGCCTCGATGTCGTCCCAGGTGGTGGCCGCGTCGCCCGCCGCGAGCCGGAGGTGCTTCTCCCGGATTCGCCCGGCCAGGTCGTCCGGGAGGGCGTAGCCGTTCGAGGTCAGCGACGCCTGCACCATCTCACCGTTGTGGCTGACGATCAGCGGGGGCGGCTGCTCGGTGAACCAGACACGCCCCCGGTACTCCGCCAGCGCGTCGTTGAACGCCCGCGCCCAGCCGTTCCACTCCTCGGCGGCGGCCCCGAGGTGGTTGCCGTACTTGGTGTCAAGACCTCCGGGGTTGTGGATCAGCCCGCGGACGTCGTCCTTGGTCGCGAGTGCCAGGTTCATGGCGTGGACGAGGTGGCCGACCACGGCGTCGACATCGGCGCCGCCGTCCTGCAGGCCGCCCCGTGTCTCGTCGATGCGTGCCTCGCCGTCCACCAGCGCGGTACCGTCCAGGCCCCCGCCCCGCGCGGAGATCTCCGTGGCGCGCACGGCGAGGTCCTGCGCCCCCAGCGCCTCGGCCGCCGCCCGCCCGTAGGCGGCCGCGGCATCGGCGATCGCGTCGGCGTCGACCTCGGTGTCGAACTCCGTCTGCCGGGTCCACGGCCGTTTGCCGCCGGGTGCCGCCGCCTCGACATCGTCCCGCGTGAAGTGGAGGTTCGGGGGTTCCGGGGGCATGAACAGTCCACTCCCTACCAGCCGTGCGACGCGGTCGGGTGGACCGCCGGGTGGCGAGACTGTGACAGACCAGCACCGGCAGGGGTCCCGGCCCGGCGGAATGAGCTGGCCGACCGCTGTGCCTCGAACGAGCCCGCCACCGCCGCGACGGCTGCCGCGACTGGCGTGGCTCCGGGAGGTAATCGGCGATTCCTGTGGCTCACCGCGGGAGCCTCAAGCGGCCCGCAGCCATCGATCGAGGACTGCGAAGTCCTCGTCGGTGAGGCCGCGGGACGACACGATGTGGTGGAGGAGGGTCGGGGTGGGGTGGTGGGTGGACACCCAGTCTCGATCGGCGTCGGTGATCTCGTCGTCAACCCACACGAACGGCCGCCCGTCCGCCCATGCCACCAGGGTTCGGGTCTTCCAGTGGAGCCCGAACCACTCGTCCTCGCGTTCATGCCCGTCGGAGGTTTCCGGCCAGGTCACGACCGGCAGGGGCGGCAGGCCGAGCCGCGGTGCTATGTCGGTGTTCGCCTCCGCCTCCCAGGTGGTGGCCCAAACCAGCTCGCACGGCAGTGCCGCGAGGCGAGGCCCGACGCGCGGGTCGAGCCGCGTCAGGTGCGAATCGGTCGCGGTGCTCGACGGCTCGCGCTGCGGGCCGTCGCCGAACGGCAGGAGAGGTCCGTCGACATCCAGGAACAGCAGCGGGCGTCGTCGCCGATGAGGGCGACGAGGTGGAGTGTGGTCTTCGGCGAGCGCGATCAGCTCCTTGCCGCCGTCGGTGCGCACGCCCATGGTAATCAGAAGGTGGAGCTGTGCTCACGCCGACCGACGCCTCCTGGGCGAACCCCATCGAGGCTCACGTCGGACCGCTGCGGCAGTTCACCCTGGCCAACTCCCACCATCCGGACCACACCGCCCGGACCCGGGCCCTGCACGCCTACCTGCACCGGCGCATGCCCGGGCCCGGTGATCCGCCCGTCACTTCTCAGCGATTACCGACCCGGCCTGGTGCCAACTCGGCGATGACCTCGTCACCATCAACCGCTCCCGTCGGCACGAAACCCAGCGATGTGTAGAGCCGTCCGGCAACGGCGTTGTCCGGCTGATATGCCAGCCGGATCGTCCAGCAGTCCTCCCGCGCCGCCAACCAGCCCGTCATGGTCAGCAGAAGGGCACGGCCGACGCCCTTGCCCTGCTCGGCGCCATCGATCAGCATTCCCCCGATCCAGTGTGAGCCGTCCTCGTCCAGACCCCACATCGCGTGTCCGACGACCGCGTCGTCGGCGTAGACCGCCAGCGAGTTCCAGCTGTCCTCACGCATCGACAGCAAGAGGTAGCGGGCTGCCATGGCGGGGACATGACTTCGCTGCTCCTCGGTCACCGCCTGCCCAAGTTCTGGACCAGAGAGTTCATCGAGGACGTCGACTTCCTCGACGAGGGCTTCTTCGCGCCGGTGTTCCGGCTGGCAATCGCGGAGTTTCCCCAGAGCAGGTTCCCGGAGATCGTCGGTGTGAACATGGTCTGCGAGTTCCATGGTCTGGGCACGGCCGGCATCTCGAAGGCCAACGACCTGACCGACCTCGGGTACGACACGAGCTTCACCCGCCTGCACATCGCCGACGACAACGTCGAGATGGGCCACTCGGCCAAGGCCCGCGACGCCGTCGTCTTCCTCATGGCGGAGGCGGCACGCCTGGGCGTCACCGACCTCGTGTGGGAGCGCGTCCGCCGAGGCGCCACCGCGATGCGTATGGCCTACGTCGCCCTGATGCAGGGCCGTCTCAAGCTCGCGCCGACGCAGGTGCCGGCCCATCTCCTCAACGCCGGGAACCGGTGACCTCGATGGCAACCACTACGGTGACCTCCATGCCAATCGACATTGCGACCGCGATCCGGAACCTCGTGACGAGGGAGTGCCCAGGGAACCACGTCACGGCGGTTCACTCACTCGACAAGGGCCACACGAGCAAGCAGTGGGTCGTCACCACTGACGAGGACCGGCTGCTGGTCAAGGTGCCGCGGCGCGACCCGGGCCCCGAGCACTTGCGGCGACTCGTCGCCAGCGCGGGGGTGGCGGCCGAGCACGGTGTCCCCGTGGTGCGCTACCGGCGGTTGGTGCCGCACGATGCGGCCCTGGGCGGCCCGGCCCTCATCCAGGAGTACCAGGAGGGCGAGGCGGCGGACGAGGTATGGGAGTCCCTGACCGAGGACGAACGGCTGGTGCTGGTCCGGGACCTCGGCGACATCGTCGGGCGGCTGCACACCGCCGTGGGCCCGCATTTCGGGGATGTGCTCGGCGGTAGCAGAGGGGCGTCGCTGCGGGAGTCGGTCGAGGCCGAGGTGGAGGCGCTGCTCCCGGGCGCCGAACTCGGTCTGATCGGCGACGCCGACACCCTCCGGTCCGCGATCGGCGCCGCCGTGGCGCGGCTGGCGGACGCGGCGAGCGTCCCGACCCTCATTCACGGCGACCTGTGGCTGCCGAACCTTCTGGTGCGCGACGGACGCATCACCTGCGTCCTCGACTTCGAACACGCCACGTACGCGGAGCGGTTCCGCGACTTCGGCAAGCTGGACGAGCACATCTTCGACGCGTTCCCGGCCGGCCGCGAGGTCTTCCTCGACGCCTACGCCGCTGCGTGTCCGCTGCCGGACGACTGGGAGCGGCGCGTCGACCTCGCGCACGTGCTGCACGCGCTGAACATGCACGTCTACTTCCGGCGTTGGGCCCCGCAGTGGGCGCCGCAGTACGCCGAGCAGGTCAAGAAGTGGCTCGCGAGAGACGCCTGAGCACGGCCACGGGTACCACCACCAGTCAGGCGATCGGCAGACCGGACGGCGGGATGGAGCCATGCATATCGAGTCCGCGCGTGCGCTTGTGCTGCGCATGCCGTTAAAGGTCCCCTGGAAGACGTCCTTCGGGGCGCAGCCCGACATCGACACGGTGGTCGTCAGGCTCACCACAGCGGCGCGGTTTCCGGGTGGGGTGAGGCCGCCCCTGGCACATGGCCGCTGTTCTGCGGGGAGTGGGGGCGAGCGACGTTCGCACTGGTGCGTGACTATCTGCTGCCCCGCCTGGTGGCGGCGAACGCCGACGACGCCGGTCAGCTGAACGGTCTGTTCGCGGAGATCCGGGAGAACACCTTCGCCAAGACGGCGGTCGAGACCGCCTGGTGGGCGCTGCGCGGCGGCGTCGAGCAGCGCCCACTGAGCCACTACGTCGGTGGCACCCGCTCGACCGTGCGGGCCGGCGCCGACTTCGACATCCACGCCGATACGGACGAGCTGCTGGCGAAGATCGCGAAGGCGCTCGGCTCCGGATGTCCGCGGGTCAAGCTGAAGATGGGCAGGCAGACGAGGATCGACCAACTCGGAGAGGTACGGCGTGCGTTCCCCGACGCCGGTGCATGTCGACTGCAACGCGGCGTTCACCAGGGACGACATCGACCACCTGGCGCTGTTGGACCCACTCGGCCTGGCCATGATCGAACAACCCATGGCGCAGGACGACTTCCTCGGCCACGCGGAGCTCCAGCGGCGGCTGGACACGCCGGTGTGCCTCGACGAGTCGATCCGGTCGCGCCACCACCTGGAGCTCGCCCTGAAGCTCGGCAGCTGTGGTTTCGTCAATGTGAAGCCGGGGCGCGTCGGCGGCCTCGGGCCCGCGGCCGAGATCGGGGAACTGGCGGCACGGGCCGGCATCGGGGCGGTCGTCGGCAACATGCTCGAAAGCCCGATCGGCGCGCACGTGTGCCTCGCACTCGCGTCGTGCGCGTGGGCGACGTACCCGGCGGACCTTTTCCCCGCCGAACGGTTCTTCCACAAGTCGCTCTCATCCGACGACATCGCGTCCCCACCGGGCGGGGGGTGGGAGTTCGCCGTTCCGACAACCCCGGGAAATCCTGCCGTGCCCATCGACGACGTGCTGTCGGAGTTGCTGGTCGCCGACAGCGGAGAGGTGACAGCGTGATCGCCACGGACATCGACGACGACATGTCGACCACCTTCATCGACCAATGCCGGGAGGCGACGGCGGCCGACTGGGAGGCGTACGAGGAACACCCCTGGCTGACCGACCTGGAACGGGGACGGATGACCGTCGAGCGGTTCTTGGCCTTCCAGGTCGACGACGCGCCGTTCATCCCCTACATTCACCGCACGCTCGCGCTCGGATTGGCGAAGGCACCCAGCGGCTCCCCGTGGTCGCGGACGGCGGCGAACCTGCTGTCCAACTACTTCGTCGCCGCGGAGACGGACTTCAAGCGCGCCTGCGCGCACTGGCGTTCCTGGCCGCCGGACTGGTGATCGCCCTCAAGGTCCCGCCTACCCCGCACGCCGCGCCACCTGCCCAGGGCCGTTCCGGCCACCGGGCGCTGCTGTGGGACCGGCCCTATCTCGCGCTGATCGGGACGTGCTCGATCTTCGCCCTGTGCAGCACGTTCCTCGCCCTGTCGCTGCCCGTCTACGTTGTCCAGGGCCTTTCAGGACCGGACTGGGCCCCCGGCCCGCTGCTGGCCCTCAACACGCTGCTGCTGGCCACCTGCACGGGCGCCGTCGCGCGCTTCGTCGGCCGCCGCCGCACCCGCCCCCGCATCATGGCGTGGGCCGGCGGACTGTGGGCGCTGTGGTGCGCGACGGCCGCGGGGGCCGTCCTGATGCCGTCCGAGGTACTGGTGCCGTACCTCGCCGTCGTGGTGGTGTGCTACAGCCTCGCGGAGATGACCTACGGACCCGCATCGAACGCGCTCGCCGCGCAGGCGGCACCGGCCGGGTCGCGGGGCACCTACCTGGCGGCGTTCCAGTACTCCTTCGCTTGTTCGAGTATCGTCGGGCCCAGCCTGTTCGGCCTGCTCTTCAGCCAGGATCGCCTGCTCCCTTGGCTCGCCGTGGGCCTCCTCGCCGCCCTGGGCACGGTGCTCATGCTGCGCCTGGAGCACCGGCTGCCACAGGAACGCCGAACGCCGGAACACAAGAGCGGCCCCCAGGACGCCGAGGCGGAAAGCGCGGGGTGAGGCACCCGGTATGCCGGGTTGTTCTTCCTGGGCGAGGCAGGAGCCCTGGGCCAGATGAGCAGCATGGATGGCCCGATACCCGGAGTCCGGCGACCCGGCGCCGGCGGGCGGCCCTGGACGCCGGAGACCTGACCGCACTGACCGCCCTGACCGCACTGACCGACGGGTGTACCAGTCCGGCGAGGCCGAAGAAGGCTGTGGAAGCCGCGGAGCCGGAACGGATGCGCGATAAGCTCACCCGGCTGGAGAAGAACCTGTAGTGATGGTGTCCGAGGGGGGACTTGAACCCCCACGCCCTTAATCGGGCACTAGCACCTCAAGCTAGCGCGTCTGCCATTCCGCCACCCGGACGGGGTGTGTGTCGCCTGGGTGTGCGCCCCGGTGACGTGGAAAACCATAGCAAAGTCCTGGGGTGGTGATCTCCCCGGGCATCGGCGGGCGGTGGGCCTTGGGGGGAGAGAGGGGTCGGGGGAGTATGGAGGCGGAGCCCACAGCAGGAGGAGGCAGCGTGAGCCAGTCGAGCCCGACACCGGATCATGACGGAGGCAGTCGGCGCGCGGAGGAGGAGGTGGTCGGTCTCTGCCGCGACCTGATCCGGATCGACACCAGCAACTACGGGGACGATTCCGGGCCGGGGGAGCGGGCCGCCGCCGAGTACGTGGCCGAGCAGCTTGCCGAGGTCGGGCTCGAACCGCGGATCTTCGAGTCGCGGCCCGGCCGCGCGTCCACCGTGGCGCGGATCGAGGGTGCCGATCCCTCCCGGCCCGCGCTGCTCATCCACGGGCACACCGACGTGGTGCCCGCCAATGCCGAGGACTGGACGCACCACCCGTTCTCCGGGGAGATCGCGGACGGCTGTGTGTGGGGGCGGGGCGCCGTCGACATGAAGGACATGGACGCGATGACCCTCGCCGTCGTGCGCGAGAGGCTGCGCACGGGCCGCAAGCCGCCGCGGGACGTCGTGGTGGCCTTCCTCGCGGACGAGGAGGCGGGGGGCGTGTACGGGGCGCGTCATCTCGTCGATCACCACCCGGAGCTGTTCGAGGGGGTCGACGAGGCGATCAGCGAGGTCGGCGGCTTCTCGTTCACCGTGAACGAGAACCTGCGGCTCTACCTCGTCGAGACGGCGCAGAAGGGCATGCACTGGATGCGCCTGACCGTCGAGGGCACGGCGGGGCACGGATCGATGACGAACAACGACAACGCGATCACCGAGCTGTGCGAGGCGGTGGCGCGACTCGGGCGGCACAAGTTCCCGGTCCGGGTCACCAAGACCGTGCGGTCCTTCCTGGACGAGTTGTCCGACGCGCTGGGCACCGAGCTGGACCCGGAGAACATGGAGGAGACGCTGGACAGGCTCGGCGGCATCGCCAAGATCATCGGGGCGACGCTCCAGAACACGGCGGCGCCCACGCAGCTCGGCGCCGGGTACAAGGTGAACGTGATTCCCGGGCAGGCCACCGCGCACGTCGACGGGCGGTTCCTCCCCGGTTTCGAGGAGGAGTTCCTGGCCGACCTGGACCGGCTGCTCGGGCCGCGGGTCAGGCGCGAGGACGTGCACGCCGACAAGGCGCTGGAGACCACGTTCGACGGGGCACTGGTCGAGGCCATGCAGTCCGCGCTGCAGGCGGAGGACCCGATCGCCCGTGCCGTTCCGTACATGCTGTCGGGCGGGACGGATGCGAAGTCCTTCGACGACCTCGGCATCAGGGGCTTCGGGTTCGCGCCGTTGAAGCTGCCCCCGGAGCTGGACTTCGCCGGGATGTTCCACGGTGTGGACGAACGGGTGCCCGTTGACGGACTGAAATTCGGCGTTCGGGTGCTGGACCGATTTCTGGACCAATGCTGAGCTTTTGCGACCGGTCATAATCGATCAGGCGTCCGGTGTTCCTCAAGGTGAGTGAAAGACCGGAAGGTTTCGTGCCCTCGTTTCACTCCTCCTCGTTGCAGCAAGTGCAGTCCCCGGCTGGGACCGCATTGTCAACAAGGAGGAAGAATGATCAAGAAGGTCGTCGCTGTTGCGGCTGCCACCGGCGGTCTGATGCTGGCTGGGTCGGGTCTGGCGCTCGCGGAGTCCAACGCCGGAGGGGCCGCTGTCGGTTCTCCTGGTGTCCTCTCCGGGAACGTCGTGGAGGTGCCGATCAACCTCCCGATCACCGTCTGCGGGAACACGATTGACATCATCGGCGTGCTGAACCCGGCCTTTGGCAACACCTGCATCGTCAAGTGAGGTTCTGCCCCACTTCTTGAGGGCTTGAGCCGCGGCCCCGGAGGGCGAGCACCGCTCACTCCGGGGCCGTTCCGGCTGCACAGTCAGGCCGCGGGTGCCCTCACACCCCCACCCCGCGTCCATGAGAATCGAGGCAGGGGAATCACCATGCGACAGGTCACGAAAAAGGGCCTGATCACCGTAGCCGCCGCGGGCGGTCTGCTCGGCCTGGCGTCCGGCTCGGCACAAGCCGAGTCGAACGCGGGCGGCGCCGCCGCGAATTCGCCCGGGGTGGCCTCGGGCAACACCATTCAGGCACCGGTCAACGCGCCGGTCACGCTCTGCGGGAACACCGTGAACGTGGTCGGCGTGCTCAATCCGGCGTTCGGCAACAACTGCGTCGTCGGCGGCGGCTCCGGCGGCGGCCCCGGTGGTCCCGGCGGGGGCGGCGGCGCCGAGGCGAGCGGAACGGCGGCCGGGTCACCCGGCGTGGCTTCGGGCAACAACATCCAGGCGCCGGTCAACGCACCGGTGACCGCGTGCGGCAACAGCGTCTCGGTCGTGGGCGTGCTCAACCCCGTGTTCGGCAACGGCTGCGCCGTCGACGCCGAGGCGCCTGCGCCTCCGGCGCCGCCTGCGCCACCGGTCTCGCCGGAGGCTCCCGAGGAGCCGACCGACCCGGCCCCACCGGCCGAGCCGGTGGACGAGGAGCCGGCCCCGCTGCCCGCCGACCCGGCGCCGGAGGCGGTCCCGGTCAGCGACGCTCAGGACCCGGCCGGTGAGCTGGCGGCGACGGGCGGCGGCCTGCCGGTCGCCGGGGTACTCCCGCTGGGTGCCGGCCTGCTGTTCGGCGGTGTGGTGCTCTACCGGCGCGGCCGGCTGGCGCGCCAGGGCTGATCCGTGAAGGTACGGATACGACGAGTGGGCCCCGCCCGTTGGCGGGGCCCACTCGTCACCATGTGGCTCGCAGTTGACGGATGATGCGACGCCGCAGCCGCACCCGGCGGCTGCCGTCCGGATACAGGCGGAGCCGGGCCAGCTCCCAGTGGCCGTACTCCGCGTGATCGGTCAGCAGGCGGGTGGCGGCGGCACGGGAGACCCCCCGTGGCACGTACACATCGCGAAACTCATATTCCGGCATCGTATCTATTGTGCGGGCAAGCCCTGGATGCCGATACCGTCTGCACCATGTCTGATGCTGTGCAGCCGACCGCTGCCGAAGTCCGCGCCGCCGCCGACGCGCTCAAAGAGGCGATCGACCGGCATCTCGCCGCCATCGAACGGCGAGCCGAGGCGCCTGAGGCGGAGGCCGAGGCGGACGCCGCGGTGTTCGCCGCATTCAACGAGATGGCCGCCGCGGGCGAGGCGTACGACGAGCTGCTGTACGACGCCTACGACGAGGTCACCCCGTTCGAGGTGCCGGAAACGGACGGGGGAGCGGTGTACGCGGGACCGGAGGAGCCGGACGCCCTGAGCGTCTTCATCCGACGGGACTACACGGTGGTCGAGCCGCGGCGGCTGCTGGCGCAGGCACAGCGCGTCGCGGAGCTGGACCCGGACGCCACCGACGGGGACGAGGCGGACGGCGAGGAGGGCGCGGGCCGGAGCATGCAGACCGCGCTCGGCGTGCTGTTCGGCGAGTTCGACCCGGACGAGATCGCCAGCAGATACAAGGAGTTCGGCCTCGACGAGGGCGACTCGACGCTCTGGGTGACGGCCGGCGACGAGCCGGCGGAGCCCGGCGAGTGGCTGACCGCCCCCTTCGAGTCGGTCGATCCCGAACGCGTCCTCTGCCGCTTCGACATCAGCGAAGCCTTCGAGGAGGACGACCTGGACCCCGCCGACTGACGGCCCTCAGGGGGCCTGCGCCGCGGAGGCCGCCTGCTCGCTCAGCAGCGCGCGCAGGCGGGTCGTGCGCGGGTGCGCGGGCGGCTCGGCGACCGCCCGTGCCAGACCCGGCCCCGTGCCCTGCACGACGGACAGGTGGCGCTCCCCGCGGCTGAACGCCGTGTACACCCAGGCGCGGTCGATCGCCGCCGACGCGTCGCCCGGCAGGACCACGACCGCGGCGGGCCAGCGGCTGCCCGCCGCCTGATGCGCCGTCAGGGCCCAGCCGTGCCGCACCGTGTCGGCCACCCGCTCCTTCGCCACGCGGAACCTGCCGTCCGCCCCGTCGAGCCACAGGCCCTCGCCGTCCGCGTCGGCCACGGTCGCCAGGCGCGTGTGCCCCGGGGCGGGGGAGTGGGCGACCCGGTCCCCCGGATCGAAGCCGCCGAACGTACCCGGCCCCGGATTCAGCCGCTCCTTCAACGCCGCGTTGAGCGCGCGGGTCCCCGCCGCGCCACCGTGCCCCGGCGTGATCACGCGCACGTCCGCCGCCGGCACCCCGAAGGCGCGCGGCACCGATTCGGTGACCAACTGCGCCGTGCGGTGAACGGCCTCGCCCGCGTCGCGCACCGGCACGATCACCACTTCCTTGTCCGGGGCGGCGACTTGGTGCAGCTCGCCCACGCCGATACCCGAGACCAGCTCGCCCACCGGGCCGGGGTCCGGCGTTCTGGAACGGACGTGCGGCACGCCGCCCGCGGCCAGCACATCGGCCAGGACCTGGCCCGGGTCGGCCGCGCCGAGCAGCTGCGGATCGCCGCTGAGCACCAGGCGCGCGCCGTCCGGCAGCGACTCCACCAGGGCGGCCGCGGCCTCGGCTCCGAGCCGGTCGCAGTCCAGCACGGCCAGCAGGTCGACGGCGAACAGCCCGTCCTCGTCGCGCCCCGGGCCCTCGGCGCCGTCGAGCAGCCCGCCGACGGTCACGGCCGCGTCGGCGGGCAGCAGGGCGGCGAGCCGCCGTCTGCCGTCCTCGGTGTGTGCCGCGGCGCAGGCGCGCAGGCCGAGCGCGCGTGCGGCCGTGACGAGCGCGGCCGGCTCGGCGCGCGCCGCCTCGCCGCCCGTGTGGACGACCAGGGCGCTGCGGGCCGCGGCGCCGATCAGCTCGGCGGCGGAGGGCGACGGCGCCGCGGCGGCCGCCCCGGCCCAGTCCTGGCCGCCGTCCGCCGCGGGCCCGAACGTGCCGCGCAGCCGGGAGAGTCCGTCCGCCAGGCTCTCCTCGGCGAGCGCGTACCGTTCGAGGCCGAGCAGCACGGACACGGGCGGGGCCTCGTCCTCGCCGGCCGCAGGGCCGCCAGGCAGCGGGTGCTGGAAGACCAGGACCGTACCGGCCTCGATGGCGTCGCGGACGGCCGCGTCGGGGTCGGGCACCGCGTGCTCGGCCAGGCTCTTCGCGACGGACGCGGGCTCGAGCGCGGTGTGCCCGGCCGCGGCGGCCCGCTCCATCAGCCATGCCGTCAGCGCCCGCGTCCTGCGCTCGTCCCCCGGCGTGCACTCGGGCCCGAGCAGCGCGCGGGCGAATCCGTCGGCCTGCTCGGGGCGCACGCCGTCCACGGCGAGCAGCCGCCACGGATCGGCCGCCAGCTCCTCGGCGGCGCCCTCGCCCAGAGCGGCCACCACCCGTGGCGCCAGGGCGTCCGGCGCGCCGCCCCGCGCGAGCAGCTCGGGCACGGCGGCCGGCACGTCCACCGGGCGGGCGGCCCCCGCCGCCGGCCCGCCTGGCCGCACGGCGCCTGGCCGCGTCGCGGCCGGCCCGGGCGGCGGGGGCGCGGGCCGGGTGAAGAACGAGGCGGCCGGCCGTTCGCCGCTCTCCACGGCCTGCACGGCCGCGCGCAGTTCTGCCGCGGGGTCCTTGGCGGCCGCAGCCGCGGCCGCGGGCTCGTCGGCGGGCTCGTCGGCGGGCACGGCGTTCTCGGCGGTCACAGCGAACTCCAGTCCTGGTCGGGGTACCGGTGCACGGGCGCCGAGACGTCGTCCAGCGCTCGGCAGATCTCCTCAGGAAGGCTAAGGTCCTCCACTGACAGCGCCTCGCCGAGCTGGTGCACCGTCCGGGCGCCGACCAGCGGCGCCGCGACGCCCGGCCGGTCCCGCACCCAGGCGAGGGCGACGTGGAGCGGCGTGACCGCGAGGCCGTCGGCCGCTATGGTCACGGCGTCCACGATCCGGCCGGCGGCCTCGTCGAGGTAGGGCTCGACGAACGGCGCCAGCTGCTCGGACGCGCCCCGCGAGCCGGCCGGCGCCTCGCCCCTGCGGTACTTGCCGGTCAGGACGCCGCGGCCGAGCGGCGAGGAGGGCAGCAGCCCGATGCCCAGGTCGAGGGCGGCGGGCAGCACCTCGCGTTCAACTCCGCGCTGGAGGAGGGAGTATTCCATCTGCGTGCTGGCCAGGCGGGTGCGCGCGCCGGGCGCGGCCAGCTGCCAGGTTGCGGCCTTGGCGAGCTGCCAGCCGCAGAAGTTGGACACTCCGGCGTACCGGACCCGGCCGCTGCCCACCGCGATCTCCAGGGCCTGGAGCGTCTCCTCCATGGGCGTTTCCGGATCGAACGCGTGCACCTGCCACAGGTCGACGTAGTCGGTGTTCAGCCGTTCGAGGGAGGCGTCGAGCGCGGACAGCAGGTGCCCGCGGGAGGCGTCGAAGCGCCGGTCGGGGTCGGGCACGCTGCCGGCCTTGGTGGCGATCACGAGGTCGCGCCTGGGCACCAGCCCGTCGAGCAGCCGCCCCAGCAGGTACTCGGCGCCGCCGTCCCCGTAGACGTCCGCGGTGTCCACCAGGGTGCCGCCCGCCTCCCAGAACGTCTTCAGCAGTTCCGCGGCGTCCTGTTCCCCGGTGTCCCTGCCCCAGGTGAGGGTGCCGAGTCCGAGCCGCGAGACGCGCAGGCCGGTGCGGCCCAGGTGCCTGAGATCCATGAGCGTTGAGCGTACTTGCGGCCACACGTTACAGTCCGGGGGGACGGGTGGGTTACTGACGGGTAAGAGCGGGCTGGAGGAGCGCACATGCGACTCGGAATCAACCTCGGCTACTGGGGAGCCGGGATGGACGCGGACAATCTGGCCGTGGCCCAGGAGGCCGACCGGCTCGGCTACGAGGTCTGCTGGGCCGCGGAGGCGTACGGCTCGGACGCGCCCACGGTGCTCTCCTGGGTGGCCGCGCAGACCAGCAGGATCGACGTCGGCGCCGCCATCATGCAGATCCCGGCCCGGGCCCCGGCCATGACGGCGATGACCGCCGCCACCCTGGACGCGCTCTCCGGCGGCCGGTTCCGCCTCGGCCTGGGCGTCTCGGGGCCGCAGGTGTCCGAGGGCTGGTACGGCACGGCGTTCGACCGGCCGCTCGCCAGGACCCGCGAGTACGTCGAGATCGTCCGAAAGGCGATGTCCCGCGAACGGCTGACCCACGAAGGAGAGCACTGGACGCTTCCCCTGCCCGGCGGCCCGGGCAAGCCGATCAAGCTCACCGTCCACCCCGTTCGCGAGCGCATCCCGCTGTACATCGCGGCCATCGGCCCGAAGAACCTGACGCAGACCGGCGAGATCGCAGACGGCGCGCTGGTGCTCTTCCTCGCGCCCGAGCACGCCGAGGAGACCACGCTGGCGCCGCTGCGCGCCGGGCGGGAGAAGGCCGGGCTGACGCTGGACGGCTTCGACGTCGTGCCGACCGTTCCCATGGCCGTGGGCGAGGATCTGGACGCGCTCGCGGACCACTTCCGCCCCTACACCGCGCTCTACGTCGGCGGCATGGGCAGCAGGGAGCAGAACTTCTACAACCGGCTGGCGCAGCGCATGGGGTACGAGAAGGAGGCCGACGAGATCCAGCGCCGCTACCTGAGCGGGGACCGGGACGGCGCGGCCGCGGCGGTGCCCCGTTCGCTGATCGACGCCACGACGCTCATCGGCCCGCTGCCGCGGATCGCCGACCGGATGCGGGCATACGCGGAGTCGGGCACCACCACCCTGTCGCTGATGCCCGCGGGCTTCACGCTCCAGGAACGGATCGCCGGACTGCGGGCCGGAGTCGAGGCCATGGAACGGGCCGGGCTCGCCTGAACCCCGCTGATCTACGCTTGCCGCATGCCCACCCTGCTGCTCATCCGGCACGGCCGGACCACCGCCAATTCCGCAGGCGTCCTCGCCGGCCGCGCGCCCGGCGTCCGGCTCGACGGCCACGGCACGGAGCAGGCCGCCGCGCTCCCCGGCCGGCTGGCCGGCATTCCGCTGGCCCTCGCCGTGCACAGCCCGCTGGAGCGCTGCGTCCAGACGCTGGCCCCGCTGCGCGAGGCGCGCCCCGGCCTTCCGGTGCACGCCGAGCCCCGCGTCACCGAGTGCGACTACGGAGAGTGGACCAACCGCACGTTGAAGGAGCTGGCCGGGGAGCCGCTGATGGCGACCGTCAGGAGCCAGCCGTCGGCCGTGGTGTTCCCCGGCGGGGAGGCGATGCGGGAGGTGCACGCCCGCGTGGTCGCGGCGGCCAGGGAGTGGGACGCCAGGGTCGCGGCCGAGCACGGCCCCGAGGCGGTGTGGCTGATGTGCACCCACGGTGACAACATCAAGGCGATCGTGGCGGACGCCCTCGGCCTGCACCTCGACCTGTTCCAGCGCATCGTTCCGCACCCGGCGTCGGTGACCGCCATCCGTTACGGCGAGCCGCCGCTGCTGCTCAGGTTCGGCGACACCGGCAGCCTGGAGGAGTTCGTTCCGGACACGGAGGAGGCCGCGCGCGATGCCGCGGAGGCCACCGAGGCTCCCGTGGGCGGTGGTGCCTGACCACGGTGATCGCGAACCGCAGTAGGGTGCCAGTGTCTCAAGCAGTCGACCCAACGGAGCAGTACGTGTCCCGTCAGGTGTTCCTCTACGACCCTCCCGAACGCTTTGTCGCCGGGACGGTCGGGCTGCCTGGCCGCCGTACCTTTTTCCTTCAGGCATCGGCGGACGGCCGCACGACCAGCGTGGCCCTGGAGAAGGCCCAGGTGGAAGCCCTCGCCGAGCGCATCGACGAGCTGCTCGACGAAGTGGTGCGGCGTGCGGGCGGCAACACGACCGTGCCCGCCGTCGCGCCCGCCGAGCTGACCGACACGGGGCCGCTGGAATCCCCCGTCGAGGAGGAGTTCCGCGTCGGCACCATGGCCTTGGCCTGGGACAGCGACAGCGAGCGCATGATCGTCGAGGCCCAGGCCCTCGTCGAACTCGAAGCCGAAACCGAGGAGGCCTTCGCCGAGGCCGAGGAGCGGCTCCTGCGGGACGACGAGAACGGCCCGCCCATGCTGCGCGTCCGCCTCAGCGGAACGATGGCCCGTGCCTTCGCCAAACGCGCCCTCGAAGTGGTGAACGCCGGCCGCCCGCCCTGCCCGCTCTGCAGCCTGCCGCTCGATCCGGAGGGACACGTATGTCCGCGCCAGAACGGATACCGCCGCAGCCGGGTGTGACGGCCGACGAGGTGCTCTCCCGCGGCGAGTTGACCGTCCACGGACGCATCGTGGACGCCTCCAACACGGTGCTGTACGCCACCGCGGAGTGGGCGGGTCAGCGCCTCGGCTGCGTCTATAAGCCGGTCTCGGGGGAACGCCCGCTGTGGGACTTTCCCGAGGGCACCCTCGCGCAGCGCGAGGTCGCCACGTACGAGGTGTCCCGAGCCCTCGGCTGGGACCTGGTGCCGCCCACGGTGCTGCGGGAGGGGCCGCTGGGGCGCGGCATGTGCCAGCAGTGGGTGGGACCCGCGCCGGGCGCGGAGGGGGCAGGCGAGGGTCCCGACTCGCTGCTCGCGCTGATCGACGCCGAGGTGCCGGAGCCGGGCTGGAAGGCCGTGGGTCTGGCCCAGGTCGGGGCCGGGCAGACGGCCCTGCTGGTCCACGCGGACGACGAGCGGCTGCGCCGGGTGGCGGCGCTGGACGCGGTGATCAACAACGGTGACCGGAAGGGCGGGCACCTGCTGCCGCTGCCCGACGGCCGCCTGTACGGAATCGACCACGGCGTCACGTTCCACACCGACAACAAGCTGCGCACCCTGCTGTGGGGCTGGGCGGGCGAGCCGCTGCCGCCCGCCGTGCACGAGTCGCTGCGCACCCTCGACGCCGAACTCGCGGCGGACCGGCCGCTGCTGACGCGGCTGCGCGCCCTGCTGACCCCCGATGAGTGCGAGGCGCTGCGCGCCAGAACGGCCGCGCTCCTGCGCACCGGGCGCTACCCGGAGCCCAGCGGGGAGTGGCCGGCGATTCCGTGGCCCCTGGTGTGATCCCGCCCGGCCCTGTCGTGACCGCGGCGGCATGCGGTTAGGCTCGGGGCATGCATGCCTGGCCAGCCTCAAAGGTTCCCGTTCTGCCCGGTCAAGGCCGTGATCTCTCGATTCACGACACCGCGACGAACGGCCGGGTGACCCTCACCCCCGGACCGGTCGCCCGGATCTACGTCTGCGGCATCACCCCCTACGACGCCACCCACATCGGCCACGCGGCCACCTACACCGCGTTCGACCTCGTGCAGCGGGTCTGGCTCGACACCAAGCGCCAGGTGCACTACGTGCAGAATGTCACCGATATCGACGACCCGCTCCTGGAGCGGGCCGCGGCGACCGGCGTCGACTGGTCGGCGCTCGCCGAGCGCGAGACCGCCCTGTTCCGCGAGGACATGACGGCGCTTCGCGTGCTGCCGCCGCGCGACTTTGTCGGTGCCGTCGAGTCGATACCGGCCATCGTTCCCCTCGTCGAGCGGCTCAGGGCCACCGGCGCCGCCTACGACGTCGACGGTGACGTCTACTTCTCGGTCCAGGCCGACCCGCGCTTCGGGTCCGTCTCGCGGCTGGACGCCGCGGCGATGCGGACGCTGTCGGCGGAGCGCGGCGGTGACCCGGAGCGGCCGGGCAAGAAGGACCCGGTGGACCCGCTGCTGTGGCGCGCCGCCCGGCCGGGGGAGCCGTCCTGGGACGGCGCCTCGCTCGGCCCCGGCCGGCCGGGCTGGCACATCGAGTGTGTGGCCATCGCGCTCGACCGGCTCGGGATGGGCTTCGACGTGCAGGGCGGCGGGACCGATCTGGCGTTCCCGCACCACGAGATGGGCGCCTCGCACGCGCACGTCCTCAGTGGCGCCCACCCCTTCGCCCGCTCCTACGTGCACGCCGGGATGGTGGGCTACGAGGGCGAGAAGATGTCGAAGTCGAAGGGGAACCTGGTCTTCGTCTCGCGGCTGCGGCAGGACGGGCAGGACCCGGCGGCGATCCGCCTGGCCCTCCTCGCGCACCACTACCGCGCCGACTGGGAGTGGACGGAGGCGGTGCCGGCCGCCGCGATGCGCAGGCTCGCGCACTGGCGGTCCGCGGTGTCCCGCCCCGAGGGGCCGCCCGCCGAGGGGGTCGTGGAGGAGATCCGCGGCGCGCTGGCGGACGACCTGGACGCGCCGGCGGCGCTGGCCGCCGTCGACCGCTGGGCCGACGCCCAGGTCCGCGAGGGCGGCGGCGACCCGGGCGCCCCCGGCGTGATCAGCAGGGCCGTGGACGCCCTGCTCGGCGTGGCTCTCTGACAGCTCCGCGGCCGGGGCCCGGCGGCTGATCAGTCGTCCGGGTCCCCGGCGCCCGGCTCCTGCCCGCTCTGGTCCGACTCCGGCGGGCGTCTGCGCGGTCTGGTGCGCCCGCTGCCCGGGTCGCGGAGGTAGGAGCCGGTGTCCCCGGCGGGCGGCTGCCCGTCGCGGCGGCGCAGATACCGTTCGAACTCCTTGGCGATCGCCTCGCCGGAGGCTTCGGGCAGCTCCGCGGTGTCCCGGGCCTCCTCAAGCGACTTCACGTACTCGGCGACCTCGCTGTCCTCCGCGGCCAGCTGGTCCACGCCGATCTGCCAGGCCCTGGCGTCCTCCGGCAGGTCGCCCAGTGGGATGCCGACGCCGAGCAGGTCCTCGAGCGCGTGCAGCAGCGCCAGCGACGCCTTCGGGTTGGGCGGCTGCGCGACGTAGTGCGGAACGGCCGCCCACAGCGTCACCGCGGGCACCCCGGCGTGCGTGCAGGCTTCCTGGAGGATGCCGACGATGCCGGTGGGCCCCTCGTATCTGGACTCCTCCAGGTCGAGGGAACGGGCCAGGTCCTCGTCCGACGTCACGCTCGTCACCGGCACCGGCCGGGTGTGCGGGGTGTCGCCGAGCAGGGCGCCGAGCACCACCACCATCTCCACGCCCAGTTCGTGCGCGAAGCCGAGGATCTCGTTGCAGAACGAACGCCAGCGCATGCTCGGCTCGATGCCGCGCACCAGAACGATGTCGCGGCGCGGTACCGGCCCGTGCTCCGAGCCGATCCGCACCACCGACAGCCGGGTCGTCGGCCAGGTGACGCGGCGCACCCCGCCGTCCAGCCAGATGTGCGGGCGGTTGACCTGGAAGTCGTAGTAGTCCTCGGCGTCCAGCGCCGCGAACACTTCCCCCTTCCACTCCCGCTCCAGATGAGCGACCGCGGCGGAGGCGGCGTCACCAGCATCGTTCCAGCCTTCGAACGCGGCCACCATGACCGGGTCGACCAGCTCGGGAACTCCGTCGAGCTCGATCACCCAGCGCCTCCTCCCGGCCGGGGCGGGGGAGGTGCTCCCGGCCCGGCTGCCGTAAGTGTTCCGTGCGGCCCCAGCCTACGGCGTGACCGTGCCCAGCCCGCAGTCCTCGTACGCATGCGCACGGTCATCCACGGTGACCGGCCGCTCACTCCGCCGGGTGAACGCCCGGGGCGGCCGGGGCCGTTCATTGCCCGCGCAGCAGGTCCGCGACGCGGGCCCTTACCTCCTCCGTGTCGAGGCCGCGGATCGTCACCGTGGTGCGGCGGCGCAGCACGTCGTCCACGGTTCCGGCCCACTCGCGGTCGCGCGCGTACACCACCTGGGCCCAGATCTCGGGGCCTTCGGGGTGCACGCGTTCGCCGAGTGCCGGGTCCCGGCGGACGAGGTCGGCGATCTCGAAGGCCAGGGAGCCGTAGTGGGTGGCCAGGTGCCGGACCGTCGCCGGGGCGAGGGCCGCGCCCGGATCGCGGTCCGCGAGCAGCCGGTGCGCGACGGCGTCCGGATTGGCGACTCCCGGCAGCGGCACCCGCCGCACCAAATCGCCCACCGGTGCCATGTCCTCGGCGAGCACCGAGCCGGGCAGTTTGGCGACCTTGTCGAGCACGGTCCGGCCGATGTGCCGGTAGGTGGTCCACTTGCCGCCCGCGACGGACAGCATGCCGCCGCTGCCCTCGGAGACGACCGTCTCGCGCCGCGCGGACGTGACGCCGCCGGGACCGGCGGGCAGCACGCGCAGTCCCGCGAACGCGTAGGTGAGCAGGGAACGGGACAGGTGTTCGTCGCGGATGGAGAGGGCGGCCTCGTCGAGGATCTGCCGGATGTCGGCTTCGGTGGCGTGGACCTCGGCCGGATCGCCCTCGTACTCCTCGTCGGTGGTGCCGAGCAGCAGCTGGTCCTCCCAGGGGAGGGCGAAGGTGATGCGGTACTTGTCCACCGGGGTGGCCAGTGCGGCCCGCCAGGGCACCGTGCGGCGCAGCACGATGTGGGCGCCCTTGGACAGCCGGATGCTCGGCTCGGCCCCCTGGTCCTCCATGCGCCGCAGGTGGTCCACCCAGGGGCCGGTGGCGTTGAGCACCAGCCGGGCGGTGACGCCGAACTCGGTGCCGTCCAGCCGGTCGCGCAGGTCGGCGCCGGTGACGCGCCCGCGGGTGAAGCGCAGGCCGGTGACCTCGGCGTGGTTGAGCACGGCGGCGCCGGATTCGACGGCGGCCCTGACGGTCATGACGGCCACGCGCGCGTCGTTCATCTGGTGGTCGCGGTAGACCGCGACGGCCTTCAGGTGCTCCGTGCGCAGCGCCGGGTTGGCGGCCGCGGCCTTGGCGGGGGAGATCACGCGCCCCACGCCGTCGCCGAACGCGGACAGCGCCGAGTAGGCGAACACGCCGGCGCCCAGTTTGGCCGCGCCGTGCGGCCCGCCGCGGTAGACGGGGAGGTGGAACGTGAGCGGGTTGACCAGGTGCGGGGCGACGTCGCGGGAGAGGACGCGCCGCTCGTGGTGGTTCTCCGCGACCAGCCGGACGGCGCCGGTCTGGAGGTAACGCAGCCCGCCGTGGACCAGCTTGGAGGAGGCCGATGAGGTGGCGCCGGCGAAGTCGCCGGCGTCCACCATCGCGACCCGCAGTCCCGACTGGGCGGCGTGCCAGGCGACGGAGGTGCCCAGAATGCCGCCGCCGACGACCAGCAGGTCGTAGGCGGCGCTGGCGAGCCGGTCCCTGGTCTCGGCGCGCCGTTCCGTGGCGGTCGTGGCGACGGCTGCGGCAGCCGGGTGCGGGGTGTTCATCGTCTGTCAGCTCTCCTCGTCGAGCCAGCCCATGGTCCGATTCACGGCCTTGAGCCAGAACTGGTACTCGCGGTCGCGCTCGGCCGCGTCCATCTGCGGGGTCCACTCGGCGGCCCTGCGCCAGTTCGCGCGCAGGTCCTCGACGTCGTTCCAGAAGCCGACGGCCAGTCCGGCCGCGTAGGCGGCGCCGAGACAGGTGGTCTCGGAGACCATCGGCCGGACGACGGGCACGTCGAGGAAGTCCGAGATGTTTTGCATCAGCAGGTTGTTGGAGGTCATCCCGCCGTCGACCTTGAGCGTGGTCAGCTCCATCCCGGAGTCCTTCTTCATGGCGTCGACGATCTCCCGCGTCTGCCATGCGGTGGCCTCCAGCACGGCCCTGGCGAGGTGCGCCTTGGTCACGTAACGGGTCAGGCCGGAGATGACGCCGCGGGCGTCGGAGCGCCAGTAGGGGGCGAAGAGTCCTGAGAAGGCGGGCACGAAGTAGGCGCCGCCGTTGTCGTCGACGGACAGGGCGAGGGTCTCGATCTCGGCGGCGCTGTTGATCAGCCCCATCTGGTCGCGCATCCACTGGACCAGGGCGCCGGTGACCGCGATGGAGCCCTCCAGCGCGTACACGGGGTCCTGGTCGCCGATGCGGTAGCCGACGGTGGTGACCAGGCCGGCGTAGGAGTTGATGGCCTTGGGCCCGGTGTTCATCAGCAGGAAGGTGCCCGTGCCGTAGGTCGACTTGCCCTCGCCGACGGAGAAGCAGGTCTGCCCGAACAGCGCGGCCTGCTGGTCGCCGAGCGCGGAGGCCACCGGAACGCCGTCGAGCGCTCCGCCGCGTGCGGTGCCGAACACCTCGGCCGAGGAACGGATCTCGGGCAGCAGCGCGGTGGGGACACCGATGGAGTTGCAGATCTTCTCGTCCCACTGGAGGGTGCGCAGGCTCATCAGCAGGGTCCTGGAGGCATTGGTGACGTCCGTGACGTGTACGCCGCCCTCGGTGCCCCCGGTGAGGTTCCAGATGACCCAGGAGTCCATCGTGCCGAACATGATCTCGCCGCGTTCCGCGCGCTCCCGCAGGCCCTCGACGTTGTCGAGCAGCCAGCGGATCTTGGGGCCGGCGAAGTAGGAGGCGAGCGGCAGTCCGGTGTCCCGGCGGAAGCGGTCCTGGCCCACGTTGCGGCCGAGTTCGCGGCACAGCGCGTCGGTGCGGGTGTCCTGCCACACGATGGCGTTGTGGACGGGCTCACCGGTGGCCCGGTCCCACAGCAGCGTCGTCTCGCGCTGGTTGGTGATGCCGATGGCCTTGACCTGCTCCTTGGAGATGCGGGCCTTCGCGAGGGCGCCGGCGACGACCTCCTGCACGTTGGTCCAGATCTCGGTGGCGTCGTGCTCCACCCAGCCCGGCTTGGGGAAGATCTGCTCGTGTTCCTTCTGCTCGACCGAGACGACGCGCCCGTCCCGGTCGAACACGATGCAGCGGCTTGACGTGGTGCCCTGGTCGATGGCGGCGATGTACTCGCGCGGGGCGCCCGAGGTGTCGTCGTGTGCGTCGGTCATAACGCGGCTCCTGGTCGTGGTGCGGGCGGGGGCGGGCGGCGGGCGGTCAGAACAGCAGGTTGTGGATGCCGGCCGCGATGGCGGCGCCGACGAGCGGGCCGACGACCGGAACCCAGGCGTAGCCCCAGTCGGAGCCGCCCTTGTTCGGCAGCGGCAGGAGGGCGTGGACGATGCGGGGGCCGAGGTCGCGGGCCGGGTTGATGGCGTACCCGGTGGGGCCGCCGAGGGAGAGGCCGATGCCGACCACGACCAGGGCGACCATGAGCCCGCCGGTGCCGGACATGGTGAGGCCGTCGTTGAGGCCGATGCCGAGGACCAGGAAGATGAGGACGGCGGTCCCGATGATCTCCGTGGTGACGTTCTGCACGCTGTTGCGGATCTCGGGGGCGGTCGCGAACACGCCGAGCACGGGGCCCGGCTCCTGGCGCGAGGGTTCCCGGCGTTCCTCGGTCTCCGCGGCGGCGTCGAACGCCTTGGGGCCCGGGGTCCTGGAGCCGCCGACGACCTTGTGGTGTTCCAGGTGGGCCTGGAAGTGGCCGTAGTACGCGAGCCACACCAGGACGGCTCCGAGCAGCGCACCGGTCATCTCCCCGGCGACGTACGTGGGCACGTCGCCCCACTCGCCGGTGTCGATCGCGAGGCCGAGCGTGACCGCCGGGTTGAGGTGGGCACCGGAAAGCTGGGTAGAGACGTAGAAGCCGGAGAGCACGCCGATGCCCCACCCGAAGGTGATGGCGACCCATCCGGCATCGAAGGACTTCGACTTTCTGAGGACGTTTCCTGCGACCACGCCGCAGCCGAGCAAGACCAGTACGGCGGTGCCGAGGACCTCGCCGAAAAAGATGTCGGAGCTGGACACCCGTGACTCCTTTGTCCTTCGTCCAGGGATTCCTGGTCGACGTCCGTCCAGTGTTCGACAATGTCGACCATCGAACGGGAGTTTTCTCCCCGAAGAGGCTGTCGTCAAGGGTTGGGCGGCAGATACCTCTCGGGTATCCGGATTGTCCTAGAAGCGCCCGGCTCCGAGATCGCGCGACACGGACCTCGCGCAGTCCCGCACCGCGGCGATGAGGCGCGGGCTGAGCGCGCCGTCGGATCGCATGCGCTCCTCGGCGCCCGTGATCCCCACCGCGCCGACCGGCATTCGGCGGCGATCGAGGATGGGCGCGGCGATGGAGGCGACCCCGTCCCACGTCTCGCCGACGTCACTCGCCCAGCCGCGCGCCCGAACGCGTTCAAGTCCGCGCTCGAACTCCGCCGGGTCGGTCACGGTCAGCTCGGTGATCGCCGCGAAATCGCTCTCCATGACCTCGTTGTGCGCGACCGGGTCGTAGGCGGCAAGCACCTTGCCGAGCGCGGTGCTGTGCAGCGGCTGCATCGCGCCCACCTCCAGGACCTGCCTGCTGTCGTCCGGCCGGAAGACGTGGTGCACGATCAGCACGCCCTGCTGGTGCAGCACCCCGACGTACGCGCTCTCCCCGCTGGAGCGCGCCAGGTCGTCCGTCCACACCAGGGCCCTGGCCCGCAGCTCGTGGACGTCGAGATAGCTGTTGCCCAGGCGCAGCAGCTCCGCGCCGAGCTGATAGCGGCCGGAGGAGGGGTCCTGCTCGACGAAGCCCTCCTGCTGGAGGGTGCGCAGCAGGCCGTGTGTGGTTGCCTTGGCGAGACCAATGGCGGATGCGATGTCGGACAGACCCAGCCGCCGCTCGCCGCCGGCGAGGAGCCGCAGGACTGCCGCGGCACGCTCAAGCGACTGGATGGTCCGAGCCATGGGGCCGCCTCCTTGTTCCGGGTAACCCAAGCGCCTCCCGTTCGGCATTGTCGAACACGAGCGGGTCATGCCGATAGCCCCCGGGGGCGAATTGAGTGTACGGCGGTCCCGGGACCTGCGGTGTCTCCCAATCCGGCGGCCCCGGCCGTTAGGCTGACTCGGTGCGCTCCGTCACGGAGGCCGCATAGCCGACAGCCGTCGCACCCCAGGGAGCAATTCCATGGCCTCTGCAAGCCCGCCCCTCGCCAGCCCCTCCGACCGGGCCACCGCCCTGCGCGAGGCGTTCGCCTCGCGGGTCGTGGTCGCCGATGGCGGGATGGGCACCATGCTCCAGGCGCAGGACCCGTCGCTCGACGACTTCCAGCAGCTCGAAGGCTGCAACGAGGTGCTGAACGTCACCCGTCCCGACATCGTCCGCACCGTTCACCACGCCTACTACGAGGCCGGCGTGGACTGCGTGGAGACCAACACCTTCGGCGCCAACCTCTCGGCGCTCGGCGAGTACGAGATCGCCGACCGCGTCTTCGAGCTGTCCCGGGCCGGCGCGGGCGTCGCCCGCGAGGCCGCGGACGAGTTCACCGTGCGTGACGGGCGCATGCGCTGGGTCCTGGGCTCGATCGGCCCCGGCACCAAGCTCCCCACCCTCGGCCACGTCTCCTACGGCGAGCTGCGCGCGGCCTACCAGC
The DNA here is from genome assembly GCF_031845565.1 of Streptomyces johnsoniae. NCBI lineage: Bacteria > Bacillati > Actinomycetota > Actinomycetes > Kitasatosporales > Streptomycetaceae > Streptomyces > Streptomyces johnsoniae. The sequence continues at coordinate 405,790 of NZ_JAVREV010000004.1, read as the reverse complement.
AGAACGCCGAGGGCCTGATCGCGGGCGGCGCGGACGCCCTGCTGGTCGAGACCAGCCAGGACCTCCTCCAGACGAAGGCCGCCGTGCTCGGCGCCCGGCGCGCCCTGACCGCCGCGGGCGCCAACCTGCCGCTGCTCGTCCAGGTCACGGTGGAGACGACCGGCACCATGCTCCTCGGCTCCGAGATCGGCGCCGCCCTCACCGCGCTCGAACCGCTCGGCATTGACATGATCGGCCTCAACTGCGCCACGGGCCCCGCCGAGATGAGCGAGCACCTGCGGTACCTGTCCCGGCACGCCGGCGTGCCGGTCTCCTGCATGCCGAACGCCGGGCTGCCCGTGCTGGGCAAGGACGGCGCGCACTACCCGCTCGGCCCGGCCGAGCTGGCCGACGCGCACGAGTCGTTCATCGCCGAATTCGGCGTCTCTCTCATCGGCGGCTGCTGCGGCACCACGCCCGAGCACCTGCGGCAGGTCGTGGAGCGGGTGCGCGACCTGCGGCCCGCGGAGCGGGACCCGCAGCCGGAGGCGGGCGCCTCCTCGCTGTACCAGACGGTGCCCTTCCGTCAGGACGCCTCCTACCTGGCCATCGGGGAGCGCACCAACGCGAACGGCTCCAAGAAGTTCCGCGAGGCCATGCTCGCCGGCCGCTGGGACGACTGCGTGGAGCTGGCGCGCGAGCAGATCAGGGAGGGCGCCCACCTGCTCGACCTGTGCGTCGACTACGTCGGCAGGGACGGCGTTGCCGACATGAGGGAGCTGGCCGGCCGTTTCGCCACCGCCTCCACGCTGCCGATCGTGCTGGACTCCACCGAGCCCGGCGTACTCGAGGCCGGCCTGGAGAAGCTGGGCGGCCGGGCCGTGATCAACTCGGTCAACTACGAGGACGGCGACGGCCCGGACTCCCGCTTCGCGAAGGTCACCCGCCTCGCGGTCGAGCACGGCGCCGCGCTGATGGCGCTCACGATCGACGAGGAGGGCCAGGCCCGCACCCCCGAGCACAAGGTGGCCATCGCCGAGCGGCTGATCGCCGACCTCACCGGCAACTGGGGCGTCGCCGAATCCGACATCATCATCGACTGCCTGACGTTCACCATCTGCACCGGGCAGGAGGAATCCCGCAAGGACGGCGCGAACACCATCGCCGCCATCCGTGAGCTGAAGCGGCGCCATCCCGATGTCCAGACCACCCTCGGCCTGTCGAACATCTCCTTCGGCCTCAACCCCGCCGCCCGTCTGGTGCTCAACTCCGTATTCCTCGACGAGTGCGTCAGGGCCGGGCTCGACTCCGCGATCGTGCACGCCGCCAAGATCCTGCCGATCGCCAGGATCGAGGCCGAGCACGCCGAGGTCGCCCGCGACCTGATCTACGACCGCCGCCGCCCCGACTACGACCCGCTGCAGCGCTTCCTCGAACTCTTCGAGGGTGTCGACGCCAAGTCCATGAAGGCGGGCAAGGCCGAGGAGCTGCGGGCCCTGCCCCTGGAGGAACGCCTCCAGCGGCGCATCATCGACGGCGAGCGCAACGGTCTGGAGGCCGACCTCGACGCCGCCCTCGCCGAACGGCCTGCCCTCCAGATCGTCAACGACACGCTGCTGGCGGGCATGAAGGTGGTCGGCGAGCTGTTCGGCTCCGGGCAGATGCAGCTGCCGTTCGTCCTCCAGTCCGCCGAGGTCATGAAGAACGCGGTCGCCTACCTCGAACCCCATATGGAGAAGACGAGCGACGACGGCAAGGGCACCATCGTCCTGGCCACCGTGCGCGGCGATGTCCACGACATCGGCAAAAACCTCGTGGACATCATCCTGACCAACAACGGCTACAACGTGGTCAACCTCGGTATCAAGCAGCCGGTTTCCGCGATCCTGGAGGCCGCCACCGAGCACCGCGCCGACGTCATCGGCATGTCCGGGCTGCTGGTGAAGTCCACCGTGATCATGAAGGAGAATCTGGAGGAGCTGAACCGGCGCGGCATGGCGGCCGACTACCCCGTCATCCTCGGCGGCGCCGCCCTCACCCGCGCCTACGTCGAGCAGGACCTGCACGAGGTGTACGAGGGCGAGGTCCGCTACGCCCGCGACGCCTTCGAGGGCCTGCGGCTGATGGACGCGCTCGTCGCCGTCAAGCGCGGCGTCCCCGGCGCCACCCTGCCGGAGCTGAAGCAGCGGCGCGTGCCCAAGCGCGAGAGCCCCCTGCCGCTGCCGGACGACACGGACGCGCCCGCCCGCTCGGCCACGGCGACGGACGTACCTGTGCCCGTTCCGCCGTTCCTCGGCACCCGGGTGATCAAGGGCGTTCCGCTGAAGGACTACGCGGACTGGCTCGACCCCGACGCGCTGTTCAAGGGCCAGTGGGGCCTGAAGGCGGCCCGCGGCGACGACGGGCCCGACTACGCCGAGCTGGTCGAGACCGAGGGCAGGCCGCGGCTGCGCGGCTGGCTGGACCGCCTGCACACCGACAACCTGCTCCAGGCCGCCGTCGTCTACGGCTACTTCCCGTGCCACGCCGAGGGCAACGACCTGGTGATCCTCGACGAGGACGGCAAGGAGCGCACCCGCTTCTCCTTCCCCCGCCAGCGGCGCGGCCGGCGGCTGTGCCTGTCCGACTTCTTCCGCCCCGCGGAAAGCGGCGAGACCGACGTGGTCGCCCTCCAGACCGTCACCATCGGGCCGCGGGTGAGCGACGCCACCGCCGAGCTGTTCGCGGCCGACGCCTACCGCGACTACCTGGAGCTGCACGGCCTGTCCGTCCAGCTCGCCGAGGCACTCGCCGAGTACTGGCACGCCCGGGTCCGCGCGGAGCTGGGCATCGCCGGCGGCGACCCCGAGGCGCTGGACGGGATGTTCCGCACCGAGTACCAGGGCTGCCGCTACTCCCTGGGCTACCCGGCCTGTCCGGATCTGGAGGACCGCGCCAAGATCGCCGAGCTGCTCGGCTCCGAGCGCATCGGCGTGACGCTCTCCGAGGAGTTCCAGCTGCACCCGGAACAGTCCACGGACGCCCTCATCCTTCACCATCCCGAAGCCAACTATTTCAACGCCCGCTAACCCGTGCGAGTGATATGGGGCGGCGGCGGTTTTTCCGCCGACGTAGACTGATCGGTCCGGTACAGGTCGGCCGTCCCGCCGCGGACGGCCGGCCTGCTCGCCCCCATGGAGGTGCGCGCGGATGACGAGTTCCCTGTCGGCCGTCGACACGGCCCTGCCCGCGGGGCCCGGCCCCCAGGCCGTTCTGCTGGACATGGACGGCACGCTGGTCGACACCGAGGGCTTCTGGTGGGACGCCGAGTGCGAGGTCTTCGAGGCGCTGGGCCACCAGCTGGCCGAGGAGCACCGCGAGGTCGTCGTCGGCGGCCCCATGACCCGCAGCGCCGGCTACCTCATCGAGGTGACCGGCGCGGACATCACGCTCGACGAGCTGCGCCTCCTGCTCAACGCGACGTTCCTGCGCCGCCTGGAGGCAGGCGTCCCCCTGATGCCCGGCGCCCGCAGGCTGCTGACCGAGCTGGCCGCCCACCGGGTGCCCACCGCGCTGGTCTCCGCCTCGCACCGCACCGTCATCGACCGCATCCTCGGCTCCCTGGGCCCCGAGTACTTCGCGGTCACCGTCGCGGGCGACGAGCTGCCCCGCACCAAGCCGCACCCCGACCCTTATCTCACCGCGGCCACCCGTCTCGGCGCCGACCCGGCACGCTGCGTCGCCGTCGAGGACACGGCCACCGGCGTCGCCTCCGCCGAGGCGGCCGGCTGCCGCGTCGTGGCCGTGCCCTCGGTCGCGCCCATCCCCGCCGCCGACGGGCGGACCCTGGTGCGCACGCTGGAGGAGGTCGACCTCGCCCTCCTGCGCGAGGTCGCCGCCGCCCCGGCCCCCGGGGGAACGCCCGCAAGGACCGTTCGCCCATGACCCACCCCGCCGGCGGACCGCCGCCGCGCGCGGCCGCCCGGCGGGAGCGCCCCTTACGCGAACGTGCCACCCCGGTGGCCCTGCCGCTCGCCTGCGGCCTGCTCGCCGTGCTGTCCCTGGGCCGCCACCTCGGCAGCGAGGACGCCTCGGCCCTGGACGAGCGGGTCGTGGTGGGCACCACAGAGGAGATCGCCGCCGTCGACCCCGCCGCCGGTGGTGGGCCCGGCAGTGCCGTGCTCCTGGACAACGTCTTCCAGTCGCTGCTCGCTTTCCCGCCGGGCCGGACCGAGCCGCAGCCCGACGCGGCCGAGAAATGCGGTTTCACCGACCGCGTCAGCCGCCGCTTCACCTGCACCCTCCGTGACGACCTGACGTTCACGAGCGGTGAACGGCTGACCGCGGCGGCCGTCAAGTTCTCCTTCGACAGGACGCTGCGCATCGACGCCCCGGGCGGCCCGGCCGCGCTGCTGTCCTCGATCGACCGCATCGAGACCCCGGACGAGGAGACGGTCACCTTCCACCTCGGCCGACCCGACGCCACCTTCCCGCAGAAGATCGCCTCCGCCGTGGGAGCCATCGTCGATCCCGGTGCCTACCCCGCCGACGCCCTGCGCGCCGACGGCGGCGCCACCGGCTCAGGCCCCTACCGGCTGGAGCGGCTCACCGGGAACGAGGCCGTCCTCTCCCTCAACGCCGACTACCGCGGCCCCGCCGTCGCCCGGAACACCGGCGTCACCCTCCGCCTCTTCCACGGCGACCGGGCGGCGCTGCGGGCGGCCCTGGCAGCCGGCGAGGTCCACGTCGCCCGCGGCCTCGGCAGCGCAGACCTCGCGGACCTTGAGCCGCCCGCCGCGGCGGACGGCGGCGGCCCCAAGACGGTCGACGGCACCGGCGCCGCTGCCCTGCACCTCGCCTTCAACCTGGACGACCCGGTCGCGGGCCGGCCCGGCGTCCGTCGTGCCGTCGCCCACCTCGTCGACCGCGCCGCCCTGATCGAGGACGTGCGGCCGCGCACCGCCGAGCCCCTGTACTCCGTCATCCCGGCCGGGATTCCCGGGCACACCCCCTCGTTCCTCGACGCCTACGGCGACGAGCCGCGGCGCGACCGTGCCGAGGCGGCGCTGCGCGAGGCGGGCATCACCGAGCCCGTCGCGCTGACGCTGTGGATCACCCTCGACCGCCACGGCCCGGAAACGGAGGCGGCGTTCGAGCACCTCGCCGCCCGGCTGAACGCCAGCGGCCTGTTCGACGCGCAGGTCACGAGCGTGGCCGCCGACACGTTCGAACAGGGGGTGGCGGACAGCTCGTTCGGCGCCTTCGCGCACGGCCGGGCGCCCCAGTACCCGGACGCGGACGCCTACACCGTCCCCTACTTCGGCACCGGCGGGCTGCTCACCGGCGGCTACGCCGCGCCGCGCGTGACCGAGGAGCTGATCCCGCGCACGGAGCGGCAGGGCGACCGCGGCGCGACCGCGGAGGACTTCGCCGAGCTACAGGACATCGTGGCCGAGGACGTGCCGCTCGTCCCGCTGTGGCAGAGCAGGCAGTACGCCGTCGCGGGCGAGAGCGTCACCGGGCTCCCCTGGGCCCTCGACCGCACGGACGTCTTCCGCCTGTGGGAGATCGCCCGCACGCCGCAGGACTGACCGCCCTCAGCTGCCCGGCCGCACCAGACCGCTCTCGTACGCGAACACGGCCGCCTGCACCCGGTCCCGTAGCCCCAACTTCGTCAGCACGTGTCCCACATGCGTCTTCACCGTGGTCTCGCTCACGAACAGGTCGGCCGCGATCTCCGCGTTCGACAGGCCGCGCGCCACCAGCTTCAGCACCTCCACCTCGCGGTCCGTCAGCGTGTGCAGCGCGTCCGGCACCGGCTCGTCGCCCGACGGCAGCCTCTCCGCGTACATGTCCAGCAGCCGCCGGGTGACGCTCGGCGCGAGCATCGCCTCGCCCGCCGCGACCACCCGGATGGCCTGCACCAGCTCCGCCGCCGGCGCGTCCTTCAACAGGAAGCCGCTGGCACCGGCCCGCAGCGCCTCCACCACGTACTCGTCCAGGTCGAACGTGGTCAGCACCAGCACCTTCACCGGGCCGTCCTTCGCCGGGCCCGTGATCTGCCGCGTCGCCTCCACCCCGTCCATCCGCGGCATGCGAATGTCCATCAGCACCACGTCCGGCTGGAGCGCCCGCACCTGATCCAGCGCCTGGAGACCGTCCCCGGCCTCCCCGACGACGGCGAGGTCCTGCTCCGCCTCCAGGATCATCCTGAACCCGGTGCGCAGCAGCGGCTGGTCGTCGACCAGCAGAACGCGGATCGGCATGAAGGAACCCTTCGGTCGGGGGGACGGCCCGAGACGCCGGTGGCCGCGCCCCCATTCTGGCTCACGGTGCAGCGGCCCCCGCGCCCGGGAGTCCGCCCGCGCCCCCGACGCCGTCCGCATCCGCGCCGTCCGCATCCGCGTCCGCGTCCGGCGCCGCCTGCGGCGGCACCGCGAGCGGCAGCTGATCCTGGACCAGCAGCGGGTAGGGCGGGGGAGTGCCGCCGAACTCGGGGCAGCGCGAACGGTGATCGCACCAGTCGCACAGCCGGCCGGGGCTCGGCCGCCAGTCACCGCTCTCCGTCGCCCGCCGGATCGCCTCCCACAGCGCGAGCAGCTTGCGCTCCACCCCGCGCAGATCGGCCTCGTCCGGGTCGTACGTCAGCACGTCGCCGCTGCCCAGGTACACCAGCTGGAGCCGCCGCGGAACGGCCCCCCGCAGCCGCCACAGCACCAGCGCGTAGAACTTCATCTGGAACAGCGCGTCCCCGGCGAACTCCGCGCGCGGGGCCCGGCCCGTCTTGTAGTCGACGATCCGCACCTCGCCGGTGGGCGCCACGTCCACCCGGTCGATCACCCCGCGCAGCCGCAGCCCGGAGTCCAGCCGCGTCTCCACGAACAGCTCCCGCTCCGCCGGCTCAAGCCGCGCCGGGTCCTCAAGGGTGAACCACCGCTCCACCAACTCCTCGGCCTCCGTGAGCCACTTGGCCAGCCGCTCGGCGTCCACCGGCGGTGCCTGCGCCCCGTCGCCCTCCACCGGCTCCGCAGCGCCGCCGTCCTCAGGCGCGAACAGCCGGGCCAGCTCGGGCCGCCGCGTCAGCAGCCGCTGCCACTCGCGCACCACGAGCGAACGGGCCCGCCGCGCGCTGCGCTCCCCGGCCGGTGCGTCGAAGACGCGCTCGAGGACCGCGTGCACCACCGTCCCCCGCGTCGCCGCGGCACTCGGCTCCTCGGGCAGTTTGTCGATCACCCGGAAGCGGTAAAGCAGGGGACACTGCATGAAGTCGGCAGCCCGGGAAGGAGAAAGAGAGTGGGGCGGCGCCGCGGAAGACCCAGTCATGGAACGAACCCTACGGCGCGTCACTGACAGACAGCGGCATACCATCGACTCCGGGCCCGGGGCACGGCATGATCGGGCTTAACGCGACGAGGGGAACCGGTGGGAGACTCGGACAGCGACCGGAAAGCGCGCTCCGGGGCCCAGGAGGCTCGGGACGACGAGCAGCGGCGCCCCAAGGAGGGCGGCGGGGGCATCCTGATGGGCCGGGTGTTCGGCGTTCCGGTCTACGTCGCTCCCAGCTGGTTCCTGGTCGCCGCACTCATCACCTGGTTCTTCGGCAATCAGCTCGACCGGGTCCTGCCCGAGCTGGGCGGCGGCCGTTATCTGGTCTCCCTCTTCTTCGCCGTCGCCTTCTACGCCTCCGTGCTGGTCCACGAGCTGGCCCACACCCTGGCCGCGGTCCGCTTCGACCTGCCCGTGCGGCGCATCCAGCTCCAGTTCTTCGGCGGCGTATCGGAGATCGAGAAGGAGTCCCAGACCCCGGGCCGCGAGTTCGTCCTGGCCGGCGTCGGCCCGCTGCTCTCCCTCGTCCTCGCCGGCGTCTTCTACGTCGGCATGCTGGCCGTGGAGTCCGGCACCGTACCCGGCGTCCTGCTGGCCGGCCTGATGATCTCCAACCTCATCGTCGCCGTCTTCAACCTGCTTCCCGGCCTGCCCCTGGACGGCGGCCGGATGCTGCGCGCCGTCGTATGGAAGCTCTCGGGCAGCCCGATGACCGGCACCGTCGCCGCGGCGTGGACCGGGCGCGTGCTGGCCATCGTCGTGCTCATCGGCTTCCCGCTGGCCACGCACATGGGCTCGGTCGCCGACCGCGACTCGTTCTCCGGGCTCCAGTCCCTGACCGACGCGCTGCTCGCCGCCATCCTCGCCGCCATCATCTGGACCGGCGCGGGCAACAGCCTGCGCATGGCCCGCCTCCGCGAGCGCCTGCCCGCGCTCAACGCCCGCGCCCTCACCCGCAGGGCCGTTCCCGTGAGCCCGGAGACCCCGCTCTCCGAGGCGCTGCGCCGCGCGAACGACGCGGGTGCCCGGGCCCTGGTCGTGGTGGACGGCCAGGGGACGCCGCAGTCCGTGGTGCGGGAGTCGGGTATCGCCGGCGTTCCGCAGCACCGCAGGCCGTGGGTCGCGGTGAGCACGCTCGCCCAGGACCTGACCGAGGGCATGCGGGTGCCCGCCGACCTCACCGGTGAGGGACTGCTCGACCGGCTGCGGGCCACCCCGGCCACCGAGTACCTGGTCGTCGAGGAGACCGGCGAGATCTACGGTGTGCTCTCGACGAGCGACGTCGAACGGGCCTTCATCGACGCCATGGCCCGTCCGGCCGCCTCCCCCCGGCCGCGGTCGGCGCCGTGACCCGGGTGGACTAGGCTTGCGCCCATGTCCGAACCGACCGGTGCCGCCCGCCGTCGCGGGCCCTTCAAGGTCGGGGACCAGGTTCAGCTCACCGACCCCAAGGGACGCCACTACACGTTCACGCTCGAAGCAGGGAAGAGCTTCCACACCCACAAGGGCGCCTTCCCGCACGACGAGCTGATCGGTGCCCCCGAGGGGACCGTCGTCCGCACCACCGGAAACGTCGCCTACCTCGCGCTGCGCCCCCTGCTCCCCGACTACGTCCTGTCCATGCCGCGCGGCGCCGCCGTGGTCTACCCCAAGGACGCGGGGCAGATCCTCGCCATGGCCGACATCTTCGCGGGCGCCCGCGTCGTGGAGGCGGGCGTCGGCTCCGGCTCCCTCAGCACGTTCCTGCTGCGGGCCATCGGGGACCAGGGCATGCTGCACTCCTACGAGCGGCGGGCCGACTTCGCCCAGATCGCGCAGGACAATGTCGCCCGCTACTTCGGCGAGCCGCACCCGGCCTGGCAGCTGACGGTCGGTGACCTCCAGGACCATCTGTCCGACACGGACGTCGACCGCGTCATCCTCGACATGCTTGCGCCCTGGGAGTGCCTGGACGCCGTCTCCAAGGCCCTGGTGCCCGGCGGCATCGTGTGCGCCTACGTCGCCACCACCACGCAACTGGCGCGTACGGTCGAGAGCATCCGCGAGCACGGCACGTTCAACGAGCCGCGGGCCTGGGAGACCATGGTCCGCACCTGGCACGTCGAGGGCCTTGCCGTGCGCCCCGACCACCGCATGATCGGCCACACCGGCTTCCTGCTGACCGCCCGGCGCCTCGCCGACGGCGTCACGCCGCCCCTGCGCCGCCGCCGTCCCGCGCCAGGCGCCTACGGCTCTGACTACACCGGGCCCGGCTCGGGCAGCGGCTCGGACTGACCCGCGCGGCGCGTGGGGGACCCCGCCGTCGGGCGCGGGTGTGAGATATGGCACGATGCCGGAGCCTGCCGACGGGCGGGTCCCGGCACCGTTCCGTTCCTCCTCCGCTGTCCTTTGGAGTCCCCCACGTGCAGCTCCCGGCAGGCCACGGCACCTCCGACCTTCCGCACACCCGGTCCGGCGCACGGCACTGGCTGATCACCGCGCTCGCGCTGGCGGCCGTGACGGCCGCCGCCGCCCTTGTCCAGCCCTCGGGCGCCACCGCCACCCAGGAGGGCCCCAGCGGCGGTCCCGACCCGGCCCGCGCCTCCTACCCGGTGGACTGCGGCCCGCTCGGCGTCGTGGTCGCGGACCGCGTCGAGGCCGACCTCGACGCGGACGGCAGAGCCGAGACGGTGGCCGTCGTCCACTGCGACGCCGGCTCCGGCACGCCGCCGCACGGCGTGTACGTCCTGGCGCACCCCACCGAGGAGGACGGGGCGCCGCGTGTCGCGGAGACCCTGGTGGACCCGGGGGAGCGCATGACGGTGGACGGGCTGGGCATCGACGGGGGAACGATCTCGGCGCGGTTGCTCGGCTACTCCGCACCCGAGGTACCCAGGTGCTGCCCGGATATGCGCCGCGACGTCAGCTGGGCCTGGCAGGACGGGCGGCTCGAACTGACGGTGGCGCCCGCCCCCAACAGCGTCTGAACCGTCGGCGGTCGGAAGGCCGGGTCCCGTTCTAGTCGGCGTCCGGGCCGTACACCTCGGTGCGGTCCGCGACGCGGCGCACGTGGATGCACTGACCGGGGCAGTCCTTGACGGACTCGGTCACGTCGCGCAGGAGCGGCAGCGGCACGCGGGCGGCCGCGCCGGGCTCGGTCAGCAGATCGGCCTCCTCGCCCGCCGGGACCGGCGGCTTCACATAGGCGAGGCCGTCGATGTCCAGCTCGAACACCTCGGGGGCGTACTGGGCACAGATCCCGTCCCCCGTGCAGAGGTCCTGATCGATCCAGACCTCAAGCTCCTCGGCCGCATCGTTCTGCACGGTCATTGGCCTGCCGTTCCTCGTGGGTGTGCATCAAAGGGAGCCGTCCCTGACGGGTGTTGACCGCTTACGACCATACAGCGGGCAGCTTTCCCCCGAGGCAGGGTGGGTATTTCCCTGGCGTGAGGGAGTGCGCAAGGGTGAAGATCGGACACACCCCGACCGTCTTTGTGATCTAGGGGTTTCGAACTGCACCGGTCCAGGTAGGGTCTGGAAGCGTCCAGCTCCCCTTGGAGGAGGTGAGGACCGTGGTATCCCAGAACGACGACAGCAACCGCGGCATCCGGCCCGGTCGAGGGTCAGACGACTCGACCGGACAGATTGCCGACCTTGAGCAGGAGATCACCGTCCTGCGCCGAAAGCTGGCCGACTCTCCGCGGCACACTCGGATTCTCGAGGAGCGGATCGTCGAGCTTCAGACCAACCTGGCCGGCGTATCGGCGCAGAACGAACGACTGGCGAGCACGCTCCGCGAGGCGCGCGACCAGATCGTCGCCCTCAAGGAAGAAGTCGACCGGCTCGCCCAGCCGCCCTCCGGCTTCGGTGTTTTCCTGTGCGCCAACGACGACGAGACCGCCGACATCTTCACCGGTGGCCGCAAGCTCCGGGTCAACGTCAGCCCGGGCCTGGAGCTCGCCGACCTCAGGCGTGGCCAGGAGGTCATGCTGAACGAGGCGCTCAACGTCGTGTCCGCCATGGAGTTCGAGAGCGCCGGGGACATCGTCACGCTCAAGGAGGTCCTTGAGGACGGTGAGCGCGCCCTGGTCGTCGGCCACACCGACGAGGAACGGGTGGTCAAGCTCGCCGATCCGCTGATGGACCTCACGCTGCGGGCCGGCGACGCGCTGCTGCTGGAGCCGCGTTCCGGCTACGTCTTCGAGGTCGTGCCCAAGAGCGAGGTCGAGGAGCTGGTCCTCGAAGAGGTCCCGGACATCGACTACACGAAGATCGGCGGCCTCGGCGGCCAGATCGAGCTGATCCGGGACGCCGTCGAGCTGCCCTACCTGTACCCCGACCTCTTCCGGGAGCACGAGCTGCGCCCGCCCAAGGGCGTGCTGCTCTACGGCCCGCCCGGCTGTGGCAAGACGCTCATCGCCAAGGCCGTCGCCAACTCGCTGGCCAAGAAGGTCGCCGAGGTCACGGGGCAGCCCGCGGGCAAGAGTTTCTTCCTCAACATCAAGGGTCCGGAGCTGCTGAACAAGTACGTCGGCGAGACCGAGCGGCACATCCGCCTGGTCTTCCAGCGGGCCCGTGAAAAGGCCAGCGAGGGCACGCCCGTCATCGTCTTCTTCGACGAGATGGACTCCCTCTTCCGTACCCGCGGCTCCGGTGTCAGCTCGGACGTGGAGAACACGATCGTTCCGCAGCTGCTCTCGGAGATCGACGGGGTGGAGGGCCTGGAGAACGTCATCGTCATCGGCGCCTCCAACCGCGAGGACATGATCGACCCGGCGATCCTGCGCCCGGGACGGCTCGACGTCAAGATCAAGATCGAGCGCCCGGACGCCGAGGCCGCGCGGGACATCTTCTCGAAGTACCTCACGCCGCGGCTGCCGCTGCACGCCGAGGACGTCTCCGAGCACCGCGGCAGTGCCGAGGCGACCGTGGCCGGCATGATCCAGACGGTCGTGGAGCAGATGTACGCCGAGACCGAGGAGAACCGTTTCCTGGAGGTCACCTACGCCAACGGTGACAAGGAGGTCCTGTACTTCAAGGACTTCAACTCCGGCGCCATGATCGAAAACATCGTGGACCGGGCGAAGAAGATGGCCATCAAGGACTTCCTCGACCACGATCAGAAGGGTCTGCGGGTCTCCCACCTGCTGTCCGCCTGCGTGGACGAGTTCAAGGAGAACGAGGACCTGCCCAACACCACCAACCCGGACGACTGGGCCCGCATCTCCGGAAAGAAGGGCGAGCGGATCGTCTTCATCCGCACGCTCGTCACCGGCAAGCAGGGCGGCGACACCGGCCGGTCCATCGACACGGTGGCGAACACCGGACAATACCTGTAGTGCGACAAGCATTCGGCTGCGGGGCACGCGAGGGCGGGCCCCGCAGCCGAGCACGTTTCCCAGACAGTCCTGAAGGAAACCCGCAGTGATCTCCTCACCGCACCCCGTGTCGCCTACGCTCGTACCCAGCAGCGGGACGGTGAGGAGCCGCCGCCGGGCAAGGAGGGCCGCATGACTGTACGGCGAGTGATGGGCATCGAGACCGAGTACGGCGTCTCCGTGCCCGGCCACCCGAACGCCAATGCCATGCTCACCTCGTCCCAGGTCGTGAACGCCTACGCGGCGGCCATGCACCGCGCACGGCGGGCGCGCTGGGACTTCGAGGAGGAGAACCCGCTGCGGGACGCGCGGGGCTTCGACCTGGCCCGGGACAACGCGGACGCCAGCCAGCTGACCGACGAGGACATCGGCCTGGCCAACGTCATCCTGACCAACGGGGCGCGGCTGTACGTCGACCACGCGCACCCCGAGTACAGCGCCCCGGAGACCACCAGCCCGATGGACGCGCTGCTGTGGGACAAGGCGGGCGAGCGGATCATGGCGGAGGCCGCGCGCCGTGCCGCGGAGGTGCCGGGCGCCCAGCCGATCCACCTCTACAAGAACAACACGGACAACAAGGGCGCCTCGTACGGCACCCACGAGAATTACCTGATGAAGCGGGAGACGCCGTTCTCCGACATCGTGCGGCACCTGACGCCGTTCTTCGTCTCGCGGCAGGTCGTCTGCGGCGCGGGCCGGGTGGGCGTCGGGCAGGACGGCGGCGAGCATGGGTTCCAGCTCAGCCAGCGCGCCGACTACTTCGAGGTCGAAGTGGGCCTGGAGACGACGCTGAAGCGGCCCATCATCAACACCAGGGACGAGCCGCACGCCGACGCGGAGCGCTACCGCAGGCTGCACGTGATCATCGGCGACGCCAACCTCTCCGAGGTCTCCACCTATCTCAAGCTAGGCACCACCGCGCTGGTGCTTTCGATGATCGAGGACGGCTTCATCGCCGTCGACCTCGCCGTCGACCAGCCGGTTCGCACCCTGCACCGGGTCAGTCACGATCCGTCGCTGCGCGAGCAGGTCACCCTGCGCAGCGGGCGGTCGCTGACCGCCGTGCAGCTCCAGATGGAGTACTGCGAGCTGGCCCGCAAGTATGTCGACCAGCGCTGGGGTGCCGACGCGGACCCGCAGACCACCGACGTGCTCGACCGCTGGGAGGAAGTGCTCGGGCGCCTGGAGCGGGACCCGATGAGCCTGGCCGGCCAGCTGGACTGGGTCGCCAAGCGGGAGCTGATGGAGGGCTACCGCCGGCGGGACGGCCTCGGCTGGGAGGCGGCCAGGCTGCACCTGGTGGATCTCCAGTACGCCGACGTCCGCCCAGACAAGGGCCTGTACAACCGTCTGGCGGCCCGCGGCCGGATGACCCGGCTGCTGTCGGACGAGGACATCCTGCGTGCCCAGAGCAGCCCGCCCGAGGACACCAGGGCCTACTTCAGGGGCCGCTGCCTTGAGCAGTACGCCGATGACGTCGCCGCCGCCTCGTGGGACTCCGTGATCTTCGATCTGCCGGGGCGCGACTCCCTCCAGCGCGTGCCCACCATGGACCCGCTGCGCGGGACACGGGAGCACGTCAAGGACCTGCTGGACCGCTGCGCGACGGCCGAGGATCTTGTTCGTGCGCTCTCGGGAGGCTGACATGCCGCCGATCCGGGAATCATGGAGGTGGTTCCCGGACGTTGTAGCAAAGAAGGGCCGATGTCAGCCCCGGCTAGTAGGGTCTGATCTTGATACTTCGAGCAGAGCATGGGGTGAGGGAAATGGCGACGAAGGACACGGGCGGCGGCCAGCAGAGGGCGTCGCGCACCAGTGAAGAGGCCGAGGAGCAGACTCAGGACGCGGAGGTCTCAGAGGACCTCAAGGAGCGCCAGGAGGCTCTGACGGACGACGTGGACTCGGTGCTGGACGAGATCGATGAGGTGCTCGAGTCCAATGCCGAGGACTTCGTGCGCAGCTTCGTGCAGAAGGGCGGCCAGTGACACTGGCCGTCCGGCGGTCGCACGACCCGGGTGGATCTTCAGCATGTGACGGGTAGGGTCCCTGCCATGCGCTGCCCGAGGTCCCGGCCGCACTGCCGGATCGGGGCAGCGAACCGTTTCTCTGCCTGCTCAACTCCTGGAAGGAAACCTGTGGCGGCCAACTCCCACGACCAGGGGCGACTCCCGGCGGCCTTCCTGCGGCCGGGGTCCTCCTCCTTTTTCGACTTCCTCTCCGACTACGCGCCCGAGCGTCTGCCCGGCGGCCGGGCGCTGCCCCCCGTGGAGGGCCCGGTGGAGACGGTGCACGGCACCACGATCGTGGCGGCCGTGTTCGCCGGCGGCGTGGTCCTCGCCGGTGACCGCAGGGCCACCATGGGCAATATGATCGCCCAGCGCGATGTGGAAAAGGTCTTCCCCACCGACGAGTTCTCCGCGGTCGGCATCGCCGGCACGGCCGGGCTCGCGGTCGAGATGGTGCGGCTGTTCCAGCTGGAGCTGGAGCACTTCGAGAAGGTCGAGGGCCACGTGCTCTCCCTCGAGGGCAAGGCCAACCGGCTGTCCACCATGATCCGCGGCAATCTCGGCATGGCCATGCAGGGCCTGGCCGTCGTGCCGATGTTCGCCGGCTACGACCTGGACCGACGGCGGGGCCGGATCTTCTCCTACGACGTGACCGGCGGCCGTTCCGAGGAGCTGGGCTTTGCCGCCGTCGGCTCCGGCTCGGTCTTCGCCCGCGGCTCGCTGAAGAAGCTGCACCGCGAGGACCTCGGTGAGCAGGAGACCACCACGGCCGTGGTGCAGGCGCTCTACGACGCGGCGGACGAGGACTCCGCGACGGGCGGCCCCGACCTGGCCCGGCGGATCTTCCCCATCGTCACGGTGATCACCGAGGATGGGTTCCGCAGGCTCGCCGAGGCGGAGGTCTCCGAGATCGCCAGGGCGGTGCACGAGGCCCGGCTGCAGCTGCCGAACGGGCCGCAGGCGCCGGTTCTGTAGATTCCCCGCCCGGTAACACTTTCCGACGGACAGGAAGGGACGAATAGCCGGTGTCGACGCCGTTCTATGTCTCACCCCAGCAGGCCATGGCGGACCGCGCGGAGTATGCGCGCAAGGGCATCGCGCGCGGGCGCAGCCTGGTCGTGCTCCAGTATGCCGACGGCATCGTGTTCGTCGCGGAGAATCCCTCGCGCGCGTTGCACAAGGTCAGCGAGATCTACGACCGGATCGCCTTCGCCGCGACCGGCAAGTACAACGAGTACGAGAATCTGCGGATCGGCGGCACGCGCTACGCCGACCTGCGCGGCTACACCTTCGACCGCCAGGACGTGAAGGCGAGGGGGCTGGCCAATCTGTACGCCCAGACCCTGGGGAACATTTTTTCCAGCGGCGCGGAGAAGCCCTACGAGGTGGAGCTGCTGGTAGCCGAGGTCGGCGAGACACCGGCGGATGATGAGATCTACCGGCTGCCGCACGACGGTTCGATCATCGATGAGCACGGTTCGGTCGCGGTCGGGGGCAATTCGGACCAGATCGGCAGTTACCTCGACCAGCGGCACCGGGACGACATGGGCCTGGGCGAGGCGCTGCGGCTGGCGGTCGAGTCGCTCGGCCGCGATCCCGGCGGCAGCGACCGGGAGTTGACGGCGGACCAGCTTGAGGTCGCGCTGCTCGACAGGAACCGGCCGCAGCAGCGTAAGTTCAAGCGCGTGCTCGGCCAGCAGCTCGCCCGGCTGCTGGAGACCGAGGCGGCGCCCCCGGCGGCCGAGACAGAGGAGCAGGAGGAGGGCACGGAGTCCGCGCCCGAGTCCGGCTCCGAGGACTGATCCTCACTCCCGTGTCCCCGGAGCCGCCGGCCCCGGGGGCACGGCCGTGGAGCCGCGGCGCACCAGCTCCACGGGGAGGACAGTGGTCCCAGGGCTCTCCCCGCGCAGGGCGGCCAGCAGGGCGCGCATCCCCGCCGCGCCCAGCTCCTCGCCCGGCAGCCGCACCGTCGTCAGCTCCGGCTCGACGGCGGTCGCCACCGTCAGATCGTCGAATCCAGTGACCGAGACGTCGTCCGGCACCCGCAGTCCGAGACGCCGGGCGGCCTTGTACGCGCCCACGGCCAGCATGTCGTCGTCGCACACGAGCGCCGTGGGCCGCTCCGCCGCGGTCAGGGCACGTTCCGCGGCCAGCACCCCGTCCGCCACTCCGATCGGGGCCCGCCGGGTGCCGACCAGGCGGGCGCCGCGCACCGCGGCCAGCTCCGCGGCCAGGACCCGCGCCCGTTCGCGGAACGTCCAGGAGTCCACGTCGGCCGCCACATGCGCGAAGCGCCGGTGGCCGAGCGACAGCAGGTGCCGCGCGACCAGCCGCATGCCCGCGGCGATGTCCGGGTTCACGGTCGCCGCCGCCCCGGCGCCGGGCTCGCTGTCCAGCATGACCAGCGGCAGCCCCTCCCCGCTGAGCACCGCGAGGGCCTCGGCGGCCATCGACGAGGCCAGCACGCCGTCCAGCGTCGCGCCGGCCGAGGCGAACGGGTCGCGGGCCGGGCCCGTTTCGAGCGGGGAGGTGTAGAGCACGACGCCGACGTCGTCCCCGGCCGCCACCCGTACCGCGCCGGCGTGCACCCGCGCGAAGAACTCGTTGGTCAGTGCGGGCACGACCACCAGCGCGGTGCGCGACCGGCCGAGCCGCAGGGTACGGGCCGCCACGTTGGGCCGGTAGCCCAGCTCGCGGGCGGCGGCGCGCACCGCCTCCGCCCTGGCGGGGGAGACGCGGCCGTGCCACCGGTCGCGGAGCACGAGAGAAACCGTGGCCTGCGAGACCCCGGCCCGCTCCGCGACATCCCGACTGGTGGGCCGGGGCGGCAGGGCGCCCCTCACCGCGCTCCCCGGCGCACGCGTTCTTCACTCACCGTCTGCGCTCCCGTCGTCTCCCGGAACCCGGACATCGTACGTAGAATCACGGAAGTTATACGTAACACTTCTGGAGGGTGCGGTCATGGCCACGGGCTATCTGGAGCTGCTGCGGGCGGGGCATGTGCTGCGGCTGCTCACCGGCACGCTGATCGGGCGGCTGCCGCACGGCACCGCCGCACTGGCCATCGTGCTGTTCACCCGGGCCGAGGGCGGCGGGTATTCACTGGCCGGGGTGTTCGCCGCGGTGCACGGTCTCGCCACCGCCGTCGGCCAGCCGCTCCTCGGCCGGCTCGTCGACCTGTACGGGCAGTTCCGCGTGATGCTCCCCGCCGCCGTGGTCTCCGCACTGGCGATGGGGCTGTTCGCCGTGGCCGGGACCGAGCCGTTCGCGCTCGCCTGCGCCGCCGTCCTGGTCGCCGGTCTGACCACCCCGCCCCTGGAGGGCGGGCTGCGCGCGCTGTGGCCGAGCGTGCTGGGCCGTGGCGACCTCGTGCACCGCGCCTACGCCCTGGACGCGGTGGCGCAGGAGGTGATGTTCGCCGGGGGCCCGATGGTGGTGATGCTCCTTGTCGCCTTCTGGTCCGAGGCCGCCGCCCTGCTGGTGATCAACGCGGTCGGCGTGCTGGGCGCGCTGTCCGTCGTGGTGTCCGCGCCCTCGAGGCGCTGGCGCGGCGCGCCGCGCGAGGCGCACTGGCTGGGCGCCCTGCGCTCCCAGGGGTTGCTGGCGTTGCTCGGGTGCTTCTTCTTCGTCGGCATCGCCCTGGGGGCCATCTCGGTCGCCGCCGTGGCCTACGCCGACGAGCGGGGGGACGAACTGGTGGCCAGCTACCTGCTGTCGGGGCTCGGCGCGGGCGCCCTGATCGGCGGTCTGTGGTACGGCGCGCGCTCGTGGGCGGGGGAGCCGGAGCGGCGGCTGCGGGCGCTGACCGCGGCGTTGGCCGTCTGCTATGTGCCGCTGGCACTGGTACCGGAGCAGGTTGCCGCGATGACCGGGCTCGCCGCGCTAGCCGGCGTGTTCCTGGCGCCTGGCCTGGCCTGCGCGTTCGTCGTCATCGACCGGCACGCCCCGGTCGGCACCGTGACGGAGGCGTTCTCCTGGCTGGTCACCACGTTCGGCGTCGGCACGGCCGTGGGCACGGCCGTGGTCGGGCCGGTCATCGAGTCGGGCGGGGACGCGGCGGGGTTCGCCCTGGCCGGCGCGGGCGGCATTCTGGCGTTCCTCGTGCTTCTCGCCACCCGGAGTGTTCTCGCAGTTCCTGGCGGTGTGTCCGGGGTGCCGCCGGAATCGGAAAATGATCGAAACGCCGCACGCGAACCCGGTTTCAGAAGCGAGCATCGGGCGTAATGTTCACTCATGGATCGCCGAATCTTCGGGCTGGAGAACGAGTACGGCGTCACCTGTACGTTCCGCGGGCAGCGGCGTCTGTCCCCGGACGAAGTGGCGCGGTATCTCTTCCGCCGAGTCGTGTCCTGGGGACGCAGCAGCAACGTGTTCCTGCGGAACGGCGCACGGCTGTACCTGGACGTCGGTTCGCACCCCGAGTACGCCACACCGGAGTGCGACAACGTCACCGAGCTGATCACGCACGACAAGGCGGGCGAGCGCATTCTGGAGGGGCTGCTGGTCGACGCCGAGCGGCGGCTCCACGAGGAGGGCATCGCCGGCGACGTCTACCTGTTCAAGAACAACACCGACTCCGCGGGCAATTCCTACGGCTGCCACGAGAACTACCTGGTGGCCAGGCACGGTGAGTTCTCGCGCCTCGCGGACGTGCTCATCCCCTTCCTCGTCACCCGCCAGCTGATCTGCGGGGCCGGAAAGGTGCTCCAGACGCCGCGTGGTGCGGTGTTCTGCGTCAGCCAGCGCGCCGAGCACATCTGGGAGGGGGTCAGCTCGGCGACGACGCGTTCGAGGCCCATCATCAACACCAGGGACGAGCCGCACGCCGACGCCGAGCGCTACCGCAGGCTGCACGTCATCGTCGGCGACTCCAACATGTCGGAGACGACCATGCTGCTGAAGGTCGGGGCCACCGACCTCGTGCTGCGCATGATCGAGGCCGGCACCGTCATGCGCGACCTCACCCTGGAGAACCCGATCCGGGCCATCCGCGAGGTCAGCCACGACATCACCGGCCAGCGCAAGGTGCGGCTCGCCACCGGGCGCGAGGCGTCGGCGCTGGAGATCCAGCAGGAGTACTACGAAAAGGCGCTGGACTTCTGCGAGCGCCGCGGGATGCGCACCGGTCTGACCGAGCAGGTGCTCGAGCTGTGGGGCCGCGCCCTCGACTCGATCCGCGGCCAGGACCTGGACAAGATCAACACCGAGATCGACTGGGTCATGAAGTACCAGCTCATCGAGCGGTACCGGGCCAAGCACAACCTCACGATGTCCCACCCGCGCGTGGCGCAGATAGATCTCGCCTACCACGACATCCACCGCAGGCGCGGCCTGTACTACCTGCTGGAGCGCAAGGGGCAGGCGCAGCGCATCTGCAATGACCTGAAGATCTTCCAGGGCAAGTCCGTGCCGCCGCAGACCACCAGGGCCCGGCTGCGCGGCGACTTCATCCGCAGGGCCCAGGAGCAGCGCAGGGACTTCACGGTGGACTGGGTGCACCTGAAGCTCAACGACCAGGCACAGCGCACGGTGCTGTGCAAGGACCCCTTCCGTTCCGTGGACGAGCGGGTCGAGAAGCTGATCGCGGGCATGTGACCCCCCGCTGCGGCGGGCAGGGGGAAGCACGGGAAGAGGTCGTAGGGTGGGCGGGACCAGCGGGGTCCCGCCCCGGCCGTGCCTAGCCCAAGTTGGACAGATGATCCCCACCAAACGTGCGCGCCGCGTCGTCGCGGTGCTGGCCGTTCCCGCACTGTTCCTCACCGCCTGCGGCTCCGAGGATTCCGGCTCATCCGACGACTCGTCCCCCGCAGCGGAGCCCGTGGCCACCGTTTCGGGCGAGCCCGACTCCCCGCCGGAGATCTCCGTCGACGGAGACGCCCAGGTCAGCGACGAGACGGTAGTCGAAGTCGTCAATGAGGGTGACGGTGCGGAGGTGAAGGAGGGGGACTTCATCCGGGTGGACGTCGTCGGCCAGGTCATGGGCGCCGATATGGAGCTGCTGAACACCTGGGCCAACACCGAGCAGGCAGAGGGCGGCGAGCAGGCAGAGGGCGGCGAGGAGGCCGGGGGCGGCGAGACTCCGCGGCGGCAGTTCGTCGTCCAGGTCGGTGCCGAGTCCAGCCTGCCGGCCCCCGCGACCACGCCGCTGGCCGGGACGAAGACGGGCAGTCGCGTCCAGGTCGAGGGCCCGGTCACCGAGATGCTGGGCCCGGGAGCCACCGAGGCGGGCTTCGCCGAGGACGACGGCGTGCTGTGGGTCTTCGACATCGCCGAGACCGTGACGGTCGACGCCACCGCCCACGCCGAGGGCGAGCAGGCGGCGGTGGAGGAGGGCCTGCCCGAGGTCGCCACCGAGGGCGACGAGGCACCGGTGATCACCATTCCCGAGGGCCAGGACCCGCCCGGCGAGCTCCAGGAGCAGGTGCTGATCGAGGGTGACGGCCAGGAGGTCGCCGAGGGGCAGGGCGTCATCGCCCAGTACATCGGCGTCACCTGGGCCGACGGCGCGACGTTCGACTCCTCCTGGGAGCGCGGTGCCGCCTCCGGCTTCCAGATCGGTACCCAGTCGGTCGTCGCCGGCTGGGACCAGGGACTCGCGGACAACCGTGTGGGCGACCGGGTACTCCTGGTGATCCCGCCCGACCTCGGCTACGGCGACCAGGAGACCGGCAACGGCGCGATCCCGCCCGATTCGACGCTGGTGTTCGTGATCGACATCATCGGTGTGGTCTGAGGGACCGCATTCGCAAGCCCTGACGCATTTTCGTTCGTAGGAGTGGATTTTTGTGAGCACCGACAAGCCCGAGGTCGACTTCCCCGGCGGCGAGCCGCCCGCCGACCTGGAGATCAAGGACCTCTGGGAGGGCGAAGGACCCGTCGCCCAGGCCGGTACCGAGGTCGCCGTGCACTACGTGGGAGTCTCGTTCAGCACCGGTGAGGAGTTCGACGCCAGCTGGAACCGGGGCACGCCGCTGCGCTTCCAGCTCGGCGGCGGCCAGGTCATCCCGGGCTGGGACCGAGGCGTGCAGGGCATGCGCGTCGGCGGCCGGCGGCAGCTGATCATCCCGCCGCACCTCGCGTACGGTGACGCCGGGGCGGGCGGCGGCCGGATCGCGCCGGGGGAGACGCTGATCTTCGTCTGCGATCTGGTCTCGGCCTGATCCGTTCAGGCGGTACGGTGGGCCCATCCCTTCGCGGGGATGGGCCTGCTGCGTTGAGGAGGAGGGCGGCGCGTCGATGGCGATTGCCAAGGCCGAGCGGCTGATGAACCTTGCCCTGTGCCTGCTCGGGACGAGCCGTGCCCTGAGCAAGCGCGAGCTGCGTACCTCCATCGAGGCATACATCGAGGTCGGTTCCGAGGACGCCTTCAACCGGATGTTCGAGCGTGACAAGGACGACCTGCGCGAGCTGGGCATGGTGATCGAGACGGTCGAGAGCCTCGACGGCGATGTCGGCTATGTCGCCCGCCGCGACCGCAATCAGCTGCCGCCCGTCACCCTGGACGCCGAGGAGGCCGCCGCGCTCGGCCTCGCCGCCAAGGTGTGGCAGCAGGCCCGGCTGGCCGGTGCCGCGAGCGGCGCGCTCCAGAAGCTGCGCGCCGCCGGGATGCCGCTGGCCGAGGAGGAGCGCGAGGCGTACAGCGCGCTCGAGCCGCGGGTACCCGCCGGGGAGTCGGCGTTCGAGCCGCTGATGATCGCGTGCCGTGACCGGCGCCCCGTCACATTCGACTACCGCAAGTCCAACGCCGCACGCCCCGGGACGCGGCAGGTCGAGCCGTGGGCGCTGGAGTGCTGGCGCGGTCACTGGTACCTGGCCGGGTTCGACCGCGAGCGCGGCGCCGTGCGGGTCTTCCGGCTCTCGCGCATCGTGGGGCGCGTCAAGTCGCGCGCCGGTACGTTCACGGCCGAGGTGCCAGGGCACGTCGCGGTCCGCGAGAGCGTGGCCAGGTGGGCCGGGGAGCACGCCACCGGGCAGGCCAGGATTCTGCTGCGCACCGGCGCCGGCTATCCGCTGCGCGCCCGGGCCACGGTGACCAGCGGCCGGGACGGCGAGTGGGACGAGCTGGAGATCCCCTACGGGCACGGACTGGGCGCGTGGCTCGCGGAGTTCGGCCCGGACGTGGTCGTGCTGGAGCCCGCCGAGCTGCGAGCGGACGTGGTCGACCGGCTGCGCGCGGTCGCCAAGGGCTGAGGAGAGAGGCTGACATGGCGACCACCGCCATCGACAGGACGCGGCGGATGCTGTCGCTGGTCACCTACCTGAGGGAGCGGCCGGGGGCCCGGGTGGACGAGGTGGCGCGGGCGTTCGGGATCTCGGAGGACGAGCTGATCTCCGACCTCAACGTGCTGCCGATGTGCGGCACCAGCTTCCGCGGCGGTGATCTGCTCGACATCGACACCGACGGCGAGCACATCTGGTGGTACAACGCCGATGCCGTGGGCTCGGGCACGGGACAGCCGCTGCGGCTGGCCGCGGACGAGGCCACCGCGCTGCTGGTCGCCGCGCGCGCCGTGGCCACGCTGCCGGGGCTGCGCGACGGGGACAAGGACGCGCTGCTGCGCGCGACGGCGAAGCTGGAGACCGCGGCGGGGGAGAGCGCCGGGGCCAGTTCGCGCGTCTCGGTGACCTTCGAGTCCGAGGGCGGGGTCTTCGCGGATGTGGACCGTGCCATCACGGAGCGCCGCAGGCTGCGCATCCGCTACTACTCCCCGGGCCGCGACGAGCTGACCGACCGGGAGATCGACCCGATCCGGCTGTTCGCGGTCGGGCACACCTACGTCGAGGCGTGGTGCCGCAGGTCCGAGGCGCGGCGCACGTTCCGTCTCGACCGGGTGGCCGGCATCGAGCTGCTCGACACCCCGGCGGACCCGCCCGCGGTGGAGCCGCGGGACCTCAGCGAGGGCCTGGTGCAGCCCGCCCCCACCGATCCCGAGGTGGTGATCGAGACGGGCCCCGGCGGGCGCTGGGTCGCGGAGTACTATCCGCACGACGCGGCCGAGGAGCTGCCCGACGGCGGGCTGCGGGTGACGCTGCGCACCCCCGACCCGGCGACGCTGCGCCGGCTGGCGCTGCGTCTGGGCGGGGACGGGCGCATCGTTTCGCCGCCCGAGCTGGCGGAGAGCGCTCGCGAGGCGGCCCGTGCCGCGCTCGATCAGTACGAGGAGTTGGCTTGAGCATGTTCTGGCCGATGTTCCAGCTCGTTCTCGCCTTCTGCGGGGTGGCCGTGCTCGGCGTGCTCGCGGTGCGCGTCGGTATCGAGGTGCGCCGTTTCTCCCGGGCGGTAGGCGACAGTGCCGAGCGGATCAGCAGGGCGAAGGAGGAGCTGGAACGCTCCGCGGCGCCGCTGGTCGCGCGGAGTGGTCTGGTGCAGCGGTCGAACGCAGGAAATAATGCGGAAGAATAGGCGGCCGTTCAGGCATTGCCCTGTGTTCACCCTTGCGCGTTAGGATTGCTGTTCGTACGGGGCGGTCAGGACGGTCCGTGCCGGACGGACCGAAGGTCATTCCCCGACGAGAGAGAAGACAGAGATATGGGTCAGATCGGACCGTGGCAGATCCTTCTCGTTGGGCTGCTCGTCCTCCTCATCTTCGGCGCCAAGCGGCTGCCGGACACCGCCCGTTCCCTGGGCAAGTCGATGCGCATCCTCAAGAGCGAGACGGCGGCCATGAAGAAGGAGGGGGACAGCTCGGGGAAGGACGGCCAGGCCCCGCCGGACACGACCACCTCCCAGCGCACCATCCAGGCCGCCCCCGGGGACACCGAGACGTCCCGGCCGGTCGACGAGCCGAAGCGGACGTCGCAGGGCTGAGCCCTCCGCCGGTACATGGAGTGAGGCCGGGCGGCCGGGACTGATCCGGTCGCCCCTCGAGACGAGGACGTGGGGTGCCCAGGGCCACGCGCAAGCAGGAGAAAGACCCCGAGGGGCGTATGCCTCTCACCGAGCATTTGCGCGAGCTGCGCAACAGGCTCGGGGTGTCGGTGGCCGCGGTCCTCGTGATCACCATCGTCGCGCTGTTCTTCGCCAAGGACCTCCAGGAGCTGCTCACCGATCCGCTTCCCGAGTGCGACGAGATCAACGAAACGGCGGACGCCGCGGAGCGCTGTGCGAACCTGACGCAGCAGGGTCTCACCTCCCCGTTCGCCACTTATCTCCGGGTATCGCTCCTGTGCGGGCTGATCGCCGCCTCCCCGGTGTGGCTCTACCAGGCGTGGGCGTTCATCGCCCCGGGCCTCCACCGGACCGAGAAGAAGTACGCGCGCAGCGTCGTCGCCGTCGGTGTGCCGCTGTTCCTGATCGGCGCCTACTTCGCCTACTGGCTGCTGCCTCGCGCAATCCCGGTGCTGCTGGGCTTCAGCATCCCCGGCGTGGACAACCTGGTGACCGTCGAGGAGCTGCTGGACATCACCGTCCGCATGGCCCTCGCCTTCGGGCTCGCCTTCGAGCTGCCGCTGCTGCTCGTCCTGCTCAATCTGGGCGGCGTCGTCTCCGGCAAGCGGATGGTCAGCTGGTGGCGGTGGATGGTCGTCGGTATCGCGGTCTTCGCCGCGGCGATCACCCCCACCGACCTGATGTCGATGATCGCCCTCCAGGTGCCGGTCACCGGGCTCTACTTCCTCGCCTGCGGCATCGCCCTCCTCAACGACCGGCGGCGGCGCAAGGGCAATCCGGACGCCGAGCTGAGCGACGACGAGGCATCCGACCTCGACCTCACGCCGTCCACGATCGAGCCGGCCGAGCGGGTCGCCGCCTCGGGCGGCGAAGGCGCCGGGTCCGGCACCGACGGTTCGACCAGGCTCAACGGCTTCGACGACGCGACGTGACCCGGCGCGGCGCGTGAGCGGTGACATCACTCTGCTGATCAACCCGGCCGCGGGCGAGGGCGGCGGCGCGCGCGCCGCCCTGCGCGCGGGGCGCGTGCTGCGGGACGCCGGTTTTCTGGTCCGTGGCCTCGTCGGCGCGGACGCGGACGACGCCGTCGACCGGGCCCGTGCCGCGGTCGCCCAGGGCACCGGCGCCCTGGTGGCCGTCGGCGGGGACGGCATGGTCTCCCTGGCGCTGCGCGCCATCGCCGGGACCGCCACACCGCTGGGGATCGTCCCGGCCGGTACCGGCAACGACATGGCCCGCGCCTGCGGGCTGCCGCTCGGTGACCCGGGCGCGGCCGCGCGCGTGATCGCCGCCGCCTGCAAGGCGGGCACGCACCGGCAGCTCGACCTCGGACGTGTGGGCGACGCCTGGTTCGGCGGCGTGCTGGCCTCCGGGTTCGATTCGCGGGTCAACGACCGCGGGAACCGGATGCGCCGGCCGCGCGGCAGGCTCCGTTACGACATCGCCATGGTCGCCGAGCTGGGGCGGCTGCGCGGCATCCCGTACCGCATGCGGCTCGACGGCGGGCCGTGGCGGGAGTTCGACGCCACGCTGGTCGCCGTGGGCAACGGGCCGAGCTACGGCGGCGGCATGCGCATGTGCGCCGGGGCGAGGCTCGACGACGGGCTCTTCGACATCACCGTGGTGGGCGAGGTCGACCGGCGGACGCTGCTGCGGGTCTTTCCGCGCGTCTACCGCGGCACCCACCTCGGCCATCCGGCGGTTTCGGTCCACCGGGCCGCCGAGGTGGTCCTCGACGCGCCGGGCGTGACCGGGTACGCGGACGGCGAGCCGCTGGGCCCGCTGCCGCTGACCGCGCGCTGCGTGCCGGGCGCCCTGCGGCTGCTGGCGCCCGAGACGCGGCAGCCCTCCGGCGCGCGCCCGGCCGGGTAGGGGCGGGTCCGGGCGTCAGCGGGTGCGGGCGTCAGCGGGGGACGGTGCGGAAAAAGTCCACGGGTCGGTCGCGGCCTGGGCCGGTAGGCTCGTAGGCACAATGACCGACCACATGTCCCCTGCTGAGCGCTACTCCGCTGCTCGTCGGCGCGCCGCCGAGGAGGCCACCGCGCTCGCCCCGTTCCGTGAGCTGTACGACTTCGGTCTCGACGCGTTCCAGATCGAGGCGTGCCAGGCACTCGAAGCCGGCAAGGGCGTGCTCGTCGCGGCCCCCACCGGCTCGGGCAAGACGATCGTCGGGGAGTTCGCCGTCCACCTGGCCCTGGCGCAGGGCCGCAAGTGTTTCTACACGACGCCGATCAAGGCTCTGTCGAACCAGAAGTTCACCGATCTGGTCAAGCGCTACGGCGCCGAGCGGGTGGGGCTGCTCACCGGTGACAACAGTGTCAACTCAGGGGCGCCGGTGGTCGTGATGACCACCGAGGTCCTGCGGAACATGCTGTATGCCGGTTCCCAGTCGCTGCGCGGCCTCGGCTACGTCGTGATGGACGAGGTGCACTACCTCTCCGATCGCTTCCGCGGCGCCGTCTGGGAGGAGGTGATCATCCACCTCCCCGAGTCCGTCACGCTGGTGTCCCTCTCCGCGACCGTGTCGAACGCGGAGGAGTTCGGCGACTGGCTGGACACGGTGCGCGGCGATACCCAGGTGATCGTCTCCGAGCACCGTCCGGTGCCGCTGTGGCAGCACGTGCTGGCCGGCCGGCGGCTGTACGACCTGTTCGAGGAGTCCGACGAGAAGCGCGAGGTCAACCCGGACCTGCTGCGCATGGCCCGCATGGAGAACAGCCGCCCGTGGACCGCCCGCGACCGCTACCGCAACGGGCGCGACCGCAAGCGGGCCGCGGACCGGGAGCGGGAGCGGCGCCAGCGGGCCAGGACGTACACGCCGAGCCGGGTGGAGGTCATCGACCGGCTCGACGCCGAGGGGCTGCTGCCGGCCATCACGTTCATCTTCAGCAGGGCGGGGTGTCAGGCGGCCGTCCAGCAGTGCCTGCACGCGGGTCTCCGGCTGAACGACACGGCGGCCCGCGGCCGGGTGCGGGAGATCGTGGAGCGGCGCACCGCCTCGATCCCGGACGAGGACCTGCACGTCCTGGGGTACTTCGAGTGGCTGGAGGGCCTGGAACGCGGTATCGCGGCGCATCACGCCGGGATGCTGCCCACGTTCAAGGAGGTCGTCGAGGAGCTGTTCGTCCTCGGTCTCGTCAAGGCGGTGTTCGCGACCGAGACGCTGGCGCTCGGCATCAACATGCCCGCCCGCTCGGTGGTGCTGGAGAAGCTGGTCAAGTGGAACGGCGAGCAGCACGCCGACATCACGCCGGGGGAGTACACGCAGCTGACGGGCCGGGCCGGGCGGCGCGGTATCGACATCGAGGGACACGCCGTGGTGCTGTGGCAGCGCGGTATGGACCCGGCGGCCGTCGCCGGGCTCGCCGGGACGCGGACGTACCCGCTGCGGTCCTCGTTCCGGCCCTCCTACAACATGGCGGTCAATCTGGTGGCGCAGTTCGGGCGGCAGCGGTCGCGCGATCTGCTGGAGACGTCGTTCGCGCAGTTCCAGGCGGACCGCTCGGTCGTGGGCATCTCGCGGCAGGTGCAGCGCAACGAGAACGGGCTGCGCGGCTACCGGGAGGCGATGACCTGCCACCTCGGGGACTTCACCGAGTACTCGCGGCTGCGCCGCCGGCTGAAGGACCGCGAGACCGAGCTGGCCAAGCAGGGCGTGGCGCAGCGCCGCGCCGCGGCGCACACCTCGCTTGAGCAGCTGCGTCCCGGCGACATCATCCACGTGCCGACAGGCAAGTTCGCCGGTCTCGCGCTGGTGCTCGACCCCGGCGTGGCCGGCGGGCGCAGTGCGGGGCACCGGGGCATGGACCACCACGAGGGGCCGCGCCCGCTGGTGCTGACCGAGCAGCGGCAGGTGAAGCGGCTGGCCTCGATGGACTTCCCGGTGCCGGTCGAGCCGCTGGACCGGATGCGCATTCCCAGGACGTTCAATCCGCGCAGCCCGCAGTCGCGGCGCGACCTGGCCTCGGCGCTGCGGACCAAGGCCGGGCACGTCGTGCCGCGGCGCCACCGCAAGGAGCGGTCCGCGGCGGCCGACGACCAAGAGATCGCGCGACTGCGGACGGAGATCAGGGCCCACCCGTGCCACGGCTGCGACGAGCGCGAGGACCACGCCCGGTGGGCCGAGCGGTACGAGCGGCTGCGGCGGGACACGCGGCAGCTGGAGCGGCGCATCGAGGGCAGGACCAACACCATCGCGCGCACCTTCGACGAGGTCGCGGCGCTGCTGACGGAGCTGGGCTACCTGCACGGCGACGAGGTCACGCCGGACGGCCGCCGGCTCGCCCGGCTCTACGGCGAGCTCGACCTGCTGGCGAGCGAGTGCCTGCGCGACGGGGTGTGGGAGGGGCTCGGGCCCGCCGAGCTCGCGGCCTGCGCCTCGGCGCTGGTGTACGAGGCGCGTTCGGCCGACGACGCCCCCGCGCCGGAGGTGCCGGGCGGCCGGACGCGGCAGGCGCTGGGCGACATGGTCAGGATCTGGGGCCGGCTGGACGCGCTGGAGGAGCAGCACCGCATCAGCGACGCGACGGGTGTGGGGCAGCGGGAGCCGGACCTCGGCTTCGCCTGGCCGGCGTTCCGCTGGGCGCAGGGCCACGGGCTCGACGAGGTGCTGCGCGACGCGGACATGCCCGCCGGTGACTTCGTGCGCTGGTGCAAGCAGGTCATCGACGTGCTGGGCCAGGTCGCCGCCGCGGCGCCCGAGGGCAGCACGGTGCCGGGGAACGCGCGGAAGGCCGTCGACAAGATGCTGCGCGGGGTGGTGGCGTACACCTCGGTCGGCTGAACGGGGGCCGCGCCGCCCGGCCGTTCACCGGTCGAGCGCGGCCAGCAGCCGCGTGAGGGAGCCGCCGAGTCCCCAGCGGGCGGCCAGATCGTCCAGCGCCCGTGCGTCGCGCGGGGCGGTCGGCAGGGTCGCCTCGTGCGCGGCGAGCGGCACGTCGGTGGCCACGCGGACGACGCGCGGGGCCACGTCCAGGTAGGGCCCGGCCGCGGTGAGCCGGGTGCGCTGGGCCGGGGTGAAGGCGGGGTCCTGCGCGCGCAGGGCGGCGAGGATGCCGGCCAGGTCGCCGTGGCGGTCCAGGAGGCGGGCCGCGGTCTTCTCGCCGATGCCGGGGACGCCGGGCAGGCCGTCGCTGGGGTCGCCGCGCAGCACGGCCAGGTCGGCGTAGCCCGGGCCGTCGACGCCGTACTTGTCGCGGAGCGCGGCCTCGTCGAAGGCGGCGAGGGTGCCCATGCCCTTGACGGGGTAGAGAACGCGCACGCCGCGCGCGTCGTCGATGAGCTGGAAGAGGTCGCGGTCGCCGGTGACGATGTCGACCGGCCCGGTGGCGCGGTGGGCGAGGGTGCCGATGACGTCGTCGGCCTCGTAGTCCTGGGCGCCGAGCGCGGCGACGCCGACCGCGTCGAGCACGTCGAGGATGACGGGCACCTGCGGGGTGAGGGTGTCGGGCACGGCCTCGGTGTCCGGGCCCTCGGGGGTCTCCTCGGCCACGCGGTGGGCCTTGTAGGAGGGGATGAGCTCCACCCGCCAGGCCGGGCGCCAGTCCTCGTCCAGGCAGGCGACGAGGTCGTCGGGCTGGTGATCGGTCACCAGCCGGGCGATGAAATCAAGCAGGCCCCGCACAGCGTTGACGGGAGTGCCGTCGGGAGCCCGGACGGACTCCGGAACGCCGAAGTAGGCCCGGAAGTAGAGGGACGCGGTGTCGAGCAGCATGAGTCGTCGGGTCACACACCGGATCATGCCGTACGGGGGCCGGGGGGTACGGCGCCCTGGGGGCCGAAAAAATCGTTTGGTAAGCTAAGTATTAACGCTTTCTTGACGCTCACCTGACCGAGCCGTCCGGACGCCAAGGAGGAGCCATCCGCTTTCCGACGCCCGCCCGACCCGGCCCCCGCCCGATTCCTGCTACCGCCTGTGAGGGGTGAGAGTCATGGGACACGCTGACACGCTCGTCGCCATGGGCGGCGCCTTCGTCGCCGCCGCCATCCTCGCCCGCCTCGGCGGGCGCATAGGGCTGCCCACCATCCCGCTGTTCATCCTCGCCGGGATACTCCTCGGCCCCAACACCCCGGGCTTCGTGCTCCTGGAGGACCCGCACGACCTGGAGATGCTCTCGGCCCTCGGCCTGGTGCTGCTGCTGTTCTACCTCGGTCTCGAATTCCACATGGACGACCTCAAGACCGGCGGCCGCAAAATGGTGGTGGCCGGCTCCGCCTACCTCGCGCTGAACGTGGGAGCGGGCCTGGCGTTCGGTTTCGCCCTGGGCTGGGGCACCTCGGAGGCGCTCGTCCTGGCCGGTGTCCTCGGCATCTCCTCATCGGCGATCGTCACCAAGGTGCTCGTCGACCTCAAACGCATCGGGAATCCGGAGACCAAGCCGATCCTGGGCATCATCGTGGTGGAGGACATCTTCCTGGCCCTCTACCTGGCGGCCCTCCAGCCGGTGATCTCCGGCGCCGACGATGTGGGCGCGATGCTCGCCGACATCGGCAAGGCCTTCGGCTTCCTCCTGCTGCTCGCCGTGGCGGCCCGCTGGGGGACCGGCATCGTCGGCCGGCTGTTCGACACCAAGGACAACGAACTGCTGGTGATCTCCTTCCTCGGTGCGGCCGTGCTCGTGGCCGGGATCGCCGAGAAGTTCGGGGTCGCCGACGCCATCGCCGCGTTCATGGTCGGCCTGATCCTGGGCAACACCGGCTCCCGCGGGCGCATCCTCCACCTGGTGCATCCACTGAGGGACGCGTTCGCCGCCATCTTCTTCTTCGGCTTCGGCCTGTCGATCGACCCCGGCGACCTGCCGAGCGTGATCTGGCCGGTGCTCGCCGCCGTCGTCGTCACTCTCACGATGAACCTGCTCGCGGGTCTGTTCACCGCGCGGATCTACGGCTTCGGCCCGGGACCGACGGCGAACGTGGCCACCACGCTGCTGGCCCGCGGCGAGTTCGCGCTGATTCTCGCCACGATGGCGGCGGCGGCCGGGCTCGATCCGCGGCTGTCCCCGTTCATCGCCGGCTACGTGCTCATCCTGGCCGTGGTCGCCCCGCTGGTCGCCGGCCGCTCGCACTGGCTGGCCCGCGTGCTGCCCGGCGGCAAGGCCGCCGCCGAGCAGCAGCAGGAAGAGGCGGCGGAGCCGGAGCCCGCGGCGCGGTGACCGGGCCCGCGACCGGCCGGGGGCGGCGTCCCGAGCGGGTCGTCTCCCTGGTGCCGTCGCTGACGGAGACCGTCGCCGCGACCGCCCCCGGCCTGCTGGCCGGGGCGACCGACTGGTGCAGCCACCCGGCCGACCTGGCGGTCACCCGCGTCGGCGGCACCAAGAATCCCGACGTGGCGCGCATCGCGGCGCTGCGGCCCGGCCTGGTGATCGCGAACGAGGAGGAGAACCGCGCGCCCGACCTCCGGGCGCTGCGCGCGGCCGGCCTGACCGTTCTCGTCACCCGGGTGCGGACGCTCCAGGACGCGTTCCCCGAGCTGACGCGCGTGCTCGCCGCGTGCGGCCTGCCGCGGCCCGCGTGGCTGGCGGAGGCGGAGGCGGCCTGGCGGGCCGTCCGGCCCGCGCACCCGCCGCGCACGGCCGTGGTGCCGGTGTGGCGGCGTCCGTGGATGGTGCTGGGCCGGGACACCTTCGCGGGCGACGTGCTGCGGCGGCTCGGCGTGCACCACCTGTACGCGGGGCACGCCGAGCGCTATCCGCGCGTTCCGCTCGCCGAGCTGGCCGCCCCTGGCCGTGCCGACCTGGTCGTCCTGCCCGACGAGCCGTACGCGTTCGCGGCCGACGACGGACCCGAGGCGTTCCCAGGCCTGCCCGCGGCCCTGGTCAGCGGCCGTCACCTGACCTGGTACGGCCCGTCGCTGATCGAGGCACCGGCCGTGCTGTCCGCCGCCCTGGCGGCCGCGCGGCCGCCGGCGCCCTGACGCGTCAGCGCGATCCGGGCGCGCATCACCGACAGGCCGCCGCGATCAGGGCGCGCATCACCGACAGGTCGCCGCCCGCCTCGGGGTGCCACTGCACCGCGAGGACGAAGCCGTCCGCGCCCGGCAGCTCGACGGCCTCCACGGTGCCGTCCGCCGCCACGGCCGCGGGGACCAGGCCGCGGCCGAGCGCGTCCACGGCCTGGTGGTGGTACGTGGGCACGCGCGCCGGGCCGGGCAGCACCGTGGCGAGCAGGGTTCGGGGAACGGGGCGCACCTCGTGTTCCGCGAAGGTCCCGGGCGGCCCGGCGTGGCCGTCCAGATGCTGGTGCAGTGTGCCGCCGAGGGCCACGTTCAGCAGCTGCATACCGCGGCACACGCCGAGCAGCGGCACCCCGGAGGCGAGCGCGGCCTCGATCAGCGCCAGTTCCCACGCGTCGCGCTCCGGCGCGGGCGGCCCGGTGCGCGGGTCGCGGGGCGCGCCGTAGCGCGCCGGGTCCACATCGGGGCCGCCCGCGATCACCAGGCCGTCGAGCCGGGCCACCGCGCCGCGTGCCGCGGCCGGTTCCGCGTCCGGCGGCAGCAGGGCCGCCAGGCCGCCGGCGCGCTGCACCATCAGGTGGTAGGCGGCCGGGAGCAGCGCCGCGGGCTGCCGCCACGCGTCCCAACGCGCCGACTCCACCAGGTAGGTGCTGACGCCGATGAGCGGCCGTGGCATCGGATACTCCCTCAGTCGCGGGTGAGTTCGGCCTCCGCCGCGGCCAGCGCCGCGAACTCCTCCTCGGGCGCGGCGGCCACCAGGCGGTGCCGACTGTAGAAGGCGAAGTAGCCGAGCGCCACCACGTACACGCCGAGCGCGATGAACGCGGCCTCGCGGTCCACGAGGAACGTCGCGACCAGCGCGGCCAGCGCCAGCGTGAACGCGACGCCGGACGTCACGATGCCGCCGGGGGTGCGGTACGGGCGCGGCAGGTCCGGCTCGCGGCGGCGCAGCACGATGTGGGACAGCGTCATCAGCGCGTACGAAATGGTGGCGCCGAAGACCGCGACGTTCAGCATGCGCGCGCCGTCGCCGGTCGCCGCGGCCAGGCCGAAGCCCAGCGCGCCCGGCAGCAGCAGGCCCAGGTACGGCGCCTTGCGGCGGCTGGTCAGGGACAGGAAGCGCGGCAGATAGCCCGCGCGGGAGAGGGCGAACAGCTGCCGCGAGCCCGCGTAGACCAGGGAGAAGAACGAGGCCACGAGACCCGCGAGCCCCGCGTAGTTGATGAAGCGGCTCAACGCCGTGGTCTCGCCGTCCGGTTCGAGCGCGGCGACCAGGGGATTGCCCGCGGACTGCACCGCCGCCGAGCCGCGCGCCCCCGCCGCGGCCAGGAATGTCAGCACGGCGAGCACGAGCAGCACGAGGATCGCCCAGGCCATGGCCCTGGGCAGGGTGCGCGCCGGGTCCTTCGTCTCCTCCGCGGCCAGCGGCACGCCCTCGACCCCGAGGAAGAACCACATGCCGAAGGGGAACGCGGCCCAGATGCCCATGAGCCCGAACGGCAGCCAGGAGCCGGAGCCGAACGCGTCCTCGTCTACGGGGATGTCGTCGAGCCCACTCGCGTCGAACTCGGCGAACGCGCCCACCGCGAACACCAGCAGCGCCACCACCGCGACGGCGGTCACGACCAGGCTGAACCGCAGCGCCTCGCCGACGCCCCACAGGTGGATGGCCAGGAAGATGACGAAGCAGCCCAGGTAGACCGGCCAGCCGGAGGTCAGGCCGAACAGGTCGAGTGATTCGACGTAGTCGCCGATGAAGATGGAGATGGCCGCCGGAGCGAGCACGAACTCGATGAGGATGGCCGTTCCGGTGAGGAATCCGCCCCACGGGCCGAGGGCGCGCCGGGCGAACCCGTAGCCGCCGCCCGCCGTCGGCAGGACGGAGGCGAGTTCGGCCAGCGCGAAGACCATGCAGGTGTACATCAGGCCCATCAGCACGGCGGCGACCGCGAGACCGCCGAAACCGCCTTCCGCCAGGCCGAAGTTCCAGCCCGCGTAGTCGCCGGAGACGACGTAGGCGACGCCGAGCCCGGTCAGCAGCAGCGGTCCCGCGCTTCCGGCGCGCAGCGCGCGCCGTCTCAGATAGGCCGCGTCCGCGGAGTCGTGCCCGCCGCCGGGCGGCGGTCCGGGGGCTCCGCCGTGTACGGGCCTCGACTCGCTGCCTTCGGTCATGGGCCGCTCCCGCCTGGTGCCGCGGAGGATCAGAAAGGTATGGGCGCATACCTTTGCGGCTGCCGGGAGGCGGCGCAAGACCCCCTGCGCCGAGCGGTCGTTGCGGATGGCGCGGCGCGGGCCTCAGGACAGGAAGCCGCGCAGCAGCGCCGCGGTGCCCGCGCAGTGCTCGCGCATCACCTCGCGCGCCCCTTGCGCGTCGCCGCCGAGCACCGCCGCCACCAGCGCGGCGTGCTGCGCCTGCGAGTGCGCCAGATTGCGCACGAGCAGCGGAATGCCGTCGAGCAGGTCGTTCACCGTGGCCCTGACCGCCGCGTACTGCGCGGCGAGCGAGGGGGAGCCCGACAGCTCGGCCAGCGTCAGGTGCAGCAGCGTGTCCGCCCGCCGGTACTCCGCCGGCGGCGCCTCGCCCGTCCCGGTGAGCGCCGCGTGCAGCCGCCGCGCCGCGGCCGGGCCGAGCTTGCTCTCCGCGCACAGGCCCGCGGCCCCCACGTCGAGTACTTCCCGCAGCCGCAGCACGTCCTCCACGTCCACGGCCGCGATCCGCCGCCGCAGCTCCGCGGCCGCGCCGTCGCGCGCCGGCGCGGGGCGCGGGCGCACGAACGTGCCGCCGTACCGGCCGCGCCTGCTCTCCACCAGCCCCTCGTCCTGGAGCACCCGAAGCACCTCGCGCAGCGTCACCCGGCTCACCCCCAGCAGCCCGGCCAGCTCCCGCTCCGCGGGCAGCCGCCCGCCGTCCGGCACCAGGCCGAGCCGCAGCACCTGGAGCACCTGTGCGAGCGCCTCCTCGAACCCGTTCCCCGCGCGCACCGGCCGCAGCACGCCCGCCAGCCGGTTCCGCGTCGCCGCGTCCCCGCCGTCGTCCATCGGACCCACTTCCCAATCAATGGTCTGCGCCGCTACCTTATGGCCTCCGGCTGGAGCGACAGGAGGCCCCTGACGTGGCGATGCGCACACCCCCGCTCCCCATCGAGGAGCTGAGGGCCCTCGTCGACCTCGGTGAACTCGACACCGTCGTCCTGGCGTTCACCGATATGCAGGGCCGCCTGACGGGAAAGCGGTTCGCCGCCCGCTTCTTCCTCGACGAGGTCCTGCGCAACGGCACCGAGGGCTGCAACTACCTCCTCGCCGTGGACACCGACATGAACACCGTCGGCGGCTACGCCATGTCGTCCTGGGAACGCGGCTACGGCGACTTCGCCCTGCACGCCGACCCCGCCACGACGCGCCGCGTCCCCTGGCACCCCGGCACCGCCATGGCCACCGCGGACCTCGCCTGGCACGACGGCGCACCGGTGGCGGCCTCCCCGCGGCAGATCCTGCGCCGCCAGCTCGACCGGCTCGCCGGGCACGGCTGGACCGCCCAGGTCGGCACGGAACTCGAATTCATGATCTTCCGCGACACCTACGAGCAGGCATGGCGGGCCGGATACCGCGACCTGACCCCGGCCAACCAGTACAACGTGGACTACTCCGTGCTCGGCACCGGCCGCGTCGAGCCGCTGCTGCGCCGCATACGCAACGAGATGGGCGGCGCGGGCCTGACCGTGGAATCGGCCAAGGGGGAGTGCAACTTCGGCCAGCACGAGATCGCGTTCCGCTACGCCGACGCGCTCACCACCTGCGACCAGCACGCCATCTACAAGACCGGCGCCAAGGAAATCGCCGCCCAGGAGGGCGTGGCGCTCACCTTCATGGCCAAGTACGACGAGCGCGAGGGCAATTCCTGCCACGTCCACCTCTCGCTGCGCGACGCCGCGGGCCGGCCCGTCTTCGCCGACCCCGCCGCGCCGCACGGCATGTCCGCGACCATGCGCCACTTCCTCGCCGGCCAGCTCGCCGCGCTGCGCGAACTCAGCCTGCTGTACGCCCCGAACATCAACTCCTACAAGCGCTTCAGGCCCGGCTCCTTCGCCCCCACCGCCGTCGCCTGGGGCCCGGACAACCGCACCTGCGCGCTGCGCGTCGTCGGCCACGGCGCCTCGCTGCGCCTGGAGAACCGGCTGCCCGGCGGCGACGTCAATCCCTACCTCGCCGTCGCCGGCATGGTCGCGGCCGGACTGCACGGCATCGAGCGGCGGCTCGAACTGCCCGAGCCCTGCACGGGGAACGCCTACACCGGCGACGCGGAACACGTGCCCGCCGCACTGCGCGACGCCGCCGCGCTGTGGCGCGCGAGCACGCTGGCGCGGGACGCGTTCGGCGAAGAAGTCGTCGACCACTACGCCAACATGGCCCGCGTCGAGCAGGAAGCACACGACACCGCCGTCACCGACTGGGAGCGGTACCGCTCCTTCGAGCGCCTGTGAGGACCGTGAGCACCGTGCGCACCGTGCCGAGCCCGACACCGGAACCTGCGGACGAGCACCGGGTGATCAACCCGGCGACCGAGGAGGTCATCGCCACCGTTCCCGCCACCGCCCCCGCCGAGGTCGACGCGGCCGTCCGCCGCGCGGCCGCGGCCCAGCACCGCTGGGCCGCGCTCGCCCCCGCCGACCGGGCGCGGCTCCTGCGACGGTTCGCCGCGGCCGTCGACGCCGCGGGCCAGGAGCTGGCCCGGCTCGAAGTCGCCGAGGCCGGACACCCGCTCGGCCAGGCCGCCTGGGAGGCGGGCAACGTCCGCGACCTCCTCGACTACGCCGCGGGCGGCGTCGAACGCCTGACGGGCCGGCAGATCCCGGTCGACGGCGGCCTCGACGTCACCTTCCACGAGCCGCTCGGCGTCGTCGCCGTCATCGCCCCGTGGAACTTCCCCATGCCCATCGCCGCCTGGGGCACCGCGCCCGCCCTCGCCGCCGGGAACGCCGTGCTGCTCAAGCCCGCGGAGACCACCCCGCTCACCGCGCTGCGGCTGGCCGCCCTCGCCCTGGACGCCGGGCTGCCCGAGGGCCTGTTCCAGGTGCTGCCGGGCGCGGGCCCCGTCACCGGCACCGCACTCGTCGACCACCCGCAGGTGGCCAAGATCGCGTTCACCGGCTCCACCGCCGTCGGCCGCGCCATCATGGCCCGCTGCGCGGCCACGGTGAAGCGCGTCACCCTCGAACTCGGCGGCAAGAGCCCCAACATCGTCTTCGCCGACGCCGACCTGGCGCGCGCCGCGGCCACCGCGCCCGCCTCGTTCCTGGACAACGCGGGCCAGGACTGCTGTGCGCGCAGCCGCGTCCTGGTCCAGCGCACCGTCTACGACCACTTCCTCGCGCTCCTCGAACCCGCCGTCCACGCCGTCACCGTCGGCGACCCCGCCGACCCCGCGACCGCGATGGGCCCGCTGATCTCCGCGGCCCAGCTGGCCCGCGTGCGCGGCTACGTGCCCGAGGACGCACCCGCCGCCATCCGCGGCACCGTTCCCGCGGGCCGGGGCTACTGGTACCCGGCGACCGTGCTCGAAGCGCACCACGCGGACGGACGCGCCGCCGCCGAGGAGATCTTCGGCCCGGTCGCCGTCGTCACGCCCTTCGACGACGAAGAGGAGGCGGTACGGCTCGCCAACGCCACCGACTACGGCCTGGCCGGCTCCATCTGGACAACCGACGCCGCCCGCGCCATCCGCGTCTCCCGCGCCGTCGCCGCGGGCAACCTCTCCGTCAACTCCCACAGCAGCGTTCGCTACGCCACTCCCTTCGGCGGCTACAAGCAGTCGGGGCTCGGCCGCGAACTCGGCCCCGACGCGCTGCGCGCCTTCACCGAGACCAAGAACGTGTTCTTCAGCACCCAGCACGACTGACGAGAACGACCGACGAGAACGACCGACGAGAAGCACCGACGGCGAACAGGAGACACCGTGACCGAAGCCACCGCAGTGCCCCGCCGCCTCACCGGCCGCACGGCCGTCGTCACCGGCGCGGGCAGCGGCATCGGCCTGGCGAGCGCGCGCCGGCTCGCCGCCGAGGGCGCCCACGTGGTGTGCGCCGACATCGACGCCGAACGCGGCGAGGCCGCCGCCGCGGAGACGCGCGGCCTGTTCGTGCGGGCCGACGTGACCGACCCCCGGCAGGTCGACGCCCTCTTCAAGACCGCGGACGACACCTACGGTTCGATCGACATCGCCTTCAACAACGCCGGAATCTCGCCGCCCGAGGACGACTCCATCCTCACCACGGGGCTCGACGCCTGGCAGCGCGTCCAGCAGGCGAACCTCACCTCCGTCTACCTGTGCTGCAAGGCCGCGATCCCCTACATGCGCCGCCAGGGCCGCGGCTCCGTCATCAACACCGCGTCCTTCGTCGCGGTCATGGGCGCGGCCACCTCCCAGATCAGCTACACCGCCTCCAAGGGCGGCGTGCTGGCGATGTCACGCGAACTCGGCGTCCAGTTCGCCCGCGAGGGCGTCCGCGTCAACGCGCTGTGTCCCGGGCCCGTCAACACCCCGCTGCTGAAGGAGCTGTTCGCCAAGAACCCGGAGCAGGCCGCCCGCCGCATCGTCCACGTGCCGATGGGACGCTTCGCCGAGCCGGAGGAGATCGCCGCGGCCGTCGCCTTCCTCGCCAGTGACGACTCGTCATTCGTCAATGCCGCCGAATTCCTTGTGGACGGCGGTATTTCGGGCGCGTATGTCACGCCGATGTAGCCCGCCGGGAGGTGGCCGTGACGGCCGGGGTGTGAGAAGTTTCCCTCTGTGAGCATGACGACTCCGCCCGGCTGGTACCCCGATCCCGGCCACGCGGGCCACGGCCAGGCACCCGAACGCTGGTGGGACGGCTCCGCGTGGACCGCGCAGACCCGGGCGGCGCAGGCGCCCCTCTCGCAGCCGCCGACCCTCCCCGGCAACGCGCCTCTCGGCGGCCCGCCGCCCGCGGCCCCGCCGCCGTTCCCCGCCCAGCCGTACCAGGGGCAGTCGTACCCGCCCCAGCCGTACCCGGGGCAGCCGGTGCCGGGGTCGACCTTCGGCGGCCCGCCGCCGCCCGCCCGCGACGGGCGGCGGCTCGCGGTCATCGCCGGCGGGATCGTGCTCGCCGCGGCACTGGTCGTCGTCGGCGCGGTGGCGCTCACCGGGGGCGATGACGAGGACTCCGAGGCGGGGCGGCCGTTCGGCGAGTCCAGTGCCCCGGCCGAACAAGCCCCGGACGGCGGCTCCGAGGGGGACGCGGAGGAGGACGCCGAGGGACCGTTCGGCCAGGAGGAGCCCGACGACCCGCGCGGCGACGCGGGCCCCTACACCAACGCCGAGAGCGGCGGCGTCGTCCTGCCCGTGCTCGACGGCTGGGAGGAGGGCGACTACAGCGGTGGCATCGCCCTCACCTCGGGCCGCTACGACTGCCCCGGCCAGAGCGCGGCCGGCTGCGTGCACGGCGGCGTCTTCCTCAGCGTCATCCCCGGCGCGGCGGACGTGTCCCCCGAGGAGTACGCCAGGGCGGACATCGGAGCGAACGAGAGCGACGCCTACAGCGAGGGCAGCTTCGGCGCCGTCACCGACCGGGAGGAAGTGCTCGCCGAGCCGGTCGAAGTCGCGGGACAGGACGGCTTCCGCGTCCGCACCCGGATCGAGACCGCCTCGGGGACGAGCGGCCACGTGGAGTCCGTGGCCTTCCCCGCCGCGGACGACAGCGGGGCCCTCGTCGTCATCAGAAGCGCCATCGACATCGCGGACGACGCCCCTCCGGTCGAGGACATCGACCGTATCGTCACGGGCGCGCAGGCCGCCGCCACCGGGCCAGGTACCGAAGCCTGAGCCGACGCCCGTAGAGTGACCGAGTCGAGCGCGACCAGCGGAATGCCGGGCGTCCTGGGAGGGCGGGGATGAACACCGAGCAGGGACCGCGGTCTTCACCGCTGCCGCCCCTGACACCGTCGGCCCCCGCCGCCCCGCCCAGACCGGCCGGCCCGCCGCGCCCCGCCGCCCCGCCGCGTCCCCCGGGGCCGCCGCGCCCCTCCGCGCCCCCGCTGCCCGTGGAGCTGCCGGTGGTGACCCACAGTCCGTCCGCCGACCCCGGCGGTCCGCCCGCCCGCCGCCGCAACCCGGCCGCGGCCTTCGTGCACGCCGTCACCGCCCGCCCCTCCACCCGCCTGGCCACCGCCCTCATCTGCGGCGTACTCGGCACCGGCCTGCTCGGCGGCGCCGCCGCGGGCACCTGGCTCGCGGACGGCGACGACCGCACCTCCGTGCAGGCCGAGTTCGACGAACGCCGCGGCCTGTGGCGCGAGGTACCCGTCGACCGGCTGTTCCCGCCGGAGATCACGGGCGAGGAGGCCGGCCCCGGCGGCGCCGACCGGCGGTGGGTGCGGGTCGCCGTCGCCCCCGACAGCACCTGCGAAGGCGCCTTCGACCCGCTGCTCACCGAGGTGCTGTCCGCCGTCGGCTGTCACCGGCTGCTGCGCGCCACCTACGCGGACGAGACCGAGACCACCGTCACCACGGTCGGCCTGCTGTTCACCGAGGCCGACACCGACGACATGGCGGCGCTCGACGCGCGCTTCACCGACGAGGGCCTGGACACGAGGACCGACCTGCTGCCCCTGCCCTACGC
The DNA here is from genome assembly GCF_031845565.1 of Streptomyces johnsoniae. Taxonomy (NCBI): domain Bacteria; kingdom Bacillati; phylum Actinomycetota; class Actinomycetes; order Kitasatosporales; family Streptomycetaceae; genus Streptomyces; species Streptomyces johnsoniae. The sequence goes on along the minus strand of NZ_JAVREV010000004.1, from coordinate 364,667 downwards.
GGCCCCCGGCACCCCGGCCGAGGACTTCGGCGCCGACCAACGGGCCAGCTGGCGCATCGGCGTGGTGCCCGACCTGCCCGTCGTGGTCTGGTCGGTCACCGGGTTCGCCGACGGCCGCCCCTTCGCCGCCCCCCAGCCCGTCGCCGAGGCCACGGCGGAGGGCCGGGACACCACCGCCGCCCGCGCCGGCCTCGGCCACGACGCGGAAGCGCTGGCCGGGCACGTCGAGCGGGGCCTGCGCGCCGCTGCCGACACGTACACCAGGGAGCCGGAATGACAGCACTCCGCGCCCGCCGGGCCGCCGCGGCCCTCGCCGTGGCCGCCGCCCTGGCCGCGGGAACGCTGCCCGGCGCCGCGCCCGCCCGCGCCGACTCCATACGCGACCAGCAGCAGTGGGCCCTCGACGCCGTCAACGCGCCCGCGGCCTGGGCGACGACCCGCGGTGCGGGCGTCACCGTCGCCGTGCTCGACACCGGCGTCGACGCCACCCACCCCGACCTCGTCGGCGGCGTGCGCAGCGGCGCGGACTTCGTCGACATGGGGGCCTCGCCCGGCGACCCGCAGTGGGCCGCGCACGGCACGGCCATGGCCGGGATCATCGCGGGCCGCGGACACGGTGCGGGCCGGGACTCGGGCATCATCGGCGTGGCCCCCGAGGCGACCATCCTGCCCGTCCGCGTTCTGCTCGAAGACGACGACCCGCAGCGCGACGAGGCCCGCGAGACGCGTTCCGGCGCACTCGCCGAGGGCATCCGCTGGGCCGCCGACCAGGGCGCCGACGTCATCAACCTCTCGCTGGGCGACGACAGCGAGTCCGCCCACCCCGACCCGGAGGAGGACGCCGCCGTCCGCTACGCCCTGGCCAGGGGCGCGGTCGTCGTCGCCTCCGCGGGCAACGGCGGCGAGAGCGGCGACCCGGTCTCCTACCCCGCCGGGTATCCGGGCGTCATCGCGGTCGCCGCGGTGGATCGCAGCGGCAGCCCCGCCGAGTTCTCCACGCGCCGCTGGTACGCCACCGTCTGCGCCCCGGGCAAGGACGTGATCGTCGCCGACCCCGACCGCGAGTACTACACCGGCTGGGGAACGTCCGCGGCGGCCGCGTTCGTCTCCGGCTCGGCCGCGCTGCTGCTGGCCGCCCACCCCGACCTGACCCCCGCCCAGGTGCGCACCCTGCTCGCGAGCACCGCGCGGAACTCGCCGCAGGAGGGCCGGAACGACGCCCTCGGCAGCGGCACCGTCGACCCCGCCGCGGCCATCGAGGCGGCGGCCGGGCTGGCCCCGCGGCCGCTCGAACCCGCCGCGGAGCCGCACGGCGCCGAGTACTTCGGCCCGGGACCGCGCGGCGAGGACGCGGGCCCGGACGGCACGGCGTGGCTCGCGCCGGTCTCCGGCGGTCTCGGCGTGCTGCTGCTCGGCGCGTCGGTGGCGCTGATGACCGGGCGCATCGCCCGGTGGCGGGAACGGATCAGGCGCCCGGCTGCCGAGCCCGGCCCGCCTCTTCGCTGACCGAGGCCACGGCCGCCCGAGCGGCGGCCTCCACCACCGAGATCCCGGCCTCCAGCGAGACGTGGCCGTCGGACACCACGGCCACCAGGTACTCCCGCCCGCCCGCGGTGACCCGGCCGATGCTGTTGACGTCCCACCGTTCGGTGCCGGTGCGCGGCAGCCAGCCGTTCTTCAGCTCGAAGGCCCCGCCGTCGGCGGCGGCCGATATCCCCCAGCGCTGCCCCTCGACGACCCCGCCCATCAGCTCCCTAAGGTAAGCCCTCGCCTCCGTGCTGAGCACGGAACGCTCGCCGTATATGGCGCGCAGCAGCGTCATCTGGTCCTTGCTCGTCGTCTGCGTCAGCCCCCAGTGGCCGCCGCCGCCCGCCGTCGTCGCGGTGAGCCCGAGGCGCCGGTTGGCCGCGTCGAGCCCGTCCGCGCCGCCTATGGACAGCCACAGCGCGTCGGTCGCGTCGTTGTCGCTCTGCTCGATCATCACCTCGGCCCGCGCCCGCTCCACGGACGTCAGCGTCCGCCCGGCGTCCTGCGCCTGGAGCAGCAGCGCGGCGAGGATGTCGACCTTGACGATGCTCGCGGTGTCGAACAGCTCCCCGCCGAACGCGGCGCCCTCCCCGCCGTCGAGCGGCTGCACCGAGACGGACACCCGGGCCATGCCGACCAGGAGCGGGTCCACGGCCTCGGCCAGCAGCGCGTCCGGAGCGGCGCCGGGCGTGAGCAGGCTGGGGGAGGTGCCGGAGGAGAGCCGGTCGGGCGCCACGGCCCGGTCATCGGTGCCCGCCCCGGCCCAGTCGGCGGAGTCGTCCGGCCGCTGAACGCCCTCGGCCTGCCCCGGCAGCGAACCGGAGTCCCCGGCGGCGGTCGCGGCCAGCAGCGTGGTGGCGAGCGCGGTGTGCACCACCAGGGCAGGGCGGAACCGCCGCGACAGACTCATGGCGGCACGTTATCCCGCACATGTGCACGAGTCATCGCCTCCCGCATGAAGAACGCGTAACAGTGGTCGCCCTGCCCGCCGGGGGCGACCGCGTGCGGGACGGCGCACGGCCTCGCATACCCTCGTCGGGTGGCGCCCAAGAACATCCCCAGGCCGGCCTTCGCCGACGACGACGGAACGGCCGACCCGGCCCTGCGGCAGGCCCTCGCCGACTGGTCGGCCGACCCGGCGGCCGAGCCCGCGCTCCTCGCCGCACTCCGCGGGGCGAGACTGCTGGTCCCCGTGGTCGCGGTGCTCGGCGAGGCCGAGACCGGCCCCGACGGGCTCCGCCGGGAGAAGAGCAGCGACATGGCCGTCCTCACCCTCGCCGTTCCCGACGGCCGCCGCGCCCTGCCCGTCTTCACCGCCACGGACACCCTGGCGCGCTGGCGCGGCGACGCGAGACCCGTCGCCGTCACCGTGCGACAGGCCCTGTCCGCCGCCGTCCAGGAGGGCGCGGGCGCCCTCGTGCTCGATGTCGCGGGGCCGGTCGCCTACACCCTGGCCGGTCCCGCGCTGCGCACGGTGGCCGCGGCCGGCACCCCCGCCGCGGGGCCCGCCGTCGAACGGGCCGTCCACGAGGTGCTGCGGGCCGAGCCCGCGGTGGACGCCGCCCGCCTGGTGCCCGGCGGCCCCGGCGACGAAGCCGACGGCACACTCGCCCTGGTCCTGGCGGAACGGGCCCCCGCCGCGGAAACCGTCGGCAGGCTCGCCCGGGCACTCGCCGCCGACGAGGTACTGCGCACGCACCTGGTCCGCGGCCTGAAGATCGCCGTGCTGCCCCCCGGCAGCGCACTGCCCGGCGGGCCCGCCTACCACCGCTGACCCGGGCGGCCCGCCACCCGCATGGCGGGGCCGGGGGTGCGTCCGCCGCCCGTCCGCCACAGACTGCGACAGAGACGACGTCAGGCACAGGAGGGCGCGCATGTCCGCCGAGACCGAACCGCAGCCGCTCGCGGCAGAATTCGTGGGAACACTGGCCCTGGTCTTCTTCGCGGTCGGCTCCGCGGTCCTGGCCGGAGAGTACATAGGCACCCTGGGCATAGCCCTGGCCTTCGGCTTCGCACTGCTGGGGCTCGTCTACGCGCTCGGCCCCGTATCGGGCAGCCACCTCAATCCGGCGGTGACGCTCGGCGTGCTGCTGTCCGGCCGTATGGACCTGCGGACCGCGATCCGGTACTGGGTGGCCCAGTTCCTCGGCGCCATCGTCGGCGCCGCACTCCTCTTCCTGGTCGCCCACCAGGTCCCCGGCCTGGAGACGAGCGAGGCGTTCGGCACGAACGGCTACGGCGACCGGTCGGCGGTCGGCCTGTCCATCGGCGGCGCGTTCGTCGTCGAGGCGATGCTGACGTTCCTGCTGGTCTTCGTGTGGCTCTCGGTCACCCGCGGGGTCCTGCTGAAGGGCTTCGACGGGGTGCCCCTCGGCCTCACGCTCGGGGTCGTGCACCTGATCGGCATTCCGCTGACCGGCACCTCGGTCAACCCGGCGCGCAGCCTCGGCCCCGCGCTGTTCGCGGGCGGGGACGCACTGGTGCAGCTGTGGCTGTTCATCCTCGCCCCGCTGGTGGGCGCGGCCCTCGGGGTGATCGTGCACCGTATCGTCCACCCGCAGGGCGACGAGTGGCTGACGGATCTGAAGGCCAGGCGCGCTAAGGGAGAACGGGACCGGTGAACTGCTCCCCTGGACCCGCCCCCGGCTCGTCCGGAACCGCGGACGCCTCACGGAAGGCGAGCTGGAGGGATTTCAGGCCGTCCCGCAGAGGTGCGGCGTGGTAGGAGCCGACCTCGGGCGCGCTTGCCGTGACCAGACCGGCCAGCGCGGTGATCAGCTTGCGGGCCTCGTCGAGGTCCTTGTGCTCCTCGCCGTCCTCGGCGAGGCCCAGGGTGACCGCGGCGGAGCTCATCAGGTGCACCGCGACCGTGGTGATCAGCTCCACGGCGGGCACCTCCGCGATGTCGCGGGCCATGCCACCGATGCCACCGATGCTGTCACCTTCGGGGCCACTGGGGTCGCTCATGCCGACCACCCTAAGCGCCCCGCGTGCCCTCCGCGGCCCAGGGCTAGCAGTCTGTGCGATCCCTTGCAAGGGTGCTGTAACATGGTGAGTGACCGGCCGGACACCCATGTGCCCGGCCCGCAAGTGGAGGCTCCGCGCTCCCACCTGATCGGCCCTCCGGGTCGGCAGGTCATTGGTCAGGCTGCGCCCCGCGATGAGCCGCGGTGGTGCTCCCGGTCTGTGGAGCCCCGCCTGCGAGCCGTTCGGGGCGTTTTTTGACGCCGTCGTGCGGCGGTCCACACAATCTATTCCGGCACGGCTGTCCGCCAGACATCCGTGCGGCGCAACCGAGGAGGCCCCATCAGCGCCGAGCCCCGTATCAACGACCGGATTCGCGTCCCCGAGGTGCGACTCGTCGGTCCCAGCGGCGAGCAGGTCGGCATTGTGCCGCTTGCCAAGGCCCTGGAGCTTGCCCAGGAGTACGACCTGGACCTGGTCGAGGTGGCGGCGAACGCCCGCCCGCCGGTCTGCAAGCTCATGGACTACGGAAAGTTCAAGTACGAGTCGGCCATGAAGGCCCGTGAAGCGCGCAAGAACCAGGCGCACACGGTCATCAAGGAGATGAAGCTCCGGCCGAAGATCGACCCGCACGACTATGACACCAAGAAGGGTCACGTCGTCCGGTTCCTGAAGCAGGGGGACAAGGTCAAGATCACGATCATGTTCCGCGGTCGTGAGCAGTCCCGCCCGGAGCTGGGCTACCGGCTGTTGCAGCGGCTCGCCGAGGACGTCCAGGACCTGGGCTTCGTTGAGTCCAATCCGAAGCAGGACGGCCGGAACATGATCATGGTTCTCGGTCCGCACAAGAAGAAGACCGAGGCCATGGCCGAGGCCAGGGAGGCCCAGGCCGCCCGCAAGGCCGAGCGCCAGCAGGGGAAGGCGTCCGCCTGAGCCGGACGCCGCCCCGCGGCACAGCACCAAGACGACGAGGAGAGTACGGCGACATGCCGAAGAACAAGACGCACACCGGTACCGGCAAGCGCTTCAAGGTCACTGGTTCCGGCAAGGTGATGCGCCAGCGCGCCGGTCGCCGTCACTACCTGGAGCACAAGCCGTCGACGCTGACCCGTCGCCTCGCCGGCACCACGGAGACGGCCCCGGCCGACGCCAAGAGGATCAAGAAGCTTCTCGGCAGGTGAGCCGGGCGCGCCCGCCGGTCCCCGGCGGCGGCGCCCGAGGAGAAGGCCGGACCCCATCCGTTTCCGGGCCGCGTGACCATCCCGCGGCCCCGCTACAAGGAGTATTCACGTGGCACGCGTCAAGCGGGCAGTCAACGCCCACAAGAAGCGCCGGGCGATTCTGGAGCAGGCCAGCGGCTACCGCGGCCAGCGCTCCCGCCTGTACCGCAAGGCGAAGGAGCAGGTCACCCACTCCCTCGTCTACAACTACAACGACCGCAAGAAGCGCAAGGGCGACTTCCGGCAGCTGTGGATCCAGCGGATCAACGCCGCCGCCCGCGCCAACGGCGTCACCTACAACCGGTTCATCCAGGGCCTGAAGGCCGCGGAGATCGAGGTGGACCGCAAGATGCTCGCCGACCTCGCGGTCAACGACCCGAACGCGTTCTCCGTGCTGGTCGAGACGGCCCAGAAGGCCCTTCCCAGCGACGTCAACGCCCCCAAGGCCGCCTGACGCGACGGACCCGCGGCCCCCGGGAGGGCCGCGCGCATCCCGTCCCGGCGTGACCGGACCCGCAGGCCCTGCCTGCGGGTCCCTCGTTTTCCCCCGCGTTCCCCACCGCCCCAGAATCGAGCCGCCTGCCATGGGTCCTGCCGCCGAGCCGTTCTCCCCGCGCGCCCCGCGGGTGGCCGCCGCCCGGCGGCTGGCCCGGCGCAGCCTGCGCGGCCGGGAACGCAGGTTCCTCGCCGAGGGGCCGCAGGCGGTGCGCGAGGCCGTCGCGCACCGGACCGACGGCGCGAGCACGCTGGTCGAGCTGTTCGCGACGCCGGAGGCCGCCGAGCGGCACGCCGACCTCCTCGACGCCGCGCGGGCGGCCGGCGCGCGGATACACCTGGCCACCCCCGAGGCGGTCGCGGGCATTTCGCAGACCGTGACCCCGCAGGGTCTCGTCGGCGTCTGCCGGTTCCTCGACCGCCCCCTGTCCGAGATCGTGGCGGCCCGACCGCGGCTGGTCGCCGTGCTCGCCCACGTCCGCGACCCGGGCAACGCCGGAACGGTGCTGCGCTGTGCGGATGCCGCGGGCGCGGACGCCGTCGTGCTCACCGACGCCTCGGTCGACCTGTACAACCCGAAGGCGGTGCGCGCTTCGGTCGGCAGCCTCTTCCACCTGCCCGTGGCGGTCGGCGTGCCGGTCGAGGAGGCCGTGCGCGGGCTCGCCGCGGCGGGTGTGCGACTGCTGGCCGCCGACGGCGGCGGCGACCGCGACCTGGACGCGGAACTGGACGCCGACGCCATGGGCGGCCCGACCGCCTGGATCTTCGGCAACGAGGCGTGGGGCCTGCCCGAGGGCACCCGCGCGCTGGCCGACGCGGTGGTCCGCGTTCCCATCCACGGCCACGCCGAGAGTCTCAACCTCGCCACGGCGGCGGCCGTGTGCCTCTACGCCTCCGCACGCGCCCAGCGCGCGCCCGGCGGCTGCCGGACCCCCGCGCGGTGATTGCGCGTTCAACGGATGAGGCATGCTTCCTGCGGGCCCCAGGGCCCCTAGTAGGCTGACACCCTCCCCGCGGCCCCCGACGGCCTGGGAGGGTACCCCCACGGGAGAGGGGCGAACGGGGATGGACACCGCACCCGGTGCCGGGCAGCTGGATCTGCGGCCCGACGATCTTCCCGACGGTCTCGTGGTCGCCAACCGGCTCGGACAGGTCATCTGCTTCAACGCCGAGGCGGCGCGGCTCACCGGGCACCGTTCCGATGAGGCCCTGGGGCGCCCCGTCGAGCGGGTGCTGCCTCTGGAGGACCCCGACGGCCGCCCGTGGTGGCGGCTGACCGATCCCTACCGCGGTCTCGCCACCCGCTCGGGACAGCCCGAGCGGAATCTGCTGCTGCCCGGCGGCCGGGAAGTCCTGGTCACCGCCCGCTATGTCCGTGCCCGCCCCTCGGGACCGGTGCGGCGGCTCGTCGTCGCGCTGCGCGGCACCGACGCCAGGAAGCGGACCGAGCGCAGCAACGCCGAGCTGATCGCCACCGTCGCCCACGAGTTGCGTTCCCCGCTCACCTCGGTGAAGGGCTTCACGGCGACGATGCTCGACAAGTGGGACCGGTTCACCGACGAGCAGAAGCGACTGATGCTCCAGACCGTGGACGGCGACGCCGACCGCGTCACGCGTCTCATCACGGAGCTGCTCGACGTCTCCCGGATCGACTCCGGCCGGCTGGAGATCCGCAGGCAGCCCGTCCGGCTGGACGAGGCGGTCCGCCGACACGTGAAGACCATGGTCAACGGCGGCTGCCCCGTGGAACGTTTCGCCCTGCGCATTCCCGAGCCGCTGCCGGGCCTGTGGGCCGATCCGGACAAGATCGACCAGGTACTGGTCAACCTGCTGGAAAACGCGGTGCGGCACGGCGGGGGAACTGTCACCATCGAGATGGACCGTGTACCGCCCACCAGGACCCGTCAGGAAGGCATGGCCGTCACCGTGAGCGACGAAGGACCCGGTATCCCCGAGGAGGCGATGCACCGGGTCTTCACGCGCTTCTGGCGGGGCAGCGACCGCGGCGGCACCGGCCTCGGGCTCTACATCGTCAAGGGCATCGTCGAGGCCCACGGCGGCACGGTCACCGTCGGCCGCTCCTCGGGCGGCGGCGCCCGCTTCCGATTTATCCTGCCCGCGGGCACCCCGGCCTTCCTCGCCTGATCACTCCGATCCGCACCGGCCGCTCCCGCGGGCTCCACCGCGTACGCAACGTCGCACGCGCCCCTTTAGACTCGGTCCCTGGACACCCCCGGGGGCGCGGCGGGGGCCAAGCCACACGGAAGCACGGGAAGAGATGTCGGCACCCAACAAGTCGTACGACCCTGTCGAGGTCGAGGCACTGAAACCGGACGTGGTCGAGCGGGTGCGCAACGAGGCGCTCGCGGCCATCGCGGCCGCGGACAGCCTCGACGCGCTGAACGAGGTCAAGGTCGCCCACGCCGGCGACCGTTCGCCGCTCGCACTCGCCAACCGGGAGATCGGGGCCCTGCCGCCGCACGCCAAGGCGGCGGCGGGCAAGCTCGTCGGCCAGTCCAGGGGCGCGGTGAACAAGGCGCTCGCCGTCCGCCGCGAGGAGCTGGAGGCCGAGCGCGACGAGCGCGTCCTCGTCGAGGAGGCGGTGGACGTCACGCTGCCCCACGACCGGGCCCCCGCAGGCGCCAGGCACCCCCTGACGACGCTCGCGGAGCGCATCGAGGACATCTTCGTGGCCATGGGCTACGAGGTGGCCGAGGGCCCCGAGGTCGAGGCCGAGTGGTTCAACTTCGACGCCCTCAACATCGGGCCCGACCACCCCACCCGTTCCACCCACGACACCTTCTTCGTCGAGGGCGGCAAGCCGGGCGAGGAGTCAGGGCTGGTGCTGCGGACGCAGACCTCCCCGGTGCAGATCCGGTCCATGCTGGACCGTGAGCCGCCCGTCTACGTGATCTGTCCCGGCCGGGTCTTCAGGACCGACGAGCTGGACGCGACCCACACCCCCGTCTTCCACCAGGTCGAGCTGCTCGCCATCGACAAGGGCCTGACCATGGCCGACCTGAAGGGCACCCTCGACCACATGGTGCAGGCACTGTTCGGCGAGGGCATGAGCACCCGGCTGCGGCCCGACTACTTCCCCTTCACCGAGCCGTCCGCGGAGATGGACATGGTCTGCTTCCGCTGCCGCGGCGAGTCCGTCGGCAATCCGGACCGGCCCTGCCGTACGTGTTCGAGCGAGGGCTGGATCGAGCTGGGCGGCTGCGGCGTGGTCAACCCGCGGGTGCTGGTCGCCTGCGGCATCGACCCGGAGGTCTACAGCGGTTTCGCGTTCGGCTTCGGCATCGAGCGGATGCTGATGTTCCGGCACAACGTCGCGGACATGCGGGACATGATCGAGGGGGACGTGCGGTTCACCCGCCCGTTCGGGATGGAGATCTGATGCGCGCCCCGCTTTCCTGGCTGCGGGAGTACGTCGACCTGCCCGCCGCCGTGACCGGCCGCGACGTGGCCGAGCGGCTGATCGCCGCCGGTCTTGAGGTCGAGACCGTGGAGCGGCTCGGCTCCGACCTCACCGGGCCGCTCGTCGTCGGCCAGGTGCTGGCCATCGAGGAGTTGACCGAGTTCAAGAAGCCCATCCGCTACTGCCGGGTGGACGTCGGCACGGCCAACGGAACGGGCGAGCCGCAGAGCATCATCTGCGGCGCGCGTAACTTCCGGGAGGGCGACAAGGTCGCCGTCATCCTGCCCGGCGGCGTGCTGCCCGGCGGGTTCGAGATCACCGCCCGCAAGACGTACGGCAAGGTCTCCGAGGGCATGATCTGCTCGGTCCGCGAGCTGGGCATCGGCGACGACCACGACGGCATCCTCGTGCTCCCGCCCGAGCACGAGCCCGGCACCGACGCGATCGAGCTGCTGGAGCTGGTCGACGAGGTGCTCGACATCTCGGTGAACCCGGACCGCGGCTACTGCCTGTCCATGCGCGGCCTGGCCCGCGAGACCGCGACCGCCTTCGGCCTGCCGCTGCGCGACCCGGCCCTGCTCGACGTGCCGGAGCCCAACGACGCCGGCTACCCGGCGCACGTCGAGGACCGGACCGCCTGCGACCGTCTTGTGGTGCGCACCGTCTCCGGGCTGCGGCCCGAGGCGCACGCGCCGCTGTGGCTGCAACGCCGCCTCCAGAAGGCCGGGATGCGGCCGATCTCGCTCGCCGTCGACGTCACCAACTACGTGATGCTCGAAATGGGCCAGCCGCTGCACGCCTACGACCGGGCCAGGCTGAGCGGGCCCATCGGGGTGCGCAGGGCGAGGGCCGGGGAGAAGCTGACGACGCTGGACGGTGCCGCCCGCGCCCTCGACCCCGAGGACCTGGTGATCACCGACAATTCCGGTCCCGTCGGTCTGGCCGGGGTGATGGGCGGCGCCGACACGGAGATCGCCGACGCCACGGAGGAGCCGCTGGTCGGGCAGGCCGAGGGCACCACCGAGATCGTTCTGGAGATCGCCCACTTCGACCCGGTGTCCGTGGCCCGCACGGCCCGCCGCCACAAGCTGTCGAGCGAGGCGGCCCGGCGCTTCGAGCGCGGCGTCGACCCGCGGGCCGCGGCGGCGGCCGGACAGCGCGCCGTCGACCTGCTGGTCCTGCTGGCCGGCGGCACCGCGGACCCCGGCGTCACCGAGGTCGCCGCGCCCGCCGCCGCGCGCGGCATCGTCATCGGCGCGGACCACCCGGACCGGGTGGCGGGCGTCGCCTACGGCCGTGAGACCGTGGTGCGCAGGCTCCAGGAGATCGGCTGCGACGTCGCCGGCACCGACGAGCTGACCGTCACCCCGCCGAGCTGGCGCCCCGACCTGACCGATCCGAACGACCTGGCGGAAGAGGTCATCCGGCTGGAGGGGTACGAGGCGCTGCCATCCACGCTGCCCCGCCCGCCCGCCGGGCGCGGCCTGAACGCGCGCCAGCGGCTGCACCGTCGGGTCGGCCGGGCCCTGGCGGGCGCGGGCTATGTCGAGGCGCTGAACTACCCGTTCCTCGGCCCGGGTGCGCTCGACGCCCTCGGACTGCCCGAGGGCGATGCCCGGCGCACCACCGTCCGGCTGGTCAACCCGCTCTCCGACGAGGCACCCTCGCTGCGCACCACGCTGCTGCCAGGACTGCTCGACGCGTTGCGCCGCAACGACGGCCGCGGCAGTCACGAGCTGGCCCTGTTCGAGACCGGTCTGGTGTTCCGGCCCACGGGGCACGAGGGCACCGCCGTCCGGCTGCCCGTCACCGCCCGCCCCGCGGACGAGGAGATCGCGGCCCTGGACGCGGCGCTGCCGCGGCAGCCGCGGCGGGTCGCCGCCGTGCTCGCCGGTGCCCGCGAACGGGCCGGCTGGTGGGGCGCCGGGCGCCCCGCGGACTGGGCCGACGCCATCGAGGCGGCGCGCACCGTCGCGCGGGAGGCGGGCGTGGAGCTGAGCGTGGAGAACGACCAGCACGCGCCGTGGCACCCCGGCCGGTGCGCCGCGCTGTACGCGGAGGTGGCGGGGGAGAAGACCCTCGTCGGCCACGCGGGGGAGCTGCACCCGCGCGTCATCAAGGCGCTGGGCCTGCCCGCGCGGGCGTGCGCGATGGAGGCCGACCTCGACCTGATCGAGGAGGCCGCCTCCGGTGTGCCGACCGCGCCGCCCGTCTCGTCGTTCCCGCCCGCGACGCAGGACGTCGCGCTGGTGGTGGACGCCTCGGTGCCCGCCGCGGACGTCGAGGCCGCGCTGCGGGCCGGTGCGGGCGACCTGCTGGAGTCCCTGCGGCTGTTCGACGTGTTCACCGGTGAACAGCTGGGCGCGGGCCGCAAGTCCCTCGCCTACGCGCTCAAGTTCCGCGCCGCCGACCGCACGCTGACCGCCGAGGAGGCCACCGCGGCCCGCGAGTCGGCGGTCGCCGCCGCCGTCGAGCGCACCGGCGCGGCTCAGCGCGGCGCGTAGCACCGTTCCTTGCCGCCCCGTGTGCCGCCCCGGCGGGCACGGGGCGGAGGCGGTGCCTCAGCCGTCCGCCGGCAGCGGCCCCGCGCGGCGCGGATCGGCCAGGCCGCTCATCAGGTCGCCGTGCCGGCTCAGCCGGCCGGACAGGTCGTGCAGGGTGAAGACCAGCCGGTCAGGATCGGCGCAGGACTCGATCTCGTCCCAGGTGACCGGTGCCGAGACGAACGGCGCGGCCCTGGCGCGCAGCGTGTACGGCGTCGCCGTGGTCTTGCGCGCCGCGTTCTGGCTGTGGTCGATGAACACGCGGCCCGGCCGCAGCCGCCGCGCCATGGTGGCGATGGCGAGCCCCGGCAGCGCCGCGGCGGCCTCGGCCGCCAGGCCCTTGGCGTAGGCGGAGGTCCTGGCCGAGGGTGCGGCGGGCCGCAGGGGGCACAGCAGGTGCAGGCCCTTCGAGCCCGACGTCTTCGCGTAGGCGGTCAGTCCGTCGGCCGCCAGCCGCTCCCGCAGCCAGCGCGCCACCTCGCAGCATTCGACGACGGTGGCCGGGGCCCCCGGGTCCAGGTCGAACACCAGCCGGTCCGCCAGCCCCGGCTCGTCCGCGCGCCACTGCGGCGTGTGGAACTCGACCACGAGGTTCGCCGCCCACACCAGCGCGGCCAGGTCGGCCACGACCACCTGCCGCAGTGTGCCGCCACCGGAGCGCGGCACGTCCGCGGTGTTCACCCAGTCGGGCGTGCCGGGCGGCACGTTCTTGGTGAAGAACGTCTCGCCGTCCGGCCCGTCCGGGTAGCGCAGCAGGCTCAGCGGGCGGTGCACGAGGTGGGGCAGCAGCACGTTCCCGTGGACCGCGTAGTAGTGGAGCAGCTCGCCCTTGGTCGTGCCGTCCGGGTAGATGACCTTGTCCAGGTTGGACAGCGGCAGACGGCGCCCCTCCACGGTGACGACAGGCATACCCTGAGAGTGCATGAAAGGGGCAGATGATGCGAACCATATGGAAGGGCTCCATATCATTTGGCCTGGTCACCATTCCGGTCAAGGTCGTCAGCGCGACGGAGAACCATTCGGTCTCCTTCCGCCAGATCCACACCGCGGACGAGGGCAAGATCCGTTACCGCAAGGTGTGCGAGATCGACGGCGAGGAGGTGTCCGGCGACCAGATCGGCAAGGCGTACGAGACGGGCGACGGTTCCCTCGTCCAGCTCACCGACGACGACCTGGCCGCCCTGCCGCTGCCCACGGCGCGGACCGTCGAGATCCTCGGCTTCGTCCCCGTCGACAGCATCGACCCGTACCAGCTGGACCGCTCCTACTACCTGACGGCCGACGCGGGTGCGGCCAAGCCCTACGTGCTCCTGCGCGAGGCGCTGCGGCGCGCCGGCCGCGGGGCCATCGCCAAGCTGGCGATGCGCGGCCGGGAGAACCTGGCGCTCGTCCGGGCCCTGGACGACGAGGACGTGCTGGGCATGCACACCCTGCTGTGGCCGGACGAGATCAGGTCGGCCGCGGGCCTGGCCCCGACCGAGCAGGTCTCCGTCCGGGACGCCGAGCTCGACCTGGCCTACACGCTGATGGACACCCTCGGCGCCGTGGACATGACGGAGCTGCACGACGAGTACCGGGAGGCCGTCGAGGCACTGGTCAGCGCCAAGCTCGCCGGCACCGCCCCCGACCTGAGCGCGGTCGGCGCCCCCGAGGGCGGCAAGGTCGTCGACCTGATGTCCGCCCTGGAGGACAGCGTGCGCAGCGCCAGGGAGTCCCGCGGCGAGACAGCGGAGGACGAGGAGGGCCGGGAGGCCACCGTCCACCCGATCAAGAAGTCCGCGGAGAAGCGGACCGCGAAGAAGACGCCGGCCAAGAAGACCGCGCGGAAGACCCAGTCGAAGAAGGCGGCGGCAGAGAAGACGGAGGCCGGGAAGGCGGCGGCCGGGCAGACGGAGGCCGGGAAGGCGGCGGGCGGGAAGGGCGCCGCGAAGAAGTCCGCGGCGAAGAAGACACCCGCGAAGAAGACCGCCGGGCGCAAACGCGCCTCCTGAACGTGCCTCCGGGAGCCGGCCCGGCCCCCGCCGGGAGCCCGTTCAGCCGCCGTACGAGTAGAAGCCCGCACCCGCCTTCCGGCCCAGCTGTCCCGCGGCGACCATCCGCAGCAGGAGCGGCGGCGGCGCGTACAGCGGCTCCTTCAGCTCCGTGTACATCGACTCGGCGATCGAGGTCACCGTGTCGAGGCCGATCAGGTCCGCGATCTTCAGCGGGCCGAGCGGGTGCGCGCAGCCCAGCTCCATTCCGCTGTCGATGTCCTCCCTGGTCGCCGCCCCCGACTCGAACATCCGGACCGCGGCCAGCACATACGGGATGAGCAGCGCGTTGACCACGAAGCCCGAACGGTCCTGCGCCCGGATCGGGTGCTTGCCGAGCACCCGGGCGACCAGCGCCTCCGCCCGCTTGATCGTCTCCTCCGACGTCGTCAGCGCCGGGATCAGCTCCACGAGGCGCTGCACCTGCGCCGGGTTGAAGAAGTGGATGCCCAGCACCTGTGCCGGCCGGGTGGTGGCCACCGCCAGGTTCACCAGGGGGATGGCGGAGGTGTTGGAGGCCAGGATCGCGTCCTGCCGGGTCACGACCTGGTCGAGGACCTGGAAGATCTCCGTCTTCACCTGCTCGTTCTCCACGACCGCTTCGATCACCAGATCGCGGTCGGCGAACTCGCCGAGGTCCGTCGTGAACGTGATGCGCTCCAGCGCCGCGTCCCGCTCCGCCTCGCTGATCTTGCCGCGCTCCGCCGCCTTCTCCAGCGAGTTGACCAGCCGGGTGCGGCCCAGCTCCAGGGCCTCGCCCGTGGTCTCGGCGACCCGGACGTCCAGTCCTGACCGCGCACACACCTCGGCGATGCCCGAGCCCATCTGGCCGCAGCCCACTACTCCGACACGATCGATATCGGTCACACCCAGCCCCTTCGCCGGTCCACTCCGCTCGCCCCGACGTTACCGGGTGGCGTGCGGGGGGCGGACCGGCCCCTGCCGGTCCGCCACCCGTGCGGGGCCCGTGGCCGTCAGCCGCCTGCGCAGGCGGTGCCGTTCACGGCGAAGGCACGCGGTGCCTCGTTGCTGCCCGTCCAGCTGCCGATGAAGCCCAGGGTCGCGGCCGAGCCGGGCGGTAGCGTCGCGTTCCACGCCGCGGGAGTGGCGGTGACCTCGCCGCCGCTCTGAGTGAAGCTGCCGTTCCACATCTGGCCGACGCGCTGCCCCGAGGGGAACGTCCATGACAGCCGCCAGTCGGACAGCGGCCGCGTCCCGGTGTTGGTCACCGTGACCTCACCCTGGAAACCGCCGTCCCACTGGCCCGCGACCCGGTAGCCGACCGTGCAGTCGGCATCCGCGGGCGGCTCCTCGGGGTCGGGCCCGGGGCCGGGTCCCGGGTCCCCGCCGCCGGGCTCCGAGGTGTCGCCGTAGATGACGCCGCGCCCGTTCGTCCCGACGTACACGCGCCCGTACACGTCCGGGTCGCCGGCGATGGCGGAGCCGGTCCAGGCCCACTGGTGGTCGTCGTCGTTGATCCGCACCCACGTCGCGCCGGCGTCGACGGACCGGAAGATACCGCGCACGCCGTCGACGACACCGCTGCTGTACAGCGCGTGGTAGTCGGCGCCCTCGGCCGCCTTACCGAAGCCGATGTTGTCCGCCGCCACGCCCGTGACCTCGGTGAACGTCGCACCGGCGTCCGTGGAGTGCCACAGTCCGCCACCCGCGAGCCACACGTCGCCGCTCACGCCCGGAACGGCCGCGAAGCGTACGTCGCCGGCCGGCAGGCCCGTGGCGGACGAGGCGGTGAACGTCGCGCCGCCGTCGGTGCTCACGTAGAACGTGCCCTCGGCGACGCCGTAGAAGACGTCGGGGTCGACCCGGTCGGCCTCGACCCTGGCGCCCTGCGGCAGTCCCTGGGACGCGGTCCAACTGGTGCCGAAGCCCACCGAGAAGTGCGGGGCCGCGCCTTCCGCCGGGCTCCACACGAACCGGCTGCCGTCCGCCGCCGCCGCGACCGTGCCGCCCACGGCGCCGGAAGGAGCGGTGCCCTGGAACCAGTTCGCCCCGCCGTCGGTGGAGAACCCGACCAGGGGCGCCGTGCCCTCGCCGACGTGGTTGCCGACGCGGACCACGGTGCCGGGGGACAGTTCGGCGAAGTCCAGGCTCGTGGTGGTCCCGAACGCCGGGAACATCGCCGCCGGCACCTGCTCGACGTCGGTGTGCCGGAAGCCGCCGATGTCACCGAGCCCGCTGAGGACCTCCGTCGCGCCGGGCGGCGCGGCCAGATCCTGCACCGACGTCTCCTCCAGGCCCTTCACCATCGGCCGGACCGTGAAGGTCTGGTCGCTGTCCCAGTTGGTCAGCTCCGTCGTGCCGTACACCGTCGCGCCGGTGCCGTACATCAGCCGGTCGGGATCGAACGGGTCGATCTCCATGCCCTCGGTCATCCAGCCGAGCTTCGGGGTCTCCTCCGGCGGCTGCGGCGTGGAGCCGAACGTCAGCCACGGCACCTCGGACACGTCCATCTCGTACCGCTTGGTGCGTTCCGGATAGGCGCCCCACGACCACGCCTGGGTCCAGGACTCACCGCTGTCGGTGGAGCGGAAGATCTGCGTGTCCGGCCACCACGAGCTGTACCCCGTCACCATCACGGTGCCCGGGTTCTGCCGGTCCACGGTCAGACCGCTGAAGCCGAACCAGCGATCGCCGCCCGCCGGTACGGGCGACACGTCGGTCCACGTGCCGTCCGCCGTGTCGAGGCGCCAGACCTCGCCGTCCTCGCCCGCGTACGGGCCGGGATTGTCGCTGGTGGCGACGAACAGGTCCCCGGTCTCCTCGTCCAGCACGCCCTTGTGCGGCAGGTAGCCGGTCGGCTGCCCCGGGATCGCCTCCCACGTGGCACCGCCGTCGGTGGAGCGGTAGACGCTCTCCGCCAGATCGGCCACACCCACGTAGATCGTCCCGGTCGGGCTGCCGGGGCTGCCGGACGCCGGGTCGAACGTCACCCAGGTGACGCCGATGATGTCGTTCTCCAGACCCCACGGATCGTCCGGATTGAGCACGTAGTCGCCGGGGTTGGGGAACGAGTCCACCTCATCCCAGGTCACGCCCGCGTCCGTGCTGCGCCACAGCCCGTGGCCGCTGGGCGCCCCCAGGTACAGCACGTCGTTGTCGTTGGGGTCGACCACGAGCCGCTCGCCCATGCCGCGGCCCGGCATGTTGCCGCCGAGCTTGAACGGCAGTTCGCTGGTCTCCCACGTCTCGCCCCGGTCCGACGAACGCAGGATGGCGCCGTTGTTGGGGTCCCAGTCGTTGGTGTAGGTGCCGACGGCGGCGTATACCCGGTCCGGGTCCACCGCGTCGGTGGCGATCGAGGCGACGCCGGAGTAGCCCCACTCGTCCCAGCCGACGTGGTCGAGCAGCGGAATCCACTCCTGGCCCGCCTCGTTCCAGCGGTAGGCGCCGCCGATGTCCGTCCTGGCGTAGGCGAGGTCCGGCTCCGAGCGGTTGAAGACGATGCCGGGCACGAACCCGCCGCCGCCGATCTGCGCGTTCTGCCAGGTGTAGCTCGCGGCGGCGGTCCCGGCGGTCCCGGCGGTTCCGGTGTCGGCATCGGCCGGGGCACCCGTGGCGGTTCCGGCGGTGAGCAGCCCGCCGGTGAGTGCCATGCCGGCCAGCAACGCCGTGACCGGTCTCCCTCTGCGCACGGTGGCGCTCCTCTCCGTACTCCACCGCGCGGGGCGGCGGTTGGGGGGTGGACATGCGGGTGGGAGCGCTCCCAGATGGTGCGTGCCGCTGATGTTAACTGTCGAATGTTGTTCCCATAAGGGTGTGTCACAGGGGCATGACGAAGCGGGCTTCGTCACCCTGTGCGGGGTAGACATAACGTGGAGAGATGACAGGGGGCACGACATGGGACGCATCAGCCGAAGGGGTCTCGCCGCCGCCGCGTTCGGCACGCTGGCCGGGGCACTGACGCTGCATCAGGCCGCCTCGGGCGCGCCGCGCGGCGGCGACGGGCGCTCGGCCGCGCGCGCCGCGGGCATGCGCGGCATGTGGATCGCGACCGTCAATCAGATCGACTGGCCGAGCGCCCAGGGGCTTTCGGCCGACGAGGCGAAAGGAGAGCTGACCGGCCTGCTGGACACGGCCGCCGACTGGGGGCTGAACACGGTGTTCTTCCAGGTCCGCCCGACCGCGGACGCGCTGTGGCCCTCGCCGCACGAGCCGTGGTCGCAGTGGCTCACCGGGGAGCAGGGGCGCGACCCCGGCTGGGACCCGCTCGGCTACGCGGTGGCGGAGGCGCACGCGCGTGGCCTTGCGCTGCACGCCTGGTTCAATCCCTACCGGGTGGCCATGCACAGCGACAAGGACCGGCTCGCGCAGGGGCATCCGGTCCGCGAGCACCCGGACTGGGCGGTGACCTACGGCGGGCGGCTGTACTACGATCCGGGGCTTCCCGAGGTACGTGCCTTCGTGCAGGAGGCGATGATGCACGCGGTCGAGTCGTACGACGTCGACGGGGTGCACTGGGACGACTACTTCTACCCGTACCCGGTGGCGGGCGAGGAGTTCGACGACGACGCGGCCTTCCGCGAGCACGGCGGCGACTTCGCCGACCGCGGCGACTGGCGGCGGCA
The DNA here is from genome assembly GCF_031845565.1 of Streptomyces johnsoniae. NCBI lineage: Bacteria > Bacillati > Actinomycetota > Actinomycetes > Kitasatosporales > Streptomycetaceae > Streptomyces > Streptomyces johnsoniae. The sequence continues at coordinate 345,881 of NZ_JAVREV010000004.1, read as the reverse complement.
CAACATCGACCTGCTGGTGCGGGAGATGCGGGACCGCGTGCACGCGGCCAAGCCGGAAGTGCCGTTCGGCGTCAGCCCGTTCGCCATCTGGCGCAACCGGTCGACGGACCCGCTCGGCTCGGACACGCGCGGCGGCGTCCAGACGTACGACGACCTGTACGCGGATGTCCGCGCTTGGGTCAAGGACGGTCTGCTGGACTACGTCGTGCCGCAGGTCTACTGGCACATCGGGCACGAGGCGGCGGACTACGGGACGCTCGTGCAGTGGTGGTCGGACGTCGCCGAGGGCACGGGCGTGGACCTGTACATCGGTGAGGCCATGTACAAGGCGGGCGACCCCGGGCAGCCGGAGGCGTGGCAGGACCCGGCGGAGCTGTCCAGGCACCTGACGCTGTGCGCGGACCACGCGCCGGTCGGGGGCAATGTCTTCTACTCGGCCTCGCAGGTCGTCGGCGATCCGATCGGTGCGATGCGCCGCGTCCACGAGGACCACTACCGCACGTGAGGCCGCCCGGCCGCGGACCTGGCGACTCCGGCGGTGCCGGCGGTCCTCGCGGTGTTCCGGGCACGCGGCGGCGACGCGGTCGGCCCGTCGGGTCCGCACGGGCGCCGAGCGCCCGGCTCGCCGGCGGTCGGGCCCCGACCGGTTGATGCCCGGTCGTCGCCCCGGCGGCCGGAGACCTCGCGGGCGGTCGATCACCCCGGCCCCCGGGTGCACCGAGGGCGCCAGGGGCACCGCATCCCCGGCCACTTCCCGGACGGAAACCGGGGGAGCCGCGGGCTGATCCGGCAGGACCGACAGGGCCGGACCCAGGTGTGCCGCTCGCGGCACCTTGGTCCGGGGCCGGTGCGGATCGCGCATCGCCATCGGTACTCGGGGGGCGCGTGTCCCACCGCACGGCCCGCTGACTCCGACGGACCGGGACCGGGACCGGGTCCGGCCCAGTGCGTCGTGGCGGCCGATGGCCGCTGCACCGAGCGGCCGAGCGGTTCCCGGCAGCCCCACGCCACCGTGGCCCACCACGCGGGAGCCCACCACGCGGGAGCCCACCAGTCTCACGGGACACCGGCCGCGGCGGAGGAACGGGTTGTCCGGTCGTGGCCCGAGCGCCGACCCGGACCGGTGCGGCGGGCCGCTCGTTGGGTGGCGGCGACGCAGATCAGCACGCCCGCCGCCGCGGCCACGGCGGCGGGACCGAGGCGTTCGTCGAGAAGTGCGACGGACCAGACGAGGGTCAGCAGCGGTTGGGCGAGCTGAAGTTGGCTGGCCCTGGCGACGCCGGCGAGGGCGAGGCCGCGGTACCACACCACCAGGCCGAAGAAGCTGGAGCCCGCCGCGAGCCAGAGGACCCCGGCCACGGCGTGGCCCGTGAGGCGGGCGGGCTCGGCCGCGAGGGCGAGCGCGAGTCCTGGCAGCGCGAGCGGCAGGCTGCCGACCAGGGCCCAGGAGATGACGTGCCAGCCGGGCATCAGACCGGCCAGCCGCCCGCCCTCGCCGTAGCCGGCCGCGCAGATCAGGAGCGCGGCGAAGAGGTAGAGGTCGCCGGTGGCGAGGGCGCCGTCGCTCTCGTGTATCGCGAACGTGATCACCACCGCGGCCCCGGCCACCGCCGCCGCCCAGAAGGCGCGCGGCGGGCGGCTGCCGGTGCGGGCCGCGGCGTAGCCGGCGGTGGTCAGCGGCAGCAGGCCGACGACGACGGCGCTGTGGGCGGTGCCCGAGGTCGTCAGGGCCAGGGTGGTCAGCAGGGGGAACCCGAGTACGCAGCCGCCGGCCACCAGCGCGAGCCCGGGCAGGTGACGGCGGGGCGGCGGGGACGCGCGGACGGCGAGGAGGCAGCAGCCGGCGATGAGAGCGGCGAGGACGGTGCGGGCGCACGTCACGGTCCACGGGCCGAGCCCTTCGAGCGCCCAGGCGGTCGCGGGGAAGGTGAGGGAGAACGCCGTGACCCCGAGGGCGGCCAAGAGGAGCCCGCGGCGGGCGGTCGGCCCGCGGACGGGGACCGCTACTGCCGCCTGGGCAGTAGCGCTATTCTGTGCTGTCATGCATCACGGTAGCAGCGTCGCGGAATTGGCCACCTCTCTGCGGGAGGAGCTGAAGCGCTACTCTCCCGGGCAGCGGCTTCCGGCCAGCAGGGAGCTGGTTTCGCGCTACCGTGTCAGCCCCGTCACCGTGTCAAGGGCGCTGGCCGTGCTCGCCGCCGAAGGGCTCGTCGTCACCAGGCCGGGGGCGGGCGCGTTCCGTGCCGAGCCGTGTTCGCCGCGGCCGGTCCGCGGCGATCTGAGCTGGCAGGAGGTCACGCTGACCGCCGCCCCTGCGGCGGACCAGGTGCCGCGTACCGTCGACGCGCAGGGCGTGCTGGCCACGCTGGCCGCGCCGGCGCCGGGAGTCATCGAGTTCAACGGTGGGTACCTCGCGCCCGCGCTCCGTCCGGACCGTGCCCTGGCCGCGGCGCTCGCCCGCGCGGGGCGGCGGCCGGGCGCGTGGGACCGGCCGCCGATGGACGGGCTCGGTGAGCTGCGCGCCTGGTTCGCCCGCACGATCGACGGCGGTTCCGGGGCGCTGGCCGCCTCGGACATCACGATCACGGCGGGCGGGCAGAGTGGGCTCAGCGCCGCGCTGCGCGCCCTGGCGCCCCCGGGCGCCGCCGTCCTCGTCGAGTCCCCGACGTACCCGGGGATGCTGGCCGTCGCGCGGGCCGCGGGGCTGCGTCCGGTGCCGGTGCCGGTGGACGCCGACGGGGTCAGGACGGAACTGCTGAGCCGTGCCTTCGCGGCCAGCGGCGCCCGGGTGTTCGTGTGCCAGCCGCTGTTCCAGAACCCGACGGGCGCCGTGCTCGGCGCCGCCAGGCGCCGCGAGGTGCTGGCCGTCGCCCGCGAGGCGGGCGCGTTCGTCGTCGAGGACGACTTCGCGCGCAGGCTCGCGCACGAGGACGCGGGCCCGCTGCCGCCCACCCTCGCCGCCGAGGACGCGGACGGCCACGTGATCCACGTCTGTTCGCTCACCAAGGTCACCTCGCCGAGCCTGCGGGTCGGTGCGCTCGCGGCCCGCGGGCCCGTCGCGGAACGCCTGCGGGCCATTCAGATCGTCGACAGTTTCTTCGTGCCGCGTCCGCTCCAGGAAGCCGCCCTGGAATTGGTCGGGAGTCCGGCCTGGCAGCGTCATCTGCGGACCGTGGCCGGGGAATTGCGGGTCCGCAGGGAGGCCATGACGTCGGCCGTCCTCGCCGGGCTGCCCTGGCTTTCCGCCGGCCGGGTGCCGCGCGGCGGCTATCACCTGTGGCTCGGGCTGCCGCCGGGTGCCGACGAGGCCGCGCTGTCCGCCGCCGCGCTGCGGGCCGGGGTCGCGGTTGCCGCCGGGCGGCCGTACTTCGCGGCCGAACGGCCCGCCCCGCACATCCGGCTCAGCTTCGCGCCGGCCGCCGGAGTGGCGGAGATCGCCGAGGGGGTGCACCGGCTGCGGCTGGCGTGCGAGGAGGTGCTGGAGGGAAGCCTCTGACGTCGGGAATCACGTCCGGAAGCATCCCGTATTGCCGGGGAATTCACCTCGGTCGGTGGTTTTGGGGGACAGCTGGAAGATTCCGTTGTCATATTTATGTTTCCCTGGTGGTGCGCTAATTCGACTGCTCGTACGATCGCGCCATGCTGGTCACGCTGGTTGCCGCTGCCCGCAGTTCCGCTGTCCTCGACATCCGTTTCGGTGATGACCGTCCGCTCGACGTGGCCGGCTGGCAGGCGCTGGAGCGGGCCATGCCCGTGCTGCTGCCGCTGGCCGCCGCCGAGCTCCGCTACTGTTCCCCGACCCCGTGCAGCAGGCAGACCGGTGACGCGCTCGGGCTCTCCCCGATGGCCCAACCGGCGTTGCGTGACTGCGACATGGGGCGGTGGCACGGGCTGACCCTCCAGGAGGTGACCGCCCGCGAGCCCGCCGCGGTCGGCACCTGGCTCGCCGATCCGCGGTCCGCGCCGCACGGCGGCGAGCCGCTGCTGTCGTTCGTCTCGCGCGTCGGCGGCTGGCTCGACACCCGGCCGATCGAGGGGGACGGCCGCGTCGTCGCCGTCACCGAGCCCTCGGTGATCCGGGCCGCGATGCTCTACGCCCTGAAGGCTCCGCCGCAGTCGTACTGGCGCACCGAGGTCAACCCGCTGTCGGTGGTCAGCCTCAGCGGGCGGCCCGGCCGCTGGAGCCTGCGCCTGGGGTGAGGACGCGGGCCCCGTGCACGGTCGGCGGGCCCGCGGCGACGGGCGGCGCGCGGGAGGAGGAGGATGGGGGCATGAACACATCGCCAGTGCTCGTCTACGACGGCGACTGCGGATTCTGCACCAGTTCGATGCAGTTCGCCCGGCGCCGGGTCCGGCCGCGCTGCGAGGCCACGCCGTGGCAGTTCGCCGATCTGGCGGCGCTCGGTGTCACCCGTGAACGGGCGGAGCACGAGGTGCTGTGGGTCACGCCCACGGGCGCGGTCTACGGCGGCGCGCACGCCGTCGCGAAGCTGCTGATGAGCGCCGGGGGCGCCTGGGCCGTGCTGGGCGCGCTGCTGCGGCTGCCGCCGCAGCGGTGGGCCGCACACGGCGTCTACCGGCTGGTGGCCGCCAACCGCCGCCGCATGCCCGGCGGCACCCCGGCCTGCGCCGTCCCCGCCCGCCGCCACCCCGGCGAGCCCCGGGACTGACAGCGTCACCCCGCCCGGGGGCCGCGGCGGCGAGGGCGGCCTTGCGGCAGTCGGAACGGTGGAAGCCCGGAGCGCTGCGCACGTCCGCTGCGCACGTCCGCGACGGGCAGGACACCGGCGGCCGCGGCGGGCGGCCCCCGTTCCGCGGCAAATTGCCTGGCAGCTCGTCGCCGGGACGTGGTGCACTGCGGGCATGAACTGGTCCTGGCTCGGCCCGCCCATGGACGTGCGGCCGCTGTTCCCCGTCGAGCGCGGCGCGTTCCTCGACCTGCTCAACACCCTCACCGCCGAGGACTGGGAGCGGGCGACGGTCTGCCCCGGCTGGGCGGTGCGGGACATCGCCGGCCACGTGCTGCACGACCAGGTGCGCCGCCTGTCCGCGGACAGGGACGGGCACCCGGGCCCCGCGTTCGAGCCGGGCGAGGCGCTGCCCGGCTATCTCGCCAGGACGAACGAGGACTTCGTGCGGACGGCCCGGCAGCTCAGCCCGCGGCTCCTCGTCGGCCTGCTCGACCGCCTGGGACAGGAGCTCGACGCGATGTGGGCCGGCCGGGACCTCCACGCCCCGGCCGGGCTCGACGTCTCCTGGGCCGACCCGGGCGCGCCCGCGCCGACGTGGCTCGACGTGGCCCGTGAGTACACGGAGTACTGGGTACACCAGCAGCAGATCCGCGACGCGGTCGGGCGGCCGGGCGCGGACGGGCCGCGGTTGCTCCGGCCGGTGATCGACGCCTTCCTGCGCGCCCTGCCGCACACCCTCCGCGACGCCGCCGCCGCGCCGGGCACGGCGGTCACCGTCACGGTGCCAGGACCCGCGGGCGGGCGGTGGACGGCGGTGCGCGGCGCGGAACGCTGGGGCCTGGCCCCCGCCGTTCCGGACGGCGGGCGGGCCGCCGCCGAGGTGGAGCTGGCCGCGGACACCCTCTGGCGCCTCGCGTCGCGCGGTATCGAGCCCGCTGTGGCGCGTACGCGTGCCCGGCTGCGTGGGGACGAGGCTCTGACCGGGGCGGTGCTGGACATTGTCTCGATCATCCGATAAAGGCCCGCCCGTGCGCCCCGGGCCGGTCCGCCGCCGGGCGTGCGGTGCCGAACGGGTTGTCGATCACGTAGCGCCACGTGCCGTCGGGGCCGCGCCTGGCGACGTCGGTGGCCGTTCCCTCGACGTGCACGGGCTCGCCGGCCGGGCCCGTTCCCTCGATGACCCAGTCGACGATCAGCAGCGCGATATCGCCCGACACGTAGGTGTGCCGCGGGCGCACCTCGATGGGCAGGCCGAGGCCGAGGACGTCCGCGGTGGACCGGGCCAGTCCGTCCCCGGTGACGGGCTCGCCCGGCCGCGGAACGAGCACGGCGCCCGGCTCGTACAGGCGCGTCACGGCCTCGGTGCTGCCGGTGCCGAAGGAGGCCGCGAAGACCGCGGGATGTTGTTCCGGCTCGGTGGCCGGCGGGACAGTGGGGACATGACGGTGACCGGAAGGCGATGCGGTGCTCATGGGATCAGCGAACGCGACGGCGGCGAGGCTCACCAAACGGAAACCCACGGCGCCGCCCGCCGCCGCTGGGATGCCGAGCTGGTGCCGGACGCGCGGGGCCGCACGCGTGGCCCGGAGCCGGGCTGCCCGGTCGAGACGGCCCTCGCCGCCGTCTCGGGCCGCTGGACCACGCTCGTTCTGCGCGAACTGATGCACGGTGCGCACTCGTTCGGCGACCTGCGCGAGGCGCTGCCGCGCATCAGCCCCAAGGTGCTCGCCGAGCGGCTGCGCGCCCTGGAGGAACGCGGCCTGGTGACCCGCGACCGGCTGCGCGGCTTCCCCGTGCGCACCCGCTACCGCCTCACGCCCGCCGGGCGTGCCCTGCGGCCGCTGCTGATCGAGCTGTACCGCACCGGTTCCGCGCTCGCCGAGGAACGGGGTGGCGACCGGTGACCGGGCGCCGGCGGGGGAAGGGGGGAGACTCGGCATGCCGACGCTTCACCTCGTGACGGGCGCCCCGGGGTCGGGAAAGTCCACGGTGCTTCCGCACCTGGCGCACTACCCGTTCGGCGCCGTCGACTTCGACGAACTGCTGGAGCCCGGCGGCAGCCTGCTGGGCCTGAAGGTGGCGTCCCCCGACGCCGAAGCGGTGTGGCCGCTGTACAACGGGCTGTGGGCGAGGATCGTCGCGATGCTGCTGCGCGCCGGCGGGCCCGTGCTGGTCATGTGCCCCCTGACACCGGACGAGTGGGAACGCGCCACGGCGGGCGTCGCGGGCCTGCCGCGGGCCGCCTGGGCGCGCCTGGACTGCGACGACGAGGAGCGGCGCACCCGCCTCGCCGCCCGCGGCTGGGGCGACGCGCCGGTCGAGGAGGCGCTCCGGGACGCGGACGACCTGCGACGCGTCGTCGACCGGGAGTTCACCACCAGCGGCCGGAGCGCGGCCGACGTCGCCGCGGCCCTGGCCGCATGGGTCGGCGGGGCGACGTAGGACCAGGCACAACAGGGCGAGCCGACTCCGGTCGTTCACCGGTCATGCACCGCTGACGAGCTCGGCCCGAGAGTGTCGCCCCTGCGCGGTCCCGACGACCGCCGTTACGGGCGGAGCCGGTCGGAACACCCGCGGCCGGGGCGAGGGCGCGGACTCAGCTGTCGCCCACAGTCCAGGAGCCGTCGAGGAACGGGCTGGCCTTCCCGTGCCAGAACATGTCAACGGTGTCGCGTGCCCGTGTGGTCGCCACGAACAGGAGAGACCGCGCGCGCTGGATGTCGGCCCGGTACCGGACGGGGTCCGTGTCGCGCAGGGCGTGCACGGCCTCCCTCGGCACGAGACCGTCTGTCACGCCGGCGATGATCATGCGCTGGTATTCGAGCCCTTTGAACCGGAACATGGTGCCGATGTGCACTCCGCCGCTGCCGTCCGGGCCGTCCGCACGGATCTCCACCGAGTGGATACCGTGCAGCCTGAGCGTGTAACCCACCTCGGCCGCCATCTGGTTGGTCGGCACGCAGATCGCGATGCGCTCGTGCGGGGTGCTCAACTCCTCACTCGCGTCCCACTTCTTGATGAGCGCGGCGATTCCCTCCCGTTCGGCCCCCCAGTCAGGGAACGGGTGCCCGGACGGACGGCTGCCGCTGAGCACCGACCGGTAGCCGGCCAGGGTGTCCTCGCCGCCGTCGAGATCGTCGTACGTGGTGCCGCCCAGGATGCCGAGCGCGGACCGGAGGATCTGCCGGGTCGTCCGGTAGCTGAGGCTCAGTTTCGCGGAGCGACCGCGGATATGGATGCCCAGACTGCCGAGCGTCACCTGATTCTTGTAGATGCGCTGGTGGGTATCGCCGACGATGAACAGATCGTCCGCGGTCCGCGGAGTCATCGCCCGGAGCATCTTCCAGTGGGCGGGTCGCAGATCCTGGGCTTCGTCCACGACGATATGCCGGTATCGGTAGCGCAGCCATCCTCCCGAGCTGTCCATGAGGTGGATGTTGTCGAGGCCGCCCGCTTCCTCGCGCTGCCGGGCGATCTGGAGAATGCGCTGTTCGCGGCCCATCTCCAGCCGGGCGGCTCGCTCGGCCACCTGGTCCCAGGTCTGCCGGCCGAGGCGGTCGAGCCGCTGGGTGAAACGTTCGGCGAGCTGCCAGATTTCCGCACGTTCACCGCGGCCGATGTTCGTTCCCCGGCCGGCGCGCCGGGCCCGGAAGTACTCCGTACGGGCGCCGACCGCCTGCCCGAGGATGACCTGGGTCCACTCGTCGTGCAGGAACTCCGGCTCCCACGCGCTTTCTCCGAGCTCGTCGAGAAGCGCGCGCCACTCGCGTACCGCCTGGTTGTCGTCGATGGTCTGCTTGCCGCTGCCCGGCTCGGCCTCCCGGACGATGCGCAGCGCCAGCTGGTCGACGTGACTCACCTCGACCCGGGCCAGCAGTTCTTCCCCGCCCAGTTCCAGCAGCCGGGAGCGCAGGTCGGCGGCGAGGTTCTTGTTGTAGGTCGTCAGCAGAACGGAGGTGTCGCGGCCGGGCGGCAGCTGACGTACGAGGTGCTGCACCCGGTGCAGGGCCACGATGGTCTTGCCGGTGCCGGGGCCGCCGCTCACCCGGGCGGGGCCGCGGTGACGCCGTTCGACCAGCTTGGCCTGAGTCGGGTGGAGGAAGAGCTTCCAGCGGCCGAAATCACCGCTCTCCAGTGCTTCCCGCAGGGCTTCGTCCGTGGTGGTGACGACCGTTGCCGGGCGTCGTGCGGCTGCCTCGAAGTCCTCCGGATCGACGGGCCCGGTGGCGGCCACCGGCCTGGTCACCTGGTCGAGGACATCGGTGTACGAGGCCCCATCGAACAGGGAGAGCAGCACTTCGCCGGTGAGTTGCGGCGCGTACTCCACCAGACCGAGCAACTGGTCCTCGGTGGTGAGCGTGCGGATGACCGGAAGCAGAGGTTCGGCGACGCCCAGGTCCAGCAGCTGCTGCCCGGTCCACTCGGCGAACAGCGTCCGTGCCGGTGGCGGCTGCCGCTCGGGAGCCGGCGGCCCGGCCGGAGCCGGTGGGGCACCGGGCGCCTGCACCGAGGTGGCCGGGGCAGGGAGACGGCGCAGCACGCTGTCCTCCACGACCTCCAGATCCACGTACTCGATCCCGCCGGTGACCTGGTTGACGCCGTACGACAGCCGGTCGTAGACGTGCTTGCGGTGCCTGACGGAGACGATCAGCCAGTCGTCCTCGGCGAGTCGCAGCAGCAGGGCGCGGTACTCGTCGTTGACGCGCGCCGACCACAGCCTGCTGTCGCCCTTGAGCTGCTGCAGCTTGAGCCCCGCGGTGTGCGGATTGGCCTTGAACTTGTGCTGGAAGTCGAAGAACGCGCCCTTCACCGCGCGGGGGAGTTTGAGGATCTCCTTATCGGCTTTGTCGAGCAGGCGCAGCGTCACGCCCGAGGTGTTCATCGTGTCGTCTCCCCCTCGCTGGTGACCGTGCTGTTCCGCGACCGGCCGGTGAGACGGGCGATCAGCTGCGCCCGGTCCCAGGCGGCGGCCGGGCGGACGTCCCAGCCCGCCGCCGCGAACGCCCCGTCCCGGTCCTCGGCCTCGTGGTCCGGCTCGGCGCCGTCCGAACGGGCGGCCAGTACCACGCCGATCCGCGCTTCGGGCCAGGCCAGCTCGGCCTGCCAGCCGTGCGCGTCCAGCTCGAAGCCGTCGTGCGGGGCTGGCGCGCCGGCGTCGGCCAGCACGTGCGCCAGAACGGCGAGCCCCGGCTCCTGGGGATCCAGGTACGCGATGACCCGCTCCCAGCCGGAATCCCGCCGCCCGGCGGTGCCCGCGACGGCATCGTCCGCACCGGGCACGGGCGAGACTTCCTCAACGGCGGCGACGGCGGCGACGGCGGCGGCGACGGCGGGCACGGCCGGCGCGGCGGTTTCCGCCGCCCGCGCGGGTACCGGCACGTGCGTGGAGCTCAGCCAGCCAGCTCCGCCCGTCACCGTGAGCACCTCCGTGGCGAAGCCGTCGAGCATGCTGGTCGTCAACTGTGCGCTGTCACCACCGCCCTGCTCCAGGAACTGGAGCACATTGCCCCAGAACAGCCAGGCCCGCCAGCGCCGTTTGTGCGTCTTCTCGTCGGACAGGGCCGCGTCCCCGTCGTCCAGGACGGTGAGCCCCGTCCACACCGGCGGGGTGCGCCTGCCGTCCGCCGCCAGCACCAGGCGGCAGCCCGACGCGTCAGGACCGGACAGCAGCCGTACCGGTCCGGCGCTCCCGGCGGGAACGCCGCCGCGCAGCGCTTCCCGGATGCCCTCGCCCACGTCCGCACCGGAGAGGGCGGCGGCACGGACGCTCCCGGCCCCGCTCATGCCCGCGGCCGCCGCCTCCGCCCGTCGGCGCCAGCGTTCGGGCTCCGGGGAACGCAGATAGGCCAGGAGCAGCAGCACCGGATTGACCCACACCGTCTCGGCCAGCTCGCCGGGCAGCCCGCGGCCGACCCGCTCGTAGTAGTCACGGGCGCGCGTGAGGCCGTTCGCGCTGTACGGCTCCCACACCGGCTCGCCCGGCGCCGCCGGCGCGTACCCCGTGTCCTTGACCCGCTGCCGCCATTCCTTGACGTCGTAGAAGGTCAGCCCGAAGACCCGCAGGCCCTCGGCTCTGAGCCGGGTCCGCTTCATGGCGTCGTCGGCGAGCCGGTTGTGCTCGCGGGTGGCGTGGTAGGCGTATCCGTCGAGGTACAGGGCGACGCGCGGGCCGGGCGCGTCGAGCCGTTCGAGGAGTATGTCGGGCCTGGTGCCGTCCAGGACGCGCTGCTGGGAGACGCGCCAGCTCACGGTCGTGCCGTCCGCCGCCGTCAGCCGCAGGTCGAGGGCGTACGTGCCGGCCGAGGTGGTGTACGCGTCGGCGGCGGCCCTGGACTCGGCCAACTGCGCCCAGTCCTGGAGCGTTTCGATGAACAGCACCTCCAGATCGCTTTCGGCCTGCCGATGCAGCGGGATGTGCCGCGTCGTCGCGACCGGCGCGGTCCGCCACCGTTCGCCCTCCGCGCCGAGCAGCTCCTCCAGCATCTGCCGGACCTCGGTGCGGCTCACCTTGTCGTAGTCGGCGGCCGGAACGCGTCGCAGCAGGCATTGGTGACAGCCGTCGAGGCCCTTCTCGATGCACGCGCAGCCCTCGATGACATCGCGCGCCTCAAGAAGAACCTCCCGGAAGCCGTCGGCGGACGCCAGCCGGTGCAGATAGCCGGTGCCGCCCGGCAGCCGGTCGTACACGACGAGGAAACGCCTGGGCCAGTCGCCCCCGGCGTCGCCCGCGTGGTCGGGCATCGTCGCCTCGGCGATGTCGATATGGTCCGGATCGCCCCCGTACCGCGCGGTGATCCCGGCGAACAGCGCGGCGGTGAACGAGGCGAGCCGCTCCTTGACCCGGGCCACCGAGGCGGGCAGCAGGATGCGCACCGCCTCCGTGGTCAGCTCGTGCGCGAGCAGCAGCGGCACGTCCTGCCCGCCGGCCCGCCCCTTCGCCCCGGGAGCCCCGGCCTCGGCCCCGGCCTTGCGGCGCGGGCACCACAGCAGGTGGTGCTTCGCGGCCGGAGGGCCCGCCGCGCCCGACTCGGTCAGCGCAGCCTGCGGAACGTCCACCACCGGCCGCCCGTCGGCCGTCGCCCCGCCGCAACTGGTGCAGACGTGGAACGGGTTGATCCGCACCTCCCGCCCCGCCAGCGGCACCGTGCCGCTGCCGTCCTCGCGGTCGAGGCCCAGGTTGAGCGTCCGGATTTTCGCGTGGCGGGTGAAGTCCACTCCGAAGATCGCTGTCTCGTGCCGCCAGGAACCCGGGGCCAGCCGCTCCGGATCGATGTCCACGGTGGTGACGACCGCGTAGCGTTTGCGGTCCCGCTCGTCGCGGTCGTCGCGGACCCGGGCGTCGTCCCGCTTGTCGCGGGAGAGCACCCGCCTCGGCTGCATGACGTACCGCACACAGCCCGCGTCGGCGATCTCCCGCCCGCCGCAGCGCGGGCACGGGGCCGTGTCGTGCTGGGCGTCCTCGGTCCGCACGTATCCGCAGGCGGGGCACAGCCGCCACACCGACCAGGCGCGGCGCTCGGGGCTGCCGACGTCGAGGGCGCGCACGCTGTGCCGGTAGCCGCCCACGTAGAAGCTGTTCCCCGGGGCGAGTTCGGTGAGCGCCGACTTGCGGGCCCTTTCGTAGTTCCGGGTCTCGCTGCGGTACGTCCTGCGGGCCGTGTCCCCCCGGCCGGTGTCCGCGTCCCGCGCCTCGTCCTCCCCGCTCAGCGGCTCGCTCCAGTACAGCGTCGCCTCAAGCTGTGTGGTGGTGTCCACGAGGCTGTAGTTCGGCAGCAGCCCGAGCTCCACCAGGGTGGCGTGGGCGCTCGACTGGCTCAGCTCGCGCAGCAGGTCCCCGGTGCCGCGGCGTTCGGCGAGCAGCTCGCGCCGCTCCCTGGCCTGCGACTCGTCCGAGCGGGCCAGGTGGCCGACGGCCTCGTCGATCGCGGCGATCCTGCGCCGCAGCTCCTCGCGGCGCCCCGTCCAGTCCTCTTCTGCCTCCTGGAGAACGCGTACGATCCCGTCGGCCGCGAACGACATCAGCTCCCCCGCCGCGTGCGCCGAGACCCCGGCGCCGTCGGCGTCCCGCCCCCCCGCCCTGTCCTCCGGGAAGAGTGCCAGGAACTCCGCGACGAGACGCTCCCCGTGGGTCCTGGCCGCGTCGGCCAGGTCCTGGCACCAGCCGCCGGCCCCGAACAGGGCGGACGACAGCCGGGGGAGCGGCGCGAGCACCTCGCCGTCGGACGTCCGCAGCTCGCCGCGGGCCGCGAGGTCCAGCAGCCGGGCCGTGTACTGGCGGCGCAGGATCTCCACCGCGGACAGATAGCAGCCCGGCGGGAGAATCGTCCCGGCGATCATCTCCCGCGGCTCGTCCAGGTAGTACAGGTCGCGTGCCTTGCGCCCGCCGAACGCGACGACCAGCGCGTTGCCCGTGCGCCGCCCGGCCCGCCCGGCCCGCTGCACGTAGTTGGCCGGCCCGGTCGGCAGGGAGCCGAGCAGCACCGCCGACAACTCGCCGATGTCGATGCCCAGTTCCAGCGTCGGCGTGCAGGAGAGCACATTGGGGTCGGTGTAGTGCGTGCCCGCCTTGAACGCGCGCTCGACGCGCTCCCGCTGAGGGCGGCCGAGCATGCCCGTGTGCTCGGCGGTCACGACCCGGAACGTGCCGCCCGTCAGGTAGAGACGGCGGTAGTAGTCGCCGGTGTAGTCCCGCTCCTGCGCCGCGCCGCCGAGCGGGTCCGCCGGCTGCGGCGCGGTCAGCCTCCCCTTGCAGCGGTACCGGGGGCACGGATGCCCGTACCAGCGTGCCCGCCGCTCGGGCGCGACGGCCTGCTGCCAGCCGCAGTCCCCGCAGCTGACGAACGCCTGGTTGACCACCGCGTCGCCGAGCAGCCGCACCTCGATATGCCCCGGCTGCAGCCCGTAGACCCGGGTCTGCCGGTCGCGGAGGGTCCGCACCGCCAGAACGCGTGCGTCCGCCAGGGCGGGCAGCAGCCTGCGCAGGAACTCGACGGCCCCGGCGGCATCCAGCCCCAGGCACCTGCGGGTCCAGTCCTGATACCAGCCCAGGCGCCCGGTGACCGCGTCGAACTCCGAACGGTCCTTCTGCCCGTCCAGCAGGAACCGCGGCGGGGCGACTCCCTCGGGGAAGGCGGGCATGCCGTCCGGTCTGCGCCCCGAGATCAGGTAGCGGTTCCCCCCGGCCTCCTTGATCCAGGTGTCGAGCCAGTGGTGCCGCACCGCGCCGCGCACCCGCAGCCGTTCCAGCAGCCCCCGCACGTACGCGAGATAGCGCTCGGGCGTGGGCATCCCCTCGCCGACCAGCAGCTGGCCCGGCAGGGCCAGGTGCAGATCGCGGGCCAGGTCCGCGACGCGCTCCGGCTCGGCCACGGCCACCTCGGCCGCCGCCGTCCTGGTCAGCTCCAGCGTGCGCCCCAGGCGGCTGCGCAGCCCGAACTCCATCACGGTCGCGAACGCCAGCCGCTCCCCGATCAGTTTCCAGGTGCGCGCATCACCCGTGCCACGGCCGGACAGCACCCGGTCGACGCCCGGCTCGTCGTGCAGATCCGGGGGCACCACGGCGGCCAGCGCGTCCGGATCGTCCGGGTCGTCAACGGAGTCCAGCACGTGGCCGATCAGCTCGTTCAGCGCGATCGGCGCACCCGACTCGTCCAGGTTGTGGGCGAGCAGCGAACGCAGCGAGAACTTGTACGAGGCGTTGGCGACATAGCCGGCGCGGTGCGCCGCGTCCTGCGTGGAGTCGTTGAACAGCAGCGTCTTGCGCTCCTCGGGAACGAGCGCGATATCGCCGCCGATGAACAGCTGGGTCACGGTCGCCGAGGCCAGAGCCGCCTGCGCCGTGCCGAGGAAGCGGATGCTGTTGTCGGTGTGGCAGGCCGGGCAGCGGTCCTCCTTCGCCGCCCGGTCGGCGGTCCTCTTGTCCAGCAGCGCCAGCGCGAACCATGCGTCGACGAGCTCCCCGTCGTCGCCGGCGGTCGGCAGCCGGTACGTGCCCTGCCCGCCATCGAGCACGACCACCGACAGCGGGTCGGACCTGCCGTCCGAAGGCCGCGCCCCGGACAGCGCGTCGAGGGCCTGCCCCCGTTCACTGCTCGTCGCGGAGATGAAGTAGCGCACGCGCCGCTTGTCCCGCCCCGTGGCCGCGCGCCACACCCGGTCCTGCGCCGTCACCAGCCGCTGCGGATCGGCCTCAGGGGACAGCGCCGCCCACCCGGAGCGCCCGCAGTTGCGGCAGTACACGGCCGGCAGGTGCACCTGGGCCGGACGTGGCGCCGTGTCGGAGCCGGGCAGTGGCTGCGGCCTGCGGGCCGAGGACGACGGCCAACTCCCCGAAGAACCCTCCGGCTCGCCGTCTCCGGGCGGGGCGGCGTTCAGCGCGGCCCGGCGGGCCGCGGTCCGGTCGTCCTCGTACCAGCGGAACTCAGGAACGCGACCCACCCCGCGCAGCACCCGCGTCACCGGCCGCACCCACAGATGTGCCTCGATGTGCAGCAGCGGTCTGGGTTTGCGCTCATCCGAGGCGGGATCGCGGGCCGCCGACAGAAGGGCCACGAACCGGTTCAGGGCCAGCAGCACCAGCCGCGGGTTCTCCCGGGCGGTGCGGCCCCAGGAGTAGCCGAAGCGGGCGAGCCGCTCCCGCAGCGCCCACTCGTCCAGCGGCTCCCCGCTCAGCATCGACAGCACCCCGTGCGTGAAGTCGTGCCGCATCAGCAGCCGCCCGACCCGGAAGGCGTCGAGCCCTGACCGCCCCAGCATTCTGGTGGCGAGCGCGTCCAGGTCCAGCAGATCCGGCCGAGCCTCCACGTCCGGCCCGCCGGACACCGCCACCACCTCCTGGGGGGTGGGCGGTTCGGGCAGCTCGTAATCCACGGACCCGGTGAACTCCCCGGCGGTCATCCGTTCCTCGCCGATGACCGCGTCGGCCGGGAACGGCATCCCGAACACCCGCGCCGCCACATCGAGAATGCCCCCGGCATCCTGGCCCGGCGCGCCCTCGCCGAGCGTGGCCGAGGTCGCCACCGGACAGATCGAACCCAGGGGCCGGCCGGGCCTGGACGCGCCGGTGGCGGCCCCCAGCCGCCGCAGCAGCATGGCGACGTCGGTGCCCTGCGCGCCGTCGTACGTGTGGAACTCGTCCAGCACGACGTAGGCGGGATCGGCACCCTCCCACAGACTGCGGTCCGCCCCGCGCTGCAACAGCAGGTCGAGCATCTTGTAGTTGGTGATCAGCACGTCCGGCGGCGAGGCCCGCATCTCCTCCCGGCGCGTCATCACCCGCCGGAAGTCCGTATCGGGCCGGTCACCGACGTAGAGCCCCGCGGTGACCCGCGCCAGCTCAGGCAGCGCCAGGTAGTCCGCGATGCGCCCCGCCTGGTCGGTGGCCAGCGCGTTCATCGGATACAGCAGCACGGCCTTGATCCCGCCGTGGCCCTCGGCCTTCCGCCGTCGGCAGTGGTCGAGAACGGGCACGAGGAACGACTCGGTCTTGCCGGAACCGGTGCCGGTCGTCACCAGCGTCGGCCGCGCGGGCCCGCGCAGGGTGGACAGGCGCGACCAGGCCCTCGCCTGGTGCCGCCACGGCGGATACGCCGGAAACCCGGCCGACCACTCCACGTCCTCGCGCCAGCCGTCGTCGGCCAGGTGGAACGGGGTCCTGATCCGCAGGTAGGGCCCGCGGAAGATGCCCGACTCCGGGGCCCCGAGGAAGCGTTCGAGCGCGGCCCGGGTGTCCTCGTCGGCGAGGGCGTAGGTCGTCGTGAGGTACTGCGTCAGACTGCCGCGCAGCTGCGCGGCGGCCAGAGTGGGCTTCACGACGTTTCCCCTGTTCCCTTGGCGGCGATTCCCGCCGGTCGGCACCACCGTAATGCGCGCCCCGTAGCGCCGCCGACGGGCCGGCGCCGAGGCGGCTACCAGCGGGTCAGCTCGGCCATGAACTCCTCGAACGACCGGTTCTTCCCGTCGGGCACCAGAAGCTTGCCGTCACTGCCGAGGGCGTTCTCCATGACGCGGGGCGCGTCCGACTCTTCATAGGGCGGCTTCCACGAGTGCTCTTTGAGTCTTTTCTTCGGATCGTGGACTTTGGAAAGGTCACATCCCCGGTATCTGTCCTTGAGGACCCACCCGGCATTGACCTTTCCGAAGGCGGCGGGGAACTGCATGAGCCAGGCCTCGGTCTCCCACGCGGCGAGGGCGAGGGCCGACGGGCAGGAGAACGCCTTGCGGAGCTCCGCACCGATACGGGCGCGGACCCGCACGTACTGGTCCTCGTCGACGGTGTCGAGATCGACGTGGACGACGATGCCCGTCAGCTCCGACCTGGCCGCGGCCACCTGCGCGAGCCGGCGGATCTCGTTGACGCGCGGGGTGAGTTCCTTGTCCGCCAGCCGCAGCGCGGTCTTCTTCTTGATGTTGAGGATCTTCGCGTCCTGCCGGACGGCCCGGATGAGATGCCGGAGCACCTGCCGGTCGTTGTCGCCCTCACCCGCGACGACTATGACCGGGCTCTTCCCCTTGGTGCTGCCCTTGCCGCTCATAGACCGCCCCCCAGGGTGTTCGCGAACCACAGCTCACCGAGGGGCATGCCCTCGGAAGCCTCCCTGGCCTGCCGGACCTCGTCGGCCGTGAGAGCCGGAATGACGGAGGCCCCGTTGCTGCGACGCTCGCAGACCACGAACTCCTCGGGCTTCAACTCGTCCACGAAAACCGGTGAGTGGGTGGTGACGAGGAACTGCGCCCGGCGGCTCGCCGCCCGCAGACGTCCGGCGAGACGTTCCAGGGCATGCGGGTGGATGCCGTGGTCGATCTCCTCGATACAGGTGAGGACCGGCGGGTCCGGGTCGTGGAAGATCGCCAGCAGGCAGAGGATGCGCACCGTTCCGAACGAGGCGTCCTGGAGACGGGTACGCCCCCGCAGCCCTGTCTCCTCCAGCTCGACCGACAGGTAGTCCGGTCTGCCGGGCGCGGGAACGATGTGGATGTCGTGGAGCTGGGGAACCACCTCGCGCACATCGTTCAGCAGCGCCTCCCAGACGACCCGGCGCCCTTCGCCGTCCCTGACGTCGCGAAGTGCCTTGAGGAAGTCGGCGAGGTTGGAGGCGTCCTCGGCGAGGTGACGCCCCGAGGTGCTGATCGGGGACGGCCGCCGGGCGGCCCGCACGTCCGGGTCGAACACCCGGATCTCGGACAGGTGCCGCCGGAACGCCGCCACCGCACCGGCGGACGGACTGCCCTCGGGCATCGGCAGCAGCACCTCCTGGTGCAGGGCGGAAGCCATGCGCCCGACGCCGGTCCCCCCGGCCCCGTCCTCGTCTCCCAGCGGGCTGAGCACCAACAGCGAACTGCCGCCCAGCTGCACCGCTGTCTCGGTGTCCCGCACCGGGTGCGCAGTGAAGTGCTCCCGCCGGAACATCGAGTAGCGCTCACGGGACCCCTCCGGCAGGCGGGCGCGCGACACGCTCAACTCGTAGCGGTCCGGTGCCGCTTCGGAAGCAAAATCGGACCAGACGCCCTCGATGCCGACGGTGATCCGGGACACGGGTTTGCGGCCACCGCGGAAGGCCAGGACGTCGAACCCGCCCCGAGCGTCGAGCGCCCGCTCGATTCCCCGGCCGGACACGTCCCGCAGGAACTCGATGGCCTGCAGCACGTTCGACTTGCCTGCCGCGTTGGGGCCGACCATGACGGTCAGGGGGCCGAGGGGCAGCTTCGTGTCGGTCAGCGTGCGGAAGTTGCGCACCGTCAGACCGGAAATGCGGTGGTTCACGCCTCGCCCATCGTGAAACGGCCGGACGGCAGCGGCCCGGCGGACTGGTCCGGCGCTCGGCGGGCAGCGGACGACCCCTTCGGTGACCGGTGCTCAGCCCTCTTCCCCAGCCGGACACTTGGCGCGTCCGGCCACCGAGCACTACGAACAGTACAACGCACGTCACACGAGTACCAGGCGCCTGCGGATTTCGGCCATACGGGCTGAAAGGGCCCTCTTTCCCGATATGTTGCCGCCCGCCGATCCTGAGGGGGAGGGAAGCGCACGGGCAGTGCCAAGGGGGAGCCGCAATTGGCCGAACCGCTCTACGTCCCCGTCCTACCCGTCCGAGAGCATGCCCGGCTGGCCTACCAGGATGTCCGGTCGGGTGTACAAGCGGCGATGGCCCCGCTGTGGAACGTACCGCCGTGCTCCGATCTGCCTCCGGCGGAGCTCGTGACCACGCCCTGGAAGAAGCAACTCGATCGTATGTGGGGCTCCTGCCATGATCACCCTGGTTGGGTCGACGCGCCGTTCGCCGAGAAAGCGCACATCCCTGCTCTCTCGGAGATCTTCGCCAAGGATGCGGACTTCCTTGCCCCGCCGTGCCCGGTGACCGGTCCCGAACGGAGCGAGGCCCAGAAGGCCGCCGCATTGGAGACGGCACGCCACCACGGCGGCGGACTCGGCCTGCGGGTGTGCGTGCCGGGGGAGTGGGACAGCCGTGCGGCCGAGGCCGCTCAACGGCTTCTGGTCCATGTCGAACGCGAAATGCCCGTCGATCTGCTGCTGGACCTGGGCAGTGTTCTTCCGGGGCGCCCCGACGCGAGCAAGGAGGCGTTGCGGGCCTTGGACGCCCTGTGGCCTCTGGCGGACTGGCGCGTTGCCGCGGTGCTCGGCGGAGGGTGTCCGCGGTTGGCAGACGACGACGTGCCGAGGTTCGGTCAGCTGCACGAGGAGCCCCGTTCCGACTGGGGTATGTGGCACGAGATGCAGATGAGTGGCCGCGACTACCTGGCAGAACTCGTCTACGGCGACTACGGCGTTCAGCCCGTCAGCAGTCTCGCGAACGAGTCGGACGGCGGGAGGCCGCCCTGGGGCGTCCTTGCTTACACCACCGACGACTGGTTCGTGCTGTGCAAGGTGTCCAACCTGGAACCCGATCGAGTGGCGGGCATCCGGGCGGCAGCGCGACTCCTCCGGGATCTGCCCGAATTCAGGGGCGCGGCTGCCAGCACCGGGGAGACCTGGCTGCACAACTGTGCCGGAGGCCCGGTCACGGTCGGTAAGGGCGCCGGGCAGCCCCAGCACTGGCTGCGTGCCGGAAACACCCAGCACATGACGCACGTCGTCCGGAGCCTGCAACGCCGCTGAGCGGGCCCCCTCCTGGCCCTCATCGGAGATGCAACTCGGCCCACACGGTCTTCCCGGGCGCACCGGGCCGCGGGAGGACCGCCCAACGGGTGGCCAGCCGGGCAACGATGAGCAGCCCTCGGCCCGACTCGGCATCCGCCGGCGGCTCCTGGCAAGGCAGTTGCGGTGCGCACTCGGTGAGGGTGTCGGTGACCTCGACGCGCAGGACCTGCCCCGCCACGGTCAGACGGACGTGGAAGTCGCGGCCCGGTACGTGCCCGTGGTGCACGGCGTTGGCGGCCAGTTCGGCGGTGATCAGCGTCAACGTCTCGTTGGCGTGGCCGTCGCACGGGTGACCCCACTCGGCGAGCCGACGCGAAACCAGGTGCCGGGCCAGGCGGGCACCGCGCCCGGAGGAGGTGAAGCGCATCGAGAACTCGCGGTGCGCGTGCGGGGTGTGAGTTTCGACGGCCGCCACTGGTGAGAGGGAAGTTTCGACGTTCATATGGTCCACGTTTCCGTCGCGGATCTAGTGTGACGAGATACGCCGCGCACACGGCAGCTTGCTGTACGTGTCCGGTCGGCGTGTGTATGCCGGTCGGAGCGTGACGGCCGACGCGGGGGCGCGTTGAGCGACGGAGGTGGTGCGAGATGAACGAACCGACGGACGGGGCGGACGAGGCAGCCGGTCCCCGGGAGGAGCCGGAGTCGGAACCGGAGGCCAGCTCGGGCATCCTGCGGGTCTTCGGGCGGCAGTTGAAGCTGTTCCGCCTCCGGGCGGGCCTGCAGCGCCCGGAGTTCGGCGCGCAGGTGGGCTACTCGGTGTCCACCATCTCATCCTTCGAACAGGGCCGCCGGGTCCCTCCGCCCCAGTTCATCGACCAGGCCGACGAGCTGCTGGACGCCGGCGGCATCCTGAAGGAGATGAAGGAGGAGGTCGCCCGCGCCCAGTACCCCGCGTTCTTCCGCGACGCGGCCAAGCTGGAGGCGCACGCGGTCGAGCTGCACGTGTACGACACACACCTGGTCAATGGCTTGTTGCAGACTGAGGAGTACGCACGGGCAGTGTTCACGATGCGGCGCCCCTTGCTGAGCGACGAGACGATCGAGCAACGAGTCGCCGCCCGCCTTGCTCGACAGAAGATCTTCGCCCGGACACCAATGCCTACGATCAGCTTCGTCATCGAGGAGTCCGTGCTGACCCGCCCGTTGGGCGGCCAGTCCGTGATGCGTGGACAGCTGGAGCAACTTCTGGTGTACGGGCATCGACGAAACGTCGAGATCCAGATCATGCCCAACAACCGGGAAGAGCACGCGGGTTTGGCAGGGCCCTTCACCTTGATCGAGACGCAGGAGGCGCGGAGATGCGCCTACGTGGAGGCATATAATTACAGCCGTCTCTACTCAGATCGGGGTGCGGTTCGGGAACTTGAAGAGCAGTATGGGCTCCTTCGAGCCCAGGCACTCACCCCGCGAGAATCGTTGGCACTTGTTGAGGAATTGCTTGGAGGGGCATGAACGTCGAAGAGATGGCTTGGGATGAGCACGCATCCGCTCGGTGCAACGGTATTGATGAAGGTCATCGTTGGCGCGCGAGTAGTTACAGCAGCGGCGAAGGGGGGCAATGCGTCGAAGTGGCTACGTACGCTCATATCGTCCACGTGCGGGACTCGAAGGACATAGCTCAAGAAGGGTTTGCGGTGAGGGCTGCTGCCTGGGGCGCATTCCTTCAAATCGCGGCCCAATAGAGTCCGCGGCAAGAAGCTGAGCTGATTGCCCCTGACGTGTCAGGAGCAGGGGCAATCAGTAGTGGAATAATTCGCATCGGCTAGGCTTCCGACTCTCTTGGGGGTGGAGGCGTCCAGCGTCCTGCGGCCACGTCCGCATCCAAGCGTGCCTGGAAGTGCGCGTGCGCTGCCCTCATCTCGGTCTCCCGGTCAGCCTTGTAGAAGGGGGCCTGGTAGCCAGCCGGAGGCGGCGTGTGCTCCGGGTCTTTCAGGTGGGCGAGGAGGTCGATATAGTCCTGCTTGGTCTGCCCGTGGCCGTATGTGTTGAAGTCGGCAGCGATCTTCCGGCCGTTGGCGTCGAAGTAGGACGCCGACTCGTAGGCGTAAAGCTGCGGGTAACGCGACTTGAAGATTGCAGTGAGTTGGTCGGCGGTGATGCCGAGCCAGACCGCAACGAGGGCGTCGAGTTCGACCTGCGCAGCCCGACGCTCGTGCTCGGTGCGCAGTGGAGTGCCGTAGTGCCAAGTGGGCTCTAGATCCTCTGGAAGAGGTTTTAGGCAAGGCCAGTGGGGGTTGGCCCAGTCTTCGTGGATCGCCCACTGGGGAGTGAAAAGTTCCTGCCAAATCGGAGCGTAGTGATTGCTGAGGGCATTCAGCCGAAGAGAACGCAGCAGCAGGGCCGAGGCGAGAGGGTGCTCAGGGGCAGGCGCAGGCATCTTGCGTGCTTCGCTGGACTGAAGGTGACGGCGGCCCGTGATTCGCAGCAGATAGTCCAATGGGAGTGCGGACCAGAACCCAGCGCTTAGAGCCGTGAGATGATTGTTCGCCAAGGCCATCGATGAAACGCTGTCAATGTGCGCGGGTCCAGGCGGAATGAGAGCAGCGTGAAGGCAACGGCTACTGTCGAAGGGGATCATTCTCCGCCATAGTAGTCGGTAGAATTCGGTGGACGGCTTGCCGTGCCAATTCCCCTGGGCTGCCAGATAGGTCGCCTCGTCGGACGCTCGTACGTAGTTCGTCACGGGTGCGAAGTCCTCGGGGAGTTGCGCTGGCGCCAGCAATTCCCAGTCCCTATTGCTTCGGCATGGAACCTTCGGTTGCTTCGAGAAAGGGAGAGATGCCGCGAAGTGGGGTCCCTGCAGAATGACGTCCGTGAGGTCGGTGACGTTTTGGTTGCCCCAGCGGATCAGTCCGTCTCGTTTAGCAGCGCCCTCGTCATAACCTGTTGTGATCAGTGGATCGTAATCGTCCACGCTGTGTGGGTGCTCGGCAAGCGCCTTGATGGCCTCCTGTTCTCCACGAAGGACAGGGTAAAGCAGAGGAGCCTCACCTGCTGAGGCCGTCGAGCCGGTCAGAGCTTGCCAGTTGACTAGTAGGGCGGTGTCCACATGTACTACGCGTTCACGGTGAGGCCTGATATCCCATGAGCCATTATGTTTAATTGCGGGAGTGGGGCCTCGGCCATCGTGAGTCAGTGAGTTCGTAAGGGTGGTGGCGCCGCGAAGTTCGCTAACGTGCAGAAAGTCAGGTGCTCGCGGCGTGCCGTAGATGTGCATGCCGAACTCTTGGGACCAATTCAGATCATCGAATGCCCATCTGGATGAATTCACGAAATGGGCGTGAACTCGAAGATGTTTATACGCGGCGGCCCGGATGGCCCCTTCGCGTACACCGCCGAAGTGGGTGTCCGGGTGAATCAGACCTGCCTTGCCGTGCGGTGCGACGTGCAGCCACACTTGAGCCATGAAGGCACGGTAGAGATCGCCTCGGGTGCCAATAAGGAGTGGGTAGGCAGTCGGGCTGCCCAGTATAGTGATGTCTCCTGCAACGATGGCCAGTTCATTGAGGAGGAAGTCCGGGCCGGACGCATGCGTAGCCAGCGCGTCGCCCTTGCGGAGGCGCCATTCCTCTGCACTTGGTCTTTCCGCCAGTGCGAACCACGGCTCCAGTTCGGCCAGAACCAGGTTTTCCTGCCACTGCGGCCTCACCCATGGCGGGTTCCCCACCTGCAAGTCGAATCCGCCTTGTGTGAAGACCTGGGCGAATTCCAGTTCCCAGTGGAAGAAGCCCTGCGCCTCCGCGATGTCTCGTGCGATCGAGGTCCACAGGAAGCGGTCCGACAGTTCGTGGAAGCGGTCCATGCCCATCCACTCGGGCAGTTCGTCCTCGTACACCGACAAGTCGTCGAGGGTGGAGAATGTCGACACCAGCGACTCGCTCGGCACGTCTTGCGTGCCCAGCAGCGCTTCCGCGAAGTCGAGCCAGTCGTCCAGGTTCGCCAGGGCGATGACCGGGTTGCGGCCTTTGAAGTGTGCCTGGCGCCTGCCCACTCGGCGGCGGGATACCGAATCGCGGGTCAGGGTCAGCTGTCTGGGGTCGGCCGTGAAGCCGGGGAGGGCGTCTTCTTCCCAGGTGAGCAGAACGCCGGAGTCCTCGTCCTCGGTGGCCGGTTCCGCCGCCGCGTCCGACGCGAACTCCGCCGCTCGTTCGGCCAGTGCCCTGGCCCGTGCGTACCGTTCGTCCGTGCCGTTCAGCAGTGCGGCCTCCTGCACCGGCCAGAACCACAGCGCGCACCACGTGTCCATCAGCGTCTTGAGCCGCCAGTACGGGGTGTCCGCCGCCGTCAGGTCCGCCAGGACCTCGTCTCGCTGCACCGCGACCTCCGGCCGGCGCAGCCAGTCCTCCTCCGCGCCCCAGACGTCGATCCGGCGGGAGATGTCGCGTTCGGACAGCTCAAGGCGCCGCACCACTAGGTCCCACAGGTACTCGGCCCGCCGGGCCAGGCCCTGAAGGCGGGTCGTCTGCTTGGGGGTTGGTGACTTGGTGATCGCCCGCCGCCAGGCGCCCAGCGCCTTCGCGTGCTCGGGTGCGAGCGCCTTCGCCTCCTTCTCGGCCGCGACCGCGCCCCACTCCTTCGCCGGAAGCAGGAAGTGGTGCACGGCACCCTCCGGCAGAGGTTCGCCCGCCAGCGGGATGCGTTCGGGCGTCGCGCCGAGCCAGCCGCCCTTCTTCAGCCGGTCGGGCGCGTACACCTCGCGCCGCCCGCCGACCAGCGAGTTGCCGCGTCGCAGGTGCAGGCCGAACCAGGGGGCTTCCATGCCCGGGTGCATGGTGTTGAGCCACAGGGAGACCTCGGCCAGCTCCACGGCCGTGTCGTTCAGGTCGACGCCGTACGAGTTGTGCAGCGCGATGTAGGCCTTGACCTTCTGGAGTTCGATGGCGTACTGCTCCGTCTCGATCGATTGCCCCTTCTCGCGCTGCCGCAGCCGCAGGTACTCGGCCGCGACCTGGTTGATCGCCTCGTTGAGGAACGCGCCGGAGCCGAGGGCCGGTTCGCAGATCCGCCAGTTCAGCAGCTCGCGGGCCTCGGTGACGGTGCCCTCCGGGTTCAGCCGCTGTTCGAGCGTGAGCTGCACGGTGACCTTCGTCAGCGACTCCGGGGTGTAGTACGAGGCCGAGGTCTGCCGGTCCCGGCCCGAGAGCCGGTACACGAACGAGCCCGGCGCGTATCGCACCCGCAGCTCCTCGCCTGTGTCCCGGTCGCGGCGGCGGACGAACACCGAGTCGGGGTACTCGTCGATTTTCGACTTGGGCACCAGCCACGAACCGTCCTTCGGGTCGCCGCCCTTGGCGACCTCGTACAGTTCCTCGCCCGCGATGAAGCCGCCGTACGACATCAGGCCCTCGTACACGGCGCCCAGCTGGTTGATGCCGAGCTGGGCGTAGGAGATGAACCCCCCGCGTTCGCCCTTCTTCCCCCGCGTGATCATGAGGCGGTGCAGCACCTGGTACAGCGTGGCGTTGCGCAGCCGGGTGTCGAGGTGCCGGACGGCCTCGCCGCGGGCGCGGGCCTCGTCGGAGTCGTGGCGCGGGTCGGGGAGGGAGTCGGCGCCGATGAGGCGGATCGACTCGGGTTCGAACAGCTTGCTGCGCAGCGGCTCGAAACGCAGGCCGACGTCCTCGCTGGTCTTCGCGCCGACGGGCGTGGGCTCGGCGGCCGGACCGTGGGTGCGGCGCGAATGGTAACCGGTCTGCACCTTGCGGAACAGCAGGTCGAGCGACTCGTACAGGTAGAAGCCGGCGCGTGCCTCCTCGCCGACCGGCTCGCGGTCGGCGATCAGTTCGCCGAGGCGGCCGAGCCCGTACCCCTGCTGGTACTCGGGGTGGTCCGTCGGCAGGATGCCCAGCTCGGGCCGGGCCTCGGCGTACAGCAGGAACAGGACGCGGTACAGGTAGCGCAGCGACTCGCGGGTCAACTGGCGGCCCAGCTCCTTCAGGTCGCCGATGTCCTCCGGGCGGATGCCCTGGTCGCGCAGCCGGGCCAGCACCTCGTTGGCGATCAGCTCGACGCTGGTCCGCAGCCCGTCCCGCAGCTCGCTGGAGACACCCACCGCGTGCCGGGCCGATTTCCCGAGCAGCTGGGCGAGAGGGTTCTCGCCCCCCTCCTCGGGGGTGCGCAGCGAGTCCGCGCCGAACAGCGCGGCCACGGTGTCGAGTTCGCCGCCCGCCCGGGTGTCGTTGCGCTGCAGCGCCGTGTCCAGGGAGACCGCGAGGTACCGGCCCTCGCCCCACACCGCGCGGTCGGCGAGCACGAGGACGCCGCCGCCGAGCAGCAGCACGTACCGGGGCGGCTCCTCGCAGGC
The DNA here is from genome assembly GCF_031845565.1 of Streptomyces johnsoniae. Lineage (NCBI taxonomy): Bacteria > Bacillati > Actinomycetota > Actinomycetes > Kitasatosporales > Streptomycetaceae > Streptomyces > Streptomyces johnsoniae. The sequence goes on along the minus strand of NZ_JAVREV010000004.1, from coordinate 319,726 downwards.
GAACAGGAACGAGGCCAGCTTCGCGCCCGCGGTCAGGGCCGTCGAGCCGTCGAGCGGAACCTCCTGGAGCAGACGGCCCCGGCCCTCGGGGTCGAGGGCGGCGTCCGGTTCGGCGGCCCATCCGCAGTCCACCGCGACCAGGCCGTTCTCGGCGTGCGCGACCGGGACTTCGTACGTCTGCCCGGCGCGCACCGCCGTGAGCGGGCGCGGCTTCGCGTCGTACCCGAGGGCCCGCAGCACCTCCGCGTTCAGGGCCCGTACCCGTTCGCGCCATTCGGGGGAGTGGAACGTCAGGGCGTCGTCGTCGGTGTCGCGCACGGCGATGATGCCGTCCTCGTCCTGGGGGAGGGCGAAGAAGGAACGCGCCCTGAAGTACGCGCGGCGCAGCTCCCGCAGTCCGGCCCGAGGCGTCACGGGCAGCTCACCGCGTCCGGGCTCCGCCGCCTCGTCTGCCTCGTCCGCCCCGTCCGCCGCCGGGGCACCGCCGGCCCGCGCGGGGGGCTTCGCGGCCTGTTCGCGTTCCTTCCAGGTCTGGAGCAGGCCCGACTTGAGGTCCTTCGGCAGCACCTCGGCCAGGTAGTGCGCCGAGAAGTAGTCGCCGCGGTTGACGAGGGAGTCGTACGTCATGGCTCGGCTTCTCTCAACGGGTCACGGAGGCTCGGGGCCCGCGCCACCAGGCGGCCGGTGCGGACAGCGGCGGGGGACCGAGCAGAACGGGCGGCGGCGCGTCCGGGGCGGGATCACCGGGCTCCGGAAGGAGCACCGCCAGCACGCGGAGCAGCGGGCGGCCGGTCGTCAGCAGGGAGTCGGCGAGGTCGGCCAGGCGTTCCTTGGCGCGTTCCCCGAAGAGGGCCGGCTGGTGCCAGGTGGCGAGCCGGCGCTTGTACTCGGCGATGGGCCCGCGCAGCGGCTCCTCCCAGGCGTCGCGACGTTCGGCGAGGAACGTCTCCGCCGTGCGCAGAACGTGCGGCAGCGCCTCGCGCAGCGGCTCGGCGTCGCGGTAATGGCGCTCGTTGGCCATGGTCGGGCCGACCCCGCAGCGGTGCAGCAGCGAGACCATGTCCTCGTCGACGGCCCCCGCGCGCGTCACGCCCATCCACTTGACGACCGTCGGACGGCCGAGCTTGTTGGAGTACACGCCCTGGACGAGGTGGATCGGCTCCGCCACGTTCGCGGTGATCATGGGTGCTTCCTGGCGGCCCAGGCGGACGAGGACCTTGTCGGTGAGCCATTCGATCACCGGGTGCAGGTCGGTCAGCAGGGAGACGTCCGGCCAGCTCGAATCGGACGACTCCCGGGCCCGCTGGAGGGAGTGCTCGGCGAGGCGGCGGTTGAAGGTGACCAGGAGCCGTTCGCGCAGGCGCTGTTCGCGGAGGTAGTCCAGGGGCAGCGCCTTGAGCCGGTGGACGAGGTCTGGGGGCGGACGGAAGGAGAGCAGGCCGGACTGCGGGTCGCGGTCCAGATGCAGCCGGTCGTGGGCGTCGGGGTACACCTCGCCCAGCGCCTCGTCCAGGAAGTGCGCGGTGGAGTGGAACAGGCGGGGGAGTACGGGGGAACCGGTGCCGCGCCCCTGCGTGTCCGGGCCCGTCGGTCCGGTCGGTCCGGCCCGTTCGGTCGGTCCGGCCCGTTCCGCGGGCGCTTCGTCCGGCGCCTCGTCCGGCGCCTCGCCCACGGGGCCGAAGAACTCGGCGAGGAACGCGTCCATCCCCGCGTCCTCGCCGTCCGTTCCTGGGCGGCGGGAGTCGAGGGACTCGTCCACGGACTTGCCGTGCAGCAGGTCCTGAATGAGGGACTTCTCCTCCGCCTCCGCCCGGTACAGGCCCGTCACGGCCTCCGCCGTGCCCAGCGACCGGTGGGCCTGACCCTCGCGTTCCAGCAGCCGCTCGGCGACGGCCGTGTCGTCCTTCGCGCCTTCCACCCCGCTGGTGAGGATCAAGGCGCGGAACTCCGGCGAACGGGCCTGGCCGTAGCGGTCGATGCGGCCGTTGCGCTGCTCGATCCGGATCAGCGACCACGGCACGTCGTAGTGCACGAGCTGGTGACACTGGCGGTGCAGGTTGACGCCCTCGGAGGCCACGTCGCCGGTCAGCAGCACCCGCACGGGCGTGTCGGCCAGACCGAACTCCTCGACGCGCGCCATCTGCTGCTCATCCGTCAGGCCGCCGTGCATGACACGGACGCAGTCGCGGGCCGCGCCGCCCTTGAAGCCGAGGGCGGCCGGGAGGACCCGGGCCAGCCACGTGAGGGTCTGCACGCGCTCGGAGAAGATCACCACCCGGGCGTCCGAGCCGGGGCCGATACCGAGCACGTCCGTCAGCTGGTGCACGAGGGCGGCGAACTTCGCCGAATCCGCCTCGGTGAGATCGGCGGCCAGCTCCGACAGCCGGTGCAGGGCGGCCCGTTCGGCGGCCGTCTCCCGCGGGGCGTTCTTCTTCTCCAGGGTCTTCACACGGGCGGCCACGGTCGCCCGCAGCGCCGAGTGGGAGGACAGGAACGACTTGAGCAGGGTGTAGGGGAAGAGGGGAACCGAACTGACCGACGGCCGGCCGTCGCGGGGCAGCCAGCCGGACGCCAGCTCCTCGAAGATCCTTTCCTCGGCGGGAGTCGCTGGGCAGCGCACCGAGCGGGACGGGCCGCGGGCCGCCCACTGGCCCCTCATCTGCTCGCGGACCTCGGGGCTGATCTTCGTGCGGCGGATGAACAGGTGCCTGATGTCGTCGGCGCGGTAGTGCTCCGGGTCACGGATCGCCACCGGGTCCAGCAGACCGATCAGTTCGGCGAACGACTTGGCGTCGCCGTTGTGCGGGGTGGCGGAGGCCAGGATCAGGGCATCGGTGCGGGGAGCGAGGAGCCGCGCGAGCTGGTTTCGCAACGAGCCGCGGTTGATCAGATTGTGCGACTCGTCGATGACGACGGCGTCCCAGCGGATCCGCTCCAGGTGATGCCGGTACTGGTCGGTGTTCTTGAGGGTGTCGATGGAGACGATGACCCGTTTGTATGACGTGAACGGGTTGCGGCCCGCCGGGATCTCCCGCTGGATCCGCTCGATGCCGACCGAGTCGAGCCGCACCAGCGGGATGGAGAACCGGGTCCACAGCTCCTGCTGGAACTGCTCCAGCACATGCTGCGGCGTGACGACGAGGATGCGTTCGCCCCGGCCGCGGCGGATCAGTTCGGCAAGTACCAGGCCGATCTCCAGGGTCTTGCCCAGGCCGACCACATCGGCGATCAGCAGCCGCGGACGGAGGTTGGCGCCGGACAGCGCCAGCTCGGCGGGCCGCCGCTGGTAGGGCAGGGAATCCATCAGGAAGGAGTCGGCCAGGGCGAGGCGGCGCTCCGACTGGGGCAGCGCGGTGCGGCGCAGCACCGCTTCGAGGAAGAGGCGGGAACGCCGGTAGTTCGGTGAATCGTCCGGGACCAGGCGCGTATCGCGCGGGTCGAGCAACTCGATCCGGTCCAGGCCGGAGAAGAACACGGCCTCCTGATCGCGGACGAACTCGGAGACGCCGACGACGTCGAGCCGGGTCCCGTCGTCCGTGGTCGGCACGGCGTGTTTGACCAGCCACTCCTCGTCCCGTACCAGAACCTGCGCACCCGCCGGGTACTGCGCCTGAACCGCCTGGTCCGATGCTGTGGCGGGGCCGCGCTCCGCGCTGGTGTGGACGGCGGTCACCTGTGGCCTCCCGGAGCTCTTGGTTCGTACGCGGGCCCGTTCGTACGCGGGGTGGTGTCCCTGGGCCCGGACTGTTGGCTGTCGACTGTCCAGTATCGCTGGTCGGGTGGGCGTGCGGGTCAGAAAGGCGTACGGGCGGCGTACGCCTCGCGCAGCCGTTGCGCGGTGATGCGCGCTTGCGCGCTGCGCAGCGGCGCACGCCGGCCTGCGCGGTCGCGGCTCCCGCCGGGGCGGGCGAGAGGCCCCGCGGCGCTCCGTCCGTGTGCGCGCGCCCCTTGCTCCGCCCCTTCCGCCGTGCCTGCCTCCGCCTCGCCGGAGGCGCGTGAAGACGACGCCGGTGGCCGGACGTTCGGCTGTCGGCTCGGCTCGGCCTCGGCGGAGGCCGCAGCGGACGGCGCCGGGTGTGCCGTCGAAGAGTCGTCGTTCCGGGGGACGGTGAGCAGCTCGTCCAGGAGATGTGCCGGCGTGGCGGTGTAGTTGGTGAGCCTGCGCCGTGCCTGCGCCACCTTCAGCCCCTCCGCCTCGATCAGCGCCCGGCACTGCCGGACGACCTCGCCCAGGTCAGGCCGTTCCGGGGCCCGGTGGGCCAGCATCGCCGTCAGCAGCGGCACCAGCTCCGCCGGTGCCCCGGACAGGTCCGGGGCGGTCGCGGGATCGGTGATCCGGTGGAACAAGGCCTGGATGTGGTCGGCCCGGTAGGGGTAGTGGCCACAGGCGGCGAACAGCAGCACGGCGCCAAGCGCGTACACGTCGACCGCGCGGGTCAGCGGCTTCTCGCCGTTCGCCTGCTCGGGGGGCATGCAGGAAGGGGTGCCGACGACCGTGTTCGGTGAGGTCAGGGACACGCTCGATTCGGTGAAGACCGCGAGCCCGAAGTCGATGATCTTCGGGCCGTTGGGGCCCAGGAGTACGTTCCCTGGTTTGAGATCCCGGTGCAGCAGCCCCTGCTTGTGCACCGTCGCCAGCGCCTCGGCAAGTGTCGCGCCCAGCGCGGCGGTCAGCACCGCGGGCAGCGGGCCGTGGCTGTCCGCGTGCCGGCGCAGGTCGAGGCCTTCGACATACTCGGTGGCCAGCCACGGCGGGTCGGCCTCGGGGTCGGCGTCGAGCAGGGCGGCGATGCGCGCTCCCCAGACCGTCTTGAGGATCTCCACCTCCTGCGCGAACCTTTCCCGCGTTCCGGAGTCGACGATGGACGGCCTGATCACCTTGACGGCGGCCCGCTCACCGCCCGGCGACTCGCCCAGGTACACCTGGCCCATGCCGCCCTGCCCGATCCGGCCGAGCAGCTCGTACCCGCCCAGCTCGCTGGGGTCCTCGGGGCTGAGGGGCGAGATGCGCACGTGAGGGCCTCTCTTTCGTACAGGCGGCGACGGAGGAAGCGCCGACCGTCACGTTAGACCACCTCCGGGACCGCACCCACCTCCGGGAGGGCTCGCGTTTGTGCCGACGGCTGAGGCGTGCGCCTGGCTGAAGTCCGAAGGAGATGCGGCCACGGTGTGGCGATGGGGCCGGGGTGGTTTCGTCGGGTCACGCTCGGCTCGGCTCCGTGGGGCTGCCCCGTGGTTTGCGGTGACTGGCCCGTCGCTATCGGGAGCGGGGCCCGGCAGCATCGCCATCGCCCGAAGTCCAGCGACGTCGCGCGGGGGAGAGAGAAGGTCAGCCGGTGTCGCCGACGCGTATCCCCAGCAGTTCCTCCACCGTGCCCGCCGCAGGGGACAGCCGGTCGAGGGCGGCCGCGATGCGCCGCTCCTCGAAGGCGAAGTGGGAATCCAGGAGGGAGCTCAGGCCGTCGAGCTCCCCGAGCACCCGGCGGGCCTCGGCCTCGTCGGGCCGTTCGGAGATCCCGCCGAGCAGCCGTTCAAGATTGCCCTGGATCTCGCTCACCATCTGGTGGTCCTCCACCAGCTTGGCGATGACGGGCCGCAACTCGGGGAACGTCGCGGCCAGTTCGGGGAACGCGCCCCGGTCCTCGCCCTCGTGGTGCGCGGTCAGCGCCGCGCAGAAGGACAGGCAGTGGGCGGCGAGTTCACGTGGCCGACGAGTGGTTCTGCCGTCGAGGTGGGCTTCGGTGTCCCTGCGGAGCCGACGCAGGTCCGCGCGCAGCCACCGGTGGATGGCGCTCAATTCTCGGCCGAAAGCGATGAGCCGGTCGTCCGGCCCGGCGGGTGCACTCATGATCCGATCACCTTACCGACGCCGGGCGAGGTCACATCACCTCATGTCACCAAGCGCCCGGCCCGGCCCGGCCCGGCCCGGCCCGGTCCCAGGTAGGCATCAGGACCCGGCTGTACCAGGAATCCGTCCCCTGGGGAACCTCGTCCTGGTCAGCTCTTCGGAGATCTGCCAGACGCGTTGGGCGTTCTCGGCACCGCGAAGGCGGGAGTAAAGCTTCTGCTCGGCCGGACGGCCCCTGAGGTGCCCGGGTCCGCTCGGCCCGTAGAGCCGGGCGCCCTGGGCGTCGGCGGCCGTCGCGGCGTAGAGGGCCGGGAGTTGCGCGGTACCGACGCTCCCGACGAGGATGCCGCGGGCGGACATGGCGCGGATCATTCTGCCGCCCATGGTGGCTCGGTCGCGGCCGACCTCCGGGCGAGCGGCGAGCAGATTCGTCGGAGCGATCCCCGGATGGGAGAGGTTGCTCGTGATGCCCCAGCCGCCTGCCTGACTGCGCCGGTCGAGTTCGAGGCCGAACAGTCCGAACGCGATCTTCGACTGGCTGTAGGCGCGCCTGCCGTGGTATGAGCGCTCCCAGTTCAGGTCGTCCCAGTTGATGGCATTCTGGTTCGCCGCGACGCTGATCTGCGAGGTCACTCGCGCGTGGCCGGCGCGGAGCAGCGGCAGCACGTGGGCCACCAGGGCGAAGTGGCCGAGGTGGTTGGTGCCGAGCTGAAGCTCGAACCCGTCGGTGGTCGTCTGCCGGTCGGGCGGCGTCATCACGCCGGCGTTGTTGATGAGGACGTGGATGGGATGCCCTTCCTCTCGCAGGGTCTCGCCGAGGGCCGCGACGGAGTCGAGCGAGGACAGGTCGAGGGACCGGAGCGACACGTTCGCATGGGTAACGGTCTGCCTGATGTGAGCGACCGCCGCCTCGCCCTTGCGTGGATTCCGGACGGGCAGGAGCACCTCGGCCCCGGCCGCGGCGAGCCGCGTGGCGAGCCCGAGGCCGACACCGTCGCTGGCTCCGGTCACCACGGCTCGCTTTCCGGAAAGGTCGGGAACGGTGATGTCGATGGGTGCGCGTGGCATGTGTTCACTCCTCGCAGTCGGGTGGTTGCCTCCACGGTCGCGGAAGACGGCGACGTTATTCAGGGCCGCCCGATCCACTGATACGGAAGGCCGGTGCCGCCGTCCCGGCCCTCTGCCGTGCCACGCGGCCGGGCGTGCGGAGCCGGGAAGGGGGGATCGGTGAGCCGTGGCTGCCGGGATGTGCGGACGGTAGGAATGACACAGCAACGAGGGAGGCAACGCATGGTGATCGATCGGACCGGACTGGCGGAGTTCCTCCGGCGCCGCCGGGGGGCGCTGCAACCCGAGGACGTCGGCCTCCCGCGCGGACGCCGCCGCCGGACCGATGGGCTGCGGCGGGAAGAGGTGGCGGCGCTCTGCCACATGTCGACCGACTACTACGCGCGACTTGAGCGGGAGCGCGGCCCTCAGCCGTCCGAGCAGATGATCGCCTCCATCGCGCAGGGACTCCACCTCTCGCTCGACGAACGCGATCACCTGTTCCGGCTCGCCGGGCACAACCCGCCCGCACGCGCCGCGATCAGTGAACACATCAGCCCCGGCCTGCTGCGCATCTTCGATCGCCTGCACGACACGCCCGCCGAGATCGTCACCGAGCTCGGCGAGACCCTGCGGCAGACCGCGCTCGGCGTCGCGCTCACCGGCGACACGGCCCACTACAGCGGCCCGGCCCGCAGTATCGGCTACCGGTGGTTCACCGACCCCGCCGCGCGGCAGCTCTACGCTCCCGACGACCATCCGTTCCTCACCCGCATGTTTGCCTCGGGCCTGCGTGAGGTGGCCACCCTGCGGGGGCCTGGCTCCCACGCGGCGCACGTCGCCGACCTGCTTCTCGCCCGCAGCGAAGAGTTCAGGGAAGTGTGGAACGACCACGAGGTCGGCATTCGTCCGCACGAGGTGAAGCACTTCGTCCACCCCGAGCTGGGCGCATTGGAGCTGACCTGTCAGCGGCTGGTCGACCCTGACCAGGCCCATTCGCTGCTCGTCTACACCGCGATTCCCGGCAGCGAGAGCCACGAGAAACTACAGCTGCTGCCCGTCCTTGGAACGCGGGCCCGGTACTGATCGCCTCGTGGCCCCCGCAGGGCACCGCCGCGGCGCTGGGCTGAGCCGGGGCAGCGATCCGGTACGGCTCCCCGTCCCGGAACGTCGCACCCGGCTCCGGCCGAGGCGGGGCCGCCGGCCGGCCATCGATCGCCCCTGGCCGTCGATTGTCCGATTGCATAAACCTGCTGAGCTGCGTATAGTCATGCCATCACCGAGGAGGAGGCGATGGCAGTGCGCGCTGCGGTGGCGGGAGCGAGTGGTTATGCGGGAGGGGAGATCCTGCGGCTGCTGCTGCAACACCCCGAGGCCGAGGTCGGGGCCCTGACGGGCCATGCCAATGCCGGGCAGGCGCTCGGCGGGCTCCAGCCCCAGCTGGCGCCGCTGGCCGACCGGGTGCTCCAGCCGACCTCGGCCGAGACCCTGGCCGGGCACGACGTCGTCTTTCTCGCCCTGCCGCACGGCCAGTCCGGCGCGCTCGCCGAGCAGCTGGGCGACGGCCCGCTGATCATCGACTGCGGCGCCGACTTCCGGCTGGCGGACGCCGCCGACTGGGAACGGTTCTACGGCTCCCCGCACGCGGGGACCTGGCCCTACGGGCTGCCGGAGCTGCCAGGGGCCCGCGAGGCACTCAAGGGCTCCGCGCGCGTCGCCGTCCCCGGGTGCTACCCGACGGCCGTCACCCTGGCGCTGTTCCCCGCCTACGCCGCCGGTCTCACCGAGCCAGAAGCCGTGATCGTCGCGGCCAGCGGCACCTCGGGTGCCGGCCGTTCGCTCAAACCGCACCTGCTCGGCACCGAGGTCATGGGGGCCATGAGCCCGTACGGCGTCGGCGGCACGCACCGGCACACGCCGGAGATCACACAGAACCTGTCGGCCGTGGCCGGGGAGCGCGTGACCGTTTCGTTCACCCCCACGCTCGCGCCCATGCCCCGCGGCATCCTCGCCACGTGTTCCGCGCGCGCCAGGCCGGGCGTCACCGCCGCGGGGCTGCGCCGGGCGTACGCCGAGGCGCTGGCGGGGGAGCCGTTCGTGCGGCTGCTGCCCGAGGGACAGTGGCCCACCACCGCGGCCGTCGCCGGGTCCAACGCCGTGCAGATCCAGGTGGCCCTGGACGAGGCGGCCGGCCGCGTCATCGCGATCAGCGCCGTGGACAACCTCACGAAGGGCACCGCGGGGGGCGCGGTGCAGAGCATGAACATCGCCCTCGGCCTCCCCGAGGAGCTGGGTCTTTCGACGATCGGAGTGGCACCGTGAGTGTGACCGCAGCACAGGGATTCACCGCGGCCGGGGTGGCCGCGGGCATCAAGGACAGCGGGGGTCCTGACCTGGCGCTCGTCGTCAACCAGGGGCCGCGGTCCGCCGCCGCCGGGGTCTTCACCAGCAACCGCGTCAAGGCGGCGCCGGTCCAGTGGTCCGAGCAGGTGCTCAAGGGGGGCAGCGTGACGGCCGTCGTGCTCAACTCCGGCGGGGCGAACGCCTGTACCGGCCCACTCGGCTTCCAGGACACGCATGCCACGGCGGAACGCGCCGCCGACGTGCTCGGGCTCGGCGCCGCGGAGGTGGCCGTCGCCTCCACCGGCCTGATCGGCACGCGACTCCCCATGGATCAGCTGCTCGCCGGGGTCGGCACCGCCGCAAAGGAGCTGTCCGCCCACGGCGGGGAGCAGGCCGCCCTCGCGATCATGACCACCGACACCGTGCACAAGACGGCCGTCGTCGACGGCGACGGCTGGCGCGTCGGCGGCATGGCCAAGGGGGCTGGCATGCTCGCGCCCGGCCTGGCGACCATGCTCGTCGTGCTCACCACGGACGCCGACCTGGAGGCGCCCGCGCTGGACCGCGCGCTGCGCGCGGCGACCCGCACCACCTTCGACCGCATCGACTCCGACGGCTGCATGTCCACCAACGACATGGTGCTGCTCCTCGCCTCGGGCGCCTCGGGTGTCACGCCGGAGGCGGCCGTGTTCGCGGAGGCCGTCCGCGCGGTCTGCGACGACCTCGCGTTGCAGCTCATCAAGGATGCCGAGGGCGCGTCCAAGGACATCCGCATCGAGGTCGTGGGGGCGGCGAGCGAGGCCGACGCGCTGGAGGTGGGGCGTTCCATCGCGCGCAACAACCTCCTGAAGTGCGCCATTCACGGTGAGGACCCCAACTGGGGCCGGGTGCTCTCCGCCATCGGCACCACCTCCGCCGCCTTTGAGTCCGACCAGCTCAACGTGGCGATCAACGGCGTGTGGGTATGCAAGAAGGGCGCGCTCGGGGAGGACCGCGCGCTGGTCGACATGCGGTTCCGCGAGGTCACCATCACCGCGGATCTCGCGGCGGGGGCCGAGTCCGCCGTCATCTGGACCAACGACCTCACCGCCGACTACGTCCACGAGAACAGCGCCTACTCCTCATGACCAACGCCCCAGCCCGCAAGCACACCGCGCTGCCCAAGGCACGCATCCTCATCGAGGCCCTGCCCTGGCTGACCCGCCACCACGGCAAGACGGTCGTCATCAAATTCGGCGGCAACGCGATGGTCGACGACGCGCTCAAGGCCGCGTTCGCCCAGGACGTCGTCTTCCTTAGGCACGCCGGCCTCCGCCCCGTCGTCGTGCACGGCGGCGGCCCTCAGATCAGCGCCCAGCTCGACCGGCTCGGCCTCACCTCCGAGTTCCGTGCCGGGCTGCGCGTGACCACCCCCGAGACCATGGACGTGGTCCGGATGGTCCTGGCCGGGCAGGTCCAGCGGGAGCTGGTCGGCCTGCTCAACCGGCACGGCCCGCTGGCCGTCGGCATGACCGGCGAGGACGCCCACCTGATGTCCGCCGTCAAGCGCTTCGCCGACATCGACGGCGAACGGGTCGACATCGGCCGCGTCGGCGACATCACGCACGTGGACACCGGCGCCGTGCGCGCGCTGCTGGACGACGGCCGCGTCCCGGTCATCTCCTCGATCGCGCGCAGCGCGGACGACGATCACGTCTACAACATCAACGCCGACACCGCCGCCGCCGCGCTGGCCGCCGCGCTCGGCGCGGAGACGCTGATGGTGCTGACCGACGTCGAGGGCCTGTACGCGGACTGGCCCGCGAGCGACGAGGTCATCAGCCGGCTCACCGAGAGCGAGTTGGAGAAGCTGCTCCCCGAGCTGGCCAGCGGCATGGTGCCGAAGATGGAGGGCTGCCTGTTCGCCGTGCGGAACGGCGTGCGCACCGCGCGGGTCATCGACGGGCGGGTACAGCACTCCATCCTGCTGGAGATCTTCACGGACGAGGGAATCGGGACCATGGTCGTGCCCGACGCGGCCGGTAAGGGAGGGGCGGCATGAGCAACGCACCGGAGGGCAAAGCGTCCGGGGGCAACGCGGCGCTCGCGGCGCGCTGGCGGGGTGCCCTGATGGACAACTACGGGACTCCGCGCCTCGCGCTCACCCACGGCGAGGGCCCCCGGCTGTGGGACGCCGACGGCAAGGAGTACCTGGACTTCGTCGGGGGCATCGCCGTCAGTTCCCTCGGCACCGGCCACCCGGCCGTCGTGCGGGCCGTGTCCGAGCAGGTCGCACGCCTCGGGCACGTCTCCAACCTCTACATCGCCGAGCCGCCCGTCGCCCTGGCCGAACGGCTGCTCGGCCTCGCCGGCCGGCCGGGCCGCGCCTTCTTCTGCAACTCGGGCGCCGAGGCCGTCGAGGCCGCGTTCAAGATCGGCCGCCGCACCGGGCGTCCGCACATGGTCGCCACCGAGGGCGGCTTCCACGGCCGGACCATGGGCGCCCTCGCCCTGACCGGCCAGCCCGCGAAGCAGGTGGGTTTCGGCCCGCTGCCCGGCGACGTCACGCACGTGCCCTACGGCGACGCCGCGGCGCTGCGCGCCGCGGTCACCGAGCGGACCGCGCTGGTCATCGTCGAGCCCGTCCAGGGCGAGAACGGCGTGGTGGTCCCGCCGGAGGGCTATCTCGCCGCGGTCCGCGACATCACCCGCGCCACCGGCAGCCTGCTCGTTCTCGACGAGGTGCAGACGGGCATCGGCCGGACGGGACACTGGTTCGCCGGGCAGGCGGCGGGCGTCGAGCCCGACGTGGTGACCCTCGCCAAGGGCCTCGCGGCCGGCCTGCCCATCGGCGCGACCCTCGCGTTCGGCCCGGCCGCCGACCTGCTCGCGCCGGGCGGGCACGGCTCCACCTTCGGCGGCAACCCGGTCTCCTGCGCGGCGGCGCTCGCCGTGCTGGACACCATCGAGTCGGAGAACCTGCTCCAGCGCGTCAAGGACGCGGGGGAGCGGCTGCGCGACGGCATTTGGGGCCTCGGCCACCCGCTGGTCGACCGCGTCAGGGGGGCCGGGCTGCTCCTCGGTATCGTGCTCACCGAGCCACGTGCACCGCAGGTGCAGCAGGCGGCTCAGGACGCCGGTCTCCTGGTGAACGCCGTCGCTCCCGACGTACTGCGGCTCGCGCCGCCGCTGATCATCGGTGACGCGGAGGTGGACGCGTTCCTCACGGCTCTGCCCGGCGTTCTCGACATCGTGGACACGTCAACCGGAGAGCGATGACCACCGGAGAGAGCGCATGAGCCAGGAGCCGCAGATCACGGGGTCGTCGGCGGCCCCCGCCGCCCCAGGGCCGGGGCCCGCCGTGCCCCAGACCCGCGCGGCCAGGCACCGCCGCATCGTCGACATCCTCAACCGGCAGCCGGTGAGGTCCCAGAGCCAGCTGGCCAAGCTGCTCGCCGACGACGGACTGACCGTCACCCAGGCGACGCTCAGCCGTGACCTCGACGAACTGGGCGCGGTGAAGATCCGCAACACCGGCGGCGAGCTGATCTACGCCGTGCCCAGCGAGGGCGGCTACCGCACCCCCCGCGTGCCGCTGGGGGAGTCGGCCAAGGAGGAACGGATGGCCAGGCTCGCCGGGGAACTGCTGATCTCGGCCGAGGCATCGGCCAACCTGGTCGTGCTGCGGACCCCGCCCGGCGCCGCCCAGTTTCTCGCCTCGGCGATCGACCAGGCGGAGGTTCACGACATCCTCGGCACGATCGCCGGGGACGACACCCTGCTGCTGATCAGCCGCGACCCGGTGGGCGGCCAGTCCCTGGCGGACCACCTGCTGCGGCTGGCACAGAAGCAGAAGGAGCAGCCGGAGGACTGACCCCGGCGGGCCGCCGGGGCGGACGCGGCCACCGCCGCCCGGTCGATTCAGCCGGGCGTCCCGGGCTCCGGCGCGGGAGGCGGCTCCGAACGGGCGGCGCCGAGGGGTTGACCGGGCCGGTCACCGCTGTCAGCCCGCGCCCGGCCGTCCCCGCGACCTCGCCGACGGGGCCGGGGGCGGTCCGCGGAAGCCGGGCAACGACGCCGCGGCGCTGCGCGCCGCGGTCACCGAGCGGACCGCGCTGGTCATCGTCGAGCCCGTCCAGGGCGAGAACGTCGTGGTGGTCTTGTCCGCCGGCAGCCTGCTCGTCCTCGACGAGGTGCGGACGGGCATCGGCCGGACGGGACACTGGTTCGCCCCCGGCCGGGTCCGGGGGACGCACGGAACGCGGCCGACCGGGCCTGCCGACGAACGCGGTGTCGTACCCCGCGCTGGCGAACCGTTCCGCCGTCGCCAGCAGGGGGCAGAGCGCGTGCACGACGGTGTCGGCCGGGACGGGACGGCGACCGGGTCCTCCGGCACGTTCGCGGCTGCCGCCGCACGGACACCGGCGGCCCGTGCCGGTCCAGCACCTGCTCGACCGGCCGGGCGGCCCGCTCGATCCGGGCGCGGAGCCGTGCGGCGCCGCGTGGAGCGCCTTCCCCCTCGTGTCTCCGTCCTCTCAGCGGTCCCGGTGGCAGGCCAGCCGGGCGAGCGCCGCGAGCCGCTCGCCCGCGCCGCCCTCCGGGCGGGCGAGGTCGAGGCAGCCGAGGGCGAGGCGCAGCTCCTCCTCGGCCGCCTTCTCCGCCCAGGACCGGCCGCCCGCCTCCTCCACCAGGGCCGCGATGCGCGCCGTCAGCTCCGGGTCCTCCACCGCGGCCCCCGCCGTCCGCGCGGCCGCGGGCGCGCCGGCGTCCGGCAGGTACAGCTCGGCGAGCCGCCGCGCCGCGGGGGTGCCCGAATCGAGGGCGGCCACCACGGGCAGCGACTTCTTCCGGCTGGCCAGGTCGGCGCCGGCCGGCTTGCCGGTGACCGCCGGATCGCCCCAGATGCCGAGCAGGTCGTCGGTGAGCTGAAAGGCCATGCCCAGGTGCGTGCCGAAGCGGCGCAGCGCCTCCGTCCGCTCGGGTGCCCCGCCGCCCCACAGCGCGCCGAGTGCGCACGAACAGGCCAGCAGCGCGGCCGTCTTGCGCTCCGTCATGGCCAGGCATTCGGCGAGCGACACGTGGGACCGCTCCTCGAAGCTGATGTCGGTGTGCTCGCCCTCGATCAGCTGCGTGGTGGCCTCGCTGAGCCAGCGGATGCCGGTGACGGTGGCCAGGCCCGCGGGCTGCTCGGTCAGCACGCGGCCCGCGTGGATGAGGAGGGCGTCCCCGGCCAGGAGCGCGGCCGAGTTGCCGAAGACCGTCCAGGCCGTGGCCCGGTGACGGCGCGTGGTGTCGCCGTCGAGGATGTCGTCGTGCAGGAGCGAGAAATTGTGCACCAGCTCGACGGCGACGGCGGGCGCGACCGCCTCCTCCGGGCGGGCGCCCACCGCCTCGGCGCAGCCGAACACCAGCGCCGGCCGCAGGGCCTTGCCCGCGGGCGCGCTGTCCGGCCGGCCCGAGCTGTCCGTCCACCCGAAGTGGTAGGACGCGACCCGGGCGACGGGGGCGGGCAGGCGGTGCACCCATGTGCGCAGCGCCGGGTCGAGCAGCTCACGCGCTTGGCGCAGGGTGCCGAGGGCGGTGTGGTGCTCCCCCGTGGTCTCGGGGACGGTGGTCATGGCAGGGCCTCCGCTGACTCGGGTGCTTGGGCTTGCTCGGTGAGGGCTGGGCCTCCTCGGCCGGGGCCTTCGGGACGGCCTTGCCCGAGGAGACGCCGAGGTCGGATTCCCGCGCCCGGCCAGGGCCGTTGACGACACGGTCCGTGACGGCGACGTGCAAGGGGCGGGAGACGATCTCGGACCCGCGGGGCCGCGGGCCGAGGGACTCCAGGATCTGGATGGCGACCTTTACCTCCTCGACGGGCGGGACGGGCAGGGAGATCCGGATTGTGTCCCCGATGCCCTGCCCGAGTAACTGCCCAAACGCGACAGCGGACTTGACGGTTCCCTGTGGGAACGGGCCCGCCTCGGTCGCTCCCTCCCTCGTACCGATCCCTGATCATGTGGTCAGCTTGGCCGGTGGGGAGGAGCGCAGGAAGGCGTATCGGGAAATCTCCGCACGCCCCGTTGTGCCAACCGCGCGCCTCCTTTCGGTGGGTCAGCCATGCTGACCAGGAGTTCCGCTCAGGCCAAAGGCCCCGCTGCTGTGCGGGGCCCCGGCGTAATCACTCGTGTGGGTGAGAGCCCGCGCGCTGCCGCCATTCCTCGTCCAGCACGGCCCACAACTCCAGATCGTGCCGCTTGCCGTCCATCTCGAACACGCTGCGCAGCGTGCCCTCGTGCGTCATGCCGAGCCGCTTGGCCACCGCGATGCTCGGCCCGTTGGCCGGGCTGACCAGCCATTCGACCCGCGACAGGCCACGCGGGCCGACCGCCCAGTCGATCATGGCCGCGGCCGCCCTGGTCACGAGCCCGCGGCCCTGTGCCTCGGGCGCCAGCCAGGCGCCCAGTTCGCAGGAGCCCTGGGCGGCGTCGAAGAGCCGGAAGATCATGCCGCCGACCAGCTCGCCCGACAGCCGTATCCCGTAGATCCGCGGGCCGTCGGCCGCCTGGCTGTCGGCGAAGCGCTGGAGGAACCGCCGGGCCGACGCGGTGTCCGTGACCGCCCCGGTCCAGGGCAGCCACGGCGCCAGGTGCGCCCGCGCCCGGTCGGTGTAGGCGAAGAACTCGGCCGCCTGCCAGGGTTCGAGCGGGCACAGTTCGGCTTCCGGCCCGAGGGAAGTGGTGAGCACAGTGCGCATCCTCCGTTTCGGTGCGCTCGGCACGGCCGCCGTCGGCCGGACGAGGCGATCACCCTAGAGGGAAGCGAACTCCGAGGCGAAGGCGTTTCTGGTCGGGGAGGGGTCCTGCCGGTCGAGCACGCCGAAGACCACCTCGTCCACCCGCCGGGCGAACGGGCCGCCGGGCCCGAGGAGGGCGCGGAACGCCGCGGCGACCTGGGCCGGATCGTTGCGGAACACGCCGCATCCCCAGGCGCCGAGCACCAGGCGCCGGCAGCCCGCCGCGGAGGCGACCCGGAGGACCCGTTCGGCCCGCCGGTGCAGCACCGCCGGCAGCTCGACCGTTCGCTCCGGCGAACGCCGCGCCACGACCCCGGCGTTGGGCGCGGCCGAGGTCAGGAAGCCCACCTCGTACGGGGCGGCGAGCAGCGTTCCGCGGTCGTCGCGGAAGACCGGTACGGCGGGGGAGTGGATCACGCGGTCGCTGTAGAACGGGTCGCGGTCCGCACGGTGGGCCGCATAGAACTCGGGGGCGCGCAGCAGACAGGCGTACAGCGCGGACGAACGGCACAGCGCCTCCTCCTGCGCCTGTGCGCCGTTGAGGAATCCGCCGCCCGGGTTGCGGGCCGAGGCGAAGTTGAGCACGGCGACCGGGCCGCCGCCGGCCGCGGTCAGCCGCCTGGCGGCGTCCAGACTGCTCTCGCCCGTCACCTCGACGCGGGGCGGCCCCGCCGGGGCCGCGCCGTCCGGCAGGGCCGCCGGGCCGGGGCCGAACAGCTCGGTGCCCGCCGCGGCCCGCGCCACGGCCGCGGCGATTTCCACCCGCCCGCCGCCCGGCGCCGGATACCACCCGGCGTCGACGATCTGTTCCGTTTCCTTCGCGATGGCACGCAGTCGTGCGCTCACCTCTTACCCCTTCCCCCGTTCCCTTCACCGGCAGGCTGCCGCGGACCCCGCGGACCCCGCGGACCCCGCGGACCCCGCGAACCCCGCGGGCGGGCCGCGCGCCGCCGTCTCACGGCCCGGCGGACCCGTCCCCGGCCGCGGACGGCGGCGGCTGGTGCAGCCCGAACCTGGACCCCTGGTCGTCGCGGCACAGGACGAACCGGCCGAATCTTGCCTGCTCCGCGGCATCGCCCTCGACGTCCATGTTCTCCGCGGAACCCCCGAGCGCGCGAACCTTTTCCAGGGCTGCGTCCATGTCCTCGACCCGGAAGAAGACGTAGGGCACCGCGCCCGGGTCGGCGCCGTGGACACCACCGGGGGTACCGAGCCCGGAGATCAGCAGGCCGCCCTCGGCGGGGCCGGGGGTGAAGGTCCAGCCGAACAGCGCCGAGTAGAAGGTCCGCGCGCGGACGGTGTCCGCCACGCCGAACTCGATGAACGCAACCTCGCCCGCCATGCGGGCCCCCTTTCACCAGCGATATGACGCACGTCACAGTAGCGGGGCGGCGCGCGGCTGCCGGGCGTGGCGCGGTCAGTCGGCGAGGGGCGCGGGTGGGGTCGGGGGCAGCGGCAGGGGCAGTCCCGGCAGCCCGTCCATGCTCGTGCCGATGTGGTCCTTCTTGTGGAAGTACGCGTCGAGCGTCTCGTCCGTCTCGCGGGCGAACCGGGAGGCGTGCAGGCCGCGGTCCCCCTCATAGGCCATGAACGGCACGGCGTAGCCGCAGGTGTCCCGGATCAGCTCCGCGGTGACGACGACCACGGCCCGCAGTCCGTGGTCCGCCGGATCGACGGCGGAGAAGCGCGCCACCAGGGCGGGGAAGCGCGGGTCGTCGCGGAAGACCGGCTCGCCGCGCCCGTGCACCCGCACGATGTTCGGCGGCCCGTCGAAGGCGCACCACATGAGCGTGATGCGGCCGTTCTCCCGCAGGTGGGCGATGGTCTCGGCGTTGCTTCCCGCGAAGTCGAGGTAGGCGACGGTCTGCTCGTCGAGGACCACGAGGGAGCCGGTCAGGCCCTTCGGCGAGAGGTTGACGGTGCCGTCGCCCGAGAGTGGGGCGGTCGCGGTGAAGAAGATGTGCTGTTCCTCGATGAACGTTTTCAGGCGGCCGGCTATGCGTGCGTACGACTTACCCATGGGGCGAGTATCCCCGCCGGGGGCGGCCGGCACCGGACGAATTGACGAACCATGCGGAGTCCTGCATACTTATTCCAGTCAGCGCATGCATCATAAGGAGACACCGTGACCCAGCGCGTCGTGCTCGCCTATTCCGGCGGCCTGGACACCTCTGTCTGCATCGGCTGGATCGCCGAGGCGACCGGGGCGGAGGTCGTCGCCGTCGCCGTCGATGTCGGCCAGGGCGGCGAAAGCCTGGATGTCATCCGCAAGCGCGCACTCGCCTGCGGCGCGGTCGAGGCCGAGGTGGTGGACGCCAAGGACGAGTTCGCCCAGGAGTACTGCCTCCCGGCGATCAAGGCCAACGGCCTCTACATGGACCGCTACCCGCTGGTCTCGTCGCTGTCCAGGCCCGTCATCGTCAAGCACCTGGTCGCCGCCGCCCGCAAGCACGGCGCCGACACCGTGGCGCACGGCTGCACCGGCAAGGGCAACGACCAGGTGAGGTTCGAGGCGGGCATCGCCTCCCTCGCCCCCGACCTGAAGTGCATCGCCCCCGTCCGGGACTACGCGATGACGCGGGACAAGGCCATCGCCTTCGCCGAGGCCAAGGGCCTGCCGATCGCCACCACCAAGAAGTCCCCGTACTCCATCGACGCCAATGTCTTCGGCCGTGCCATCGAGACCGGCTTCCTTGAGGACATCTGGAACGGGCCGATCGAGGACATCTACGAGTACACGCAGAATCCGGCGACCCCCAGGGACGCCGACGAGGTGGTCGTCACCTTCGAGCGCGGCGTTCCCGTGGCCATCGACGGCAGGTCGGTCAGCGTGCTCCAGGCCGTTCAGGAGCTGAACGAGCGGGCCGGTGCGCAGGGCGTGGGCCGCATCGACATGGTCGAGGACCGGCTGGTGGGCATCAAGTCCCGCGAGGTCTACGAGGCGCCGGGCGCCATGGCGCTGATCACCGCCCACCAGGAGCTGGAGAGCGTCACGGTCGAGCGCGAGCTGGCCCGCTACAAACGGCAGGTCGAACAGCGGTGGTCCGAGCTGGTCTACGACGGCCAGTGGTTCTCCCCGCTCAAGCGCGCGCTCGACGGCTTCGTGAACGAGGCGAACGAGCACGTCAGCGGCGACATCCGGATGACGCTGCACGGCGGCAGGGCCGTCGTCACGGGCCGTCGGTCCGGGGAGTCGCTGTACGACTTCAGCCTGGCGACCTACGACACAGGCGACACCTTCGACCAGTCGCTGGCCAAGGGATTCATCGACATCTTCGGTCTGTCGAGCAAGATCGCGGCCCGGCGGGACCTCGCCCAGTGAGCGGGGAACAGCCCGAGGTCAGGCTGTGGGGCGGCCGGTTCGCGCATGGACCGGCCGAGGCCCTGGAGAAGCTGAGCGCCTCCGTCCACTTCGACTGGCGGCTCGCGCCCTACGACATCGAGGGCTCCCGCGCGCACGCCCGCGTGCTGCACCGGGCCGGCCTGCTCACCGCGGATGAGCTGGACCGTATGCTCGCGGGCCTGGACCGGCTCGCCGCCGACGTCGAGGACGGCTCGTTCACCGGCACCATCGCCGACGAGGACGTGCACAGCGCCCTGGAGCGCGGCCTGCTCGAACGGGTGGGGCCCGACCTGGGCGGCAAGCTGCGCGCCGGCCGGTCGCGCAACGACCAGGTCGCCACGCTCTTCCGCATGTATCTGCGGGACCACGCGCGGATCATCGGCGGCCTGGTCGCGGATCTCCAGGAGGCGCTGATCGGTCTCGCCGACGCCCACCCGGGCGTCGCGATGCCCGGCCGCACCCACTTCCAGCACGCGCAGCCCGTCCTCTTCGCCCACCACGTCCTGGCCCACGTCCAGGCCCTGTCCCGGGACGCCGAGCGGCTGCGGCAGTGGGACGCGCGCACCGCCGTCTCCCCCTACGGTTCGGGCGCGCTGGCCGGCTCGTCCCTCGGGCTCGACCCGGAGGCCGTCGCCCGGGACCTCGGCTTCGAGGGCGGCTCCTCGGCCAACTCGATCGACGGCACGGCCGCCCGCGACTTCGTCGCCGAGTTCGCGTTCATCACCGCCATGATCGGCGTGGACGTCTCCCGGATCGCCGAGGAGATCATCGTGTGGAACACCAAGGAATTCTCCTTCGTGACCCTGCACGACGCGTTCTCCACCGGCAGCTCGATCATGCCGCAGAAGAAGAACCCGGACATCGCCGAGCTGGCCCGCGGCAAGTCGGGCCGCCTCATCGGCAACCTGACCGGGCTGCTCGCCACCCTCAAGGCACTGCCGCTCGCCTACAACCGCGACCTCCAGGAGGACAAGGAGCCGGTCTTCGACTCCTGCGACCAACTGGAAATCCTGCTCCCGGCGTTCACCGGCATGCTCGCCACCCTCACCGTCAACGGGGAGCGGATGGCGGAGCTGGCCCCGGCCGGCTTCTCGCTCGCCACGGACATCGCCGAGTGGCTGGTCAAGCGCGGCGTGCCGTTCCGCGTGGCGCACGAGGTCGCGGGGGAGTGCGTCAAGGTCTGCGAGGCGGAGGGCATCGATCTCGACCAGCTCACCGACGAGCAGTTCGCGAAGATCTCGCCCCACCTCACTCCCGAGGTGCGCACCGTGCTGACCGTCGAGGGCGCCCTGGCCGCCCGCGACGCCCGCGGCGGCACCGCGCCCGCCGCCGTGGCCGTTCAGCTCCGCGACGCCAAGGGTGACCTGGACCGGCAGCGCGCCTGGGCCGCGCCGCCCGGCGATTCCTGAGGCGGCGCACCGCGAGCCCGCCGGCACCACCGTGCCGAAGGGCTCGCGGTACGCCGTCCGCTACTCGCCGGGGTAGCGCAGCCCGATGCGGTCGCGCACGGCATCCAGCGTGCGCATCACGGCCAGGCTGCCCTCCAGTGGCACCAGCGGCGACTCCGTCTCACCGGCCCGCAGGCAGCGCATCACCTCGGCGGCCTGGTGCGCGAACGACCCGGCGGGTCCAGGACCGGAGAACTCCTCGGGCTCCTGACCCTGGCGGTGCAGCACGAACCGCTCGGGGTGGAAGAAGCCCCGCGGGAACTCGATGCGGCCCGCCGAGCCGGTCACCGCCGCCGTCCTGGCGGTGTCCGCGACCAGCGAGCACGTCAGCGCCGCCACCGCCCCCGAGGCGTGGCCGAGCAGCATCCCGGTGTTCTCGTCCACCCCGCCGCGCAGCCGGGCCCACGCCGCCACCTCGGTCGGCTCCCCCAGCAGCAGCTGGGCGAAGGAGACCGGGTACACCCCCAGATCGAGCAGCGCGCCGCCGCCGAGCGCCGGGTCGAGCAGCCGGTGTCCCGGGTCGAGCGGGCCGCCGATGCCGAAGTCCGCGTGCACGGCGCGGATCTCGCCGATGGCCCCGTCCGCCACCAGCTCGGTCATCCGCCGGATGACCGGGTTGCAGAACATCCACATGGCTTCCATCAGGAAGACGCCGCGCTCCCTGGCCAGGTCCACCAGGGCCTTCGCCTCGGCCCCGCTCAGCGTGAACGGCTTCTCGCACAGCACCGCCTTGCCCGCCTCCAGGCACAGCCGCGCCGCCGCGTAGTGCGCGCTGTGCGGGGTCGCCACGTACACCACGTCGACCTCGGGGTCGGCGGCGAGCTCCGCCCAACTGCCGTACGCGCGCGGGATGCCGAAACGCCGGGCGAACTCCGCCGCAGGACCCGGCGCCCGGGAGGCCACCGCCACCACCGAGGCGCCGGGCACCTCCGCGAGATCACCGGCCAGCTTGGCGGCGATGCCGCCGGTCGCCAGAATTCCCCATCGCACCGGGCGCTCCGCCATTCGCACTCCTCGTTCCGGCACCGTGACGCGCTGTCAGCAGCCGCTCTGAAAGATGTGCTCATCGTAATCGGGGCCGCTGGGGAGAGGCGCAGGCGGCCGCGACCCCGGTGATCTTGGGGCGGGCGGCGGTGGGTATTCTCGGCCCTTCGCGTCCCGGCCCTCCCGGCCGGGACTTCGTCATGGATGGGGAAAATCATGAACGCCGTCACCCTGGAGCACACCGACGTCCGCGGTCTGCCGCTGGCCTACGCCGACTTCGGCGGGAGCGGCCGGCCGGTGCTCGCCCTGCACGGGCACTTCGGGCGGGCCAGGATGTTCGCGCCGCTGGCCGCCGCCCTCGCCCCCGGCCACCGCGTGATCGCGCTCGAACAGCGCGCGCACGGGCGCAGCGGCCGGGACGGGAACGTCCACCCCGACGCCTATCTGGAGGACGCCGCCGCGTTCCTGCGCGGCCTCGACGCCGGACCGGCCGTCGTCCTCGGCCACTCCTCGGGCGGCGTCACGGCGTTCCGCCTGGCCGCCCGTTACCCCGAGCTGGTCGACGCCCTGATCGTCGAGGACCACGGGGCGCTCAACCGGCAGCCCGACATCCCCCACCCCGTCCTGGACATCAGCGACTGGCCGCGGCGCGCCGGCTCGCTCGCCGAGCTGCGGCGGGCCGTCGAGTCGCGCGGCATCCCCGACGCGAGCTACTTCCTGGAGAGCGCCACCGAGTACCCGGACGGCTGGGGCTTCCTGTTCGACCTGGACGAGCTGATGGAGTCGCAGCGCCGGCTGGTCGGCGACTGGTGGCCCGACTGGCTCGGCTCGACCTGCCCCGCGCTCCTCGTCCACGGCACCGACAGCTTCGTGCTGCCCACCGCGATGGCCCGAGCCATGGCCGAGCGGCGGCCCGGCACCACGCTGCGGGAGTTCCCCGGCTGCGGTCACTGGGTGCATGACGACGATCCGGCCGGATTCGCCGGCGCCGTCGCGGAGTTCCTGGCCGCCTTGTGAGGACACCGCGCGACACCCGGCCCGCCCCGCGCCGCGCCCGGCCGCGCGGGGCCACCGGCCGGTGGTTACGGTGAAGGCCGCCCCCCGTCCGAGGCCGCCGCCGAGGCGGCATCCGCCCGAAGGTGACCGCATGGCGTTCTCCCGCTACACCCCCTCCGCAACTCCGGCCGCCCGTATCGGACTCGGGCTGGCCGCCGTCGGCCGCCCCGGGTACATCAACCTCGGCAGGGACCGTGACCTGCCCGCCGAGCGCACTCCTGAGGCGCTGCGGATGCGCAGCCACCAGCTGCTCGACGCCGCCTACGCGGCCGGCGTCCGCTACCTCGACGCGGCCCGTTCCTACGGCCGGGCCGAGGAGTTCCTCGCCGACTGGCTCGCCGCCCGGCCCGGCGTCACCGACGTCGTCGTCGGCAGCAAATGGGGCTACACCTACACCGCGGACTGGCGCGCCGACGCCGACGTGCACGAGGTGAAGGACCACGGCGCCGCCACGTTCGACCGCCAGTACGCGCAGACCCGCCACCTGCTCGGCGACCGGCTCGACCTGTACCAGATCCACTCGGTCACCCCGGACAGCCCGGCCCTCACCGACCCGGCCGTGCTCGGCCGGCTGGCGCGGCTGGCCGCGGACGGGGTCAGCGTGGGGCTGTCCACCAGCGGTCCTGGCCAGGCCGACGCCGTCCGCGCGGCCCTGGAGGTCACGGTCGACGGCGAACCGCTGTTCAGCACGGTGCAGTCGACGTTCAACGTGCTCGAACAGTCCGCGGGGCCCGCGCTGGCGGAGGCGCACGAGGCCGGCCTCACCGTGATCGTCAAAGAGGCGATGGCCAACGGCCGGCTCGCGGGGGCGGCGGCGCCGCCCGAGCTGCGCGAGATCGCCGACGCGTGCGGCACGAGCCCGGACGCCGTGGCCCTCGCGGCCGTGCTCGGCCGGCCGTGGGCGGGGATCGTGCTCTCCGGGGCGGCTACGGCCGCGCAGCTGGCCACCAACCTCGCGGCGGCCGGGATCGAGCCGGACGGTTCGCGGCTGTCCGCACTCACCCGACTGGCGGAACCGCCCGCCGCCTACTGGCGGCAGCGCGCCGAGCTGCCCTGGGCCTGAGGGCTCAGGCCGCCTTGACCTTGGTGGCGTACATGTCCACGTACTCCTGCCCGGACAGCCGCATCACCTCGGTCATCACCTCGTCGGTGACGGCCCGCAGAACGTACCGGTCGCGGTCCATGCCCTCGTACCGCGAGAAGTCCAGCGGCCGGCCGAACCGCACCGTGATCCGCCGCCCGCGGCCGACCCGCGGCAGCCCCCGCCCGCCCGGCTGTACCCGGTCCGTGCCGATCATGGCGAACGGCACCACGGGGGCGCCCGTCATCAGCGTGAGCCGGGCGATCCCCGTGCGCCCGCGGTACAGACGTCCGTCGGGTGAACGGGTGCCCTCGGGGTAGATCCCGAAGACCCTGCCCTCCTCCAGGACGCGCCGGCCCGTCATCAGGGCGGCGACTCCGCCGTGCCCGCCGTCCCGGTCCACGGGGATCATGCCGACGGCCGTGAAGAACCACGCCATGAGGCGCCCCCTGGGCGAGCGGCCCTTGACGTACTCGTCCTTGCCGATGAAGAAGACCTGCCGCTCCATGACCAGCGGCAGGATGATCGAGTCGATGAAGGTGAGGTGGTTGCCGGCCAGGATCACCGGTCCGTCGGCGGGGATCTGCCCGATCCCCTCGACCTGCGGGCGGAAGAACAGCTTCAGCAGCGGGCCGAGCAGCACCTTCAGCAGCACGAAACGGGACAACTTCCCCTCCGGTCGGTCATGGGCATGCGTGCCTCCGCATGCCTAGGGACCATACCCGCGCGCGGGCATACATCGCGCACTGGGTGGTCACCGCGGATACTCAGGTTTCATGCGCCTTCGCCGGCCGTTTCCTCGCCCGTCCCCGTCAGGACAGCGCCGCGTCCCTACCATCGGGCGCGATCAGCGGGCCGGAAGCAAGCCGCGGTCCGAAAGACCACGAGCCCTACGGAGTGACCATGGCAGCTCAGCAGGCGGCAGGCGCCGAGTCGAGACATCCGGGCCGGCGGGCCGTGCTCGGCGCGACGGCGGGCGCCGCGGGCGCCGCCGCCCTGTTCGGCGCCGCGTCCCCCGCCGCCGCGGGCGCCAGGACCGGCTCCCGCGACATCGCGGCGGAGCTGCCCGTACCCACGGTCGTCGCCCACCGCGGCGCCTGCGGCTACCGCCCCGAGCACACCCTCGGCGCCTACCAGCTCGGTCTCGACCTGGGGGCCCACATCATCGAGCAGGACCTGGTGCCCACGAAGGACGGCCACCTCGTCTGCCGCCACGAGAACGACATCAGCGGCACCACCGACGTGGCCGACCACCCCGAGTTCGCCGACCGCAGGACCACCAAGACCGTGGACGGGCAGGAGCTGACCGGCTGGTTCACCGAGGACTTCACGCTCAGGGAGCTGAAGACCCTGCGCGCGACCGAGCGCATACCGGAGCAGCGTCCCCACAACACCCTCTACGACGGGCGCTGGGCCGTCCCCACCTTCGAGGAGGTGCTGCGCTGGGCCGCCGAGCAGGGCCGCAGGCGGGACCGCCCGGTGTGGCTGTACACCGAGCTGAAGCACCCCACCTACTTCCGTTCACTCGGCCTCGGCCTTGAGGAGCCGCTGGCCCGCGTCCTGCGCCGCCACCGGCTGCACCGCGCCAACTCCCGGCTGATCCTCCAGTCGTTCGAGCCCTCCAGCATGGAACGCATGGCCCGGCTGGTGGACACCCCCCGCGTCGTGCTGCTGTCCTCGGCCGACTCCCGGCCGTGGGACTTCGTGGAGTCGGGCGACCCGCGCACCGTCGCCGATCTGGTCACCCGCCGCGGGCTGCGCGAGATCGCCGGCTACGCGCAGGGCACGGGGCCCACGCTCGACCTGGTCATCCCCCGCACGTCCGACGGCTCCCTGGGCCGCCCCACGAGTCTGGTCGCCGACGCCCACCGCGCGGGACTGCTGGTGCACCCGTACACGATGCGGAACGAAAACCGTTACCTGCCCGCCGAGTTCCGCCGGGGCGACGACCCGCACGCGTACGGCGACGTCTTCGGCGCCCTGAACGCCTACTTCGATACCGGCATTGACGGCGTGTTCGCCGACCACCCCGATACCGCGCTGCTGGCCGCCGACGATCACCGGCGCTGATTTCCGCCCGTAATCCACCCGTCCGGGTACCGCCGAGTCGGAAATCTCACAAGCCAGTTGGCTCCAGCACATTCCCCCGTCCCATGGCTGTTTAGCACAATGCTGACGGCGCAGGTCACATCCTGCGCCGTCAGGGCAACCGCCGGCCGGTGCGCGACCCTCACCCCACGCGCGGCCGGCCCAGACCTCATCGGAGGCGTGTGCACATGGGCATGAGTGTCACGATCGACCCGGCGACCGCGCAGGACGCCGAGCAGATCCTGAAGTTGCAGTACCTCTGCTACCAGTCGGAGGCGGAGCTGTACGGGGACTACTCCATCGAGCCCCTGACCGAGACCCTCGCCGACCTGCGCACGGAAATCGCCGAGACCTGCGTCCTCGTGGCCCGCCTCGGCACGGAGGTCGTCGGCGCGGTCAGGGGCCGGGTCGACGCCGACGGCACCGCCTGCATCGGCCGGCTCATCGTGCACCCCCGGATGCAGCGGCACGGCCTCGGCGGCCGGCTGCTCGTCGCGATCGAGGCGCGCCTCGCCGCCGAGCGGGACGCCGCGAGGTACCGGCTGTTCACCGGCCACCGCAGCGAGGGCAACCTGCGCCTGTACCGCAGGCTCGGCTACGCGCCCGTCGCGACCGAGGAGGTCTCCCGGCATCTGAGCCTGGTCACCCTGGAGAAGGAGGTCTCCGCCTCCCTCGCCGCCGGCGTCTGAGCCCGGGCGGGCCGGGCCCCGCGCGCGGACGGCGCGCGGGGCGGGCCGTACCAGGAGTGCGGTCTCAGGGCAGCGCGGCCGGGCTCTCCGCCCGCCGCGCCCTGCGCAGCCAAATCAGCCCGGCGACGGGCAGGACCACCGGCAGGTACAGATACCCCTGGCCGTAGTCGGACCACACGGTGGCGTCGGGGAAGGCGTCCGGGGCGGCGAGCGACCAGGTGCCCACGGTCAGCACGCCGGCCAGCTCCGCCGCGCAGGCCACCAGCGCGCCACGGCGCGCGTTCTCCCCGCCGCGGATCAGGGAGACGGTGATGAACGCGTAGACCAGCGCGGCCACCGCGGACAGCACGTAGGCGAGCGGCGCCTCGTCGAAGCGGGTCGTCAGCTGGTACACCGAGCGCGATGTCGCGCCGACGGTGAAGATCCCGTACAGCGTGACCAGCAGCCGGCCGGGGCCCTGCCGCAGCCCGGCCCGCGCGTCCGCCCTGTCCTCAGCCACCGGTTCCCCCCGCCCACACGTCGGCCAGCCGCAGTTGGAGTGCCGCGAGCACCACGGCGCCCGCGGCCACGGTCGCCGAGCCCCACCGGGAACGTTCGCTCAGCGAGACGATGCCCACCACCGGCAGGCACAGCAGGACCGAGAACAGGTAGGACACGAAGGTGCCGGTACCCCCGGCCGCGGGCCGCTCGCCGCCCCCGAGCTGCACCAGGCCGACGACCAGCTGCGCCACCGTGAGCAGCATCACCGCGGCCATGCCGAGGTAGTGCCAGTCCTTGACCGGCTGGTCCCGGAGGGCCGCGTACCCGCACCAGGCGGCCAGCAGCAACGCGGTCACGGCGACCGCCACCGTCAGCGGCGTGAACATGCGCCGACTCTAACGGGGCGCCCGCGCGCGCCTTGCGCACCCCCCTCGCACGCCGGACCGGCCGCACGCCGCCGGGCGCCGTGGCCCCCGGGGCGCGGCCGGCCGTGGCGTTGACCACACGACGCCTGACCAGCTCGTTACACCTGGGGAACATCTGTTTTACTTGTGCTCATGACCGCGACGAGCAGCCGTTCCCAGACGACCGAGGCAGCCCTGATGCCCGGTGTCGGCTGTCGCTGTTGCCGTCGAATGCGCGACATCTGAGGGCCCCCGCCCGAGCAGCCTCGCGCCCCGAAGCGATTCTTGAGCCGCGGTCCACGACGGCCCGCGCGCCGCGCTCCTCACCCGTTCGTGCCACGCCACCAGGACGTGCCCCGTGCCGCGGTGGCGCCCAACCCCGCGCCGCCGGGCACCCGACAGTGACGGAAACTCAGTGATCACCACCACGGGCCTCACCAAGGTCTACCGCTCGCGCGGCCGCGAGGTCACGGCGCTCGACGGCGTCGGCATCCACGTCAGGCCCGGCGAGGTCTACGGCGTCATCGGCCGCAGCGGCGCGGGCAAGTCCACGCTGATCCGCTGTATCAACCTGCTGGAACGCCCCACCTCAGGCACCGTGACCGTGGACGGGCAGGACCTCACCGCCCTGGCCGGCCGCGGCAACCGCGCCGCCCGCCCGCTGCGGCTGGCCCGCGGCGGCATCGGCATGATCTTCCAGCACTTCAACCTGCTCTCCTCGCGCACCGTGCAGGGCAACGTGGAACTCCCGCTGGAGATACTCGGCCTCGGCCGCCGCGAACGGGCCCGCAAGGCCCTCGACCTGCTCGACCTCGTCGGCCTCGCCGACCACGCCCGCGCCTACCCCTCCCGCCTCTCCGGCGGGCAGAAGCAGCGCGTCGGCATCGCCCGCGCCCTCGCGGGCGACCCGAAGGTCCTGCTCTCGGACGAGGCGACGTCCGCCCTCGACCCCGAGACCACCCGCTCGGTGCTGCGGCTGCTGCGCGACCTCAACCGGCAGCTCGGCCTCACCGTTCTGCTGATCACCCACGAGATGGACGTGGTCAAGTCCGTGTGCGACTCGGCCGCGCTGATGGAGAAGGGACGCGTCGTCGAGTCCGGCGTCGTCTCGGACCTGCTGGCCACCCCGGGCTCGCGGCTGGCCCGCGAGCTGTTCCCCGTCGGCGGCGGCGCCTCCGGCGCGGACCGCACGGTCGTCGACATCACCTTCCACGGCGAGAGCGCCGACCGCCCGGTCATCTCCCGCCTCTCCCGCACGCACGACGTCGACGTCTCCATCCTGGGCGCCGCCATGGACACCGCCGGCGGCCGTCAGGTGGGCCGCATGCGCATCGAGCTGCCTGGCCGTCCCGAGGAGAACGACGCGGCCATCGGCTTCCTGCGCGAGCAGGGCCTCACCGTCGAGCTGCCCGGCCGGGGAACGCCCGGGCCGGTCGCGGTGGAGCGGGAACTCACGGAGGAGGGCGCCTGATGACCTGGGACGAGATGCGGCCGCTGCTGGAGCAGGGCACGATCGACACGCTGTACATGGTCGGATGGTCGACGTTCTACGCCATCCTCGGCGGCCTGCCCATCGGCGTGCTGCTCGTGCTCACCGACCGCGGCGGCCCGTTGGCCAACGTGATCGTCAACAAGGTCCTCGGCGTCGTCGTGAACATCGGCCGTTCGCTGCCGTTCATCATCATGATGGTCGCGCTGATCCCGTTCACCCGCTTCGTCGTGGGGACCGCCGTCGGCCCGACGGCCGCGGTGGTGCCGCTGGCCATCGGCGCCATCCCGTTCTTCGCCCGGCTGGTGGAGACCGCCGTGCGCGAGGTGGACCACGGCCTGGTCGAGGCGGCCTGGGCCATGGGCGGCGGCACCTGGACGGTCGTGCTGAAGGTCCTGCTGCCCCAGGCTTTGCCGTCCCTGATCGCCGGCCTCACCACCACCGTCATCGCCGTCATCGGCTACTCGGCGATGGCCGGCGCGGTCGGCGGCGGCGGGCTCGGCACCCTGGCCCTCACCTACGGCTACCAGCGCTTCGAGGACACCTTCATGATCGTCACCGTCGCCGTGCTCATCGTCATCGTGACCGCCGTCCAACTGCTCGGCGACCTCGCCGTGCGGCTGATCCGCCGCCGCGAACGCGCCGCCGGCTGAGCCGTCCCCGACTTCTGGCGGACCCGGCCGGTCGGCCGGTCGGCCGGGTCACCGGAAGCACCTCGCACCATCGGAACGAAAGGCACTTTTCGTGCGTACTCCCCTGAAGACCGGAACCCTCCTCGCGGCCACCGCCGCCCTCACCCTCTCCCTGGCCGCCTGCGGCACCGACTCCGACCCGGATACCGGCGGCAACGGCGGCGGCAACGGCGAAGGAGGCGAAGGGCGGGAAACGCCCACGGGACCGCTGAGCGTCGCCGCCAGCCCCGTCCCGCACGCCGCCGTTCTCACGTTCGTCGAGGAGAACCTGGCCGAGGAGGCCGGCCTGGAGCTGGACATCCGCGAGTTCACGGACTACGTGCTGCCCAACACCGCCGTGGACAGCGGCGAGGTGGACGCCAACTACTTCCAGCACCGGCCCTACCTGGACGACTTCAACGAGAATCAGGGCACCGACATCGTCCCCGTCGTCAACGTCCACCTCGAACCGCTCGGCCTGTACTCCAACGCGCTCGACAACGCCGACGCACTCGCCGAGGGCGACACCGTGGCCATCCCCAACGACGCCACCAACGCGGGCCGCGCCCTGAAGCTGCTGGCCGACAACGGCGTCATCGAACTGGCCGAGGGCGCCGGTGCCGAGGCGACCGTCGGCGACATCACCGACGACCGCGGCCTGTCGTTCGAGGAGCTGGAGGCCGCGACGCTGCCCCGCGCCCTGGAGGACTTCGACGCCGCGGTCATCAACGGCAACTACGCCATCGAGGCCGACCTCTCGCCCGCCGACGACTCCCTCCTGCTGGAAGAGGCCGAGAACAACCCGTACGCCAACTTCCTCGCGGTCAAGGCGGGCAACGAGGACGACCCGCGCGTCAGGACCCTGGCCGAGCTTCTCAACTCCGACGAGGTCGAGCAGTTCATCGAGGACACCTACGACGGCGCCGTCGTTCCCGCCTTCGGCGCGCCCGCCTCCTGACCCGCGCCACCACCGCCGGGCCCCGGTCGTCCGCCGGGGCCCGGCGCCATGCCCGGACCATCCGTATTGCATGCTGTCATCTCAGACTTGAGGCAGGGAGCGGCGCATGACATCCACCTTCCCCGACATCACCATCAGCACGGACCGGCTCGTGCTGCGCCCGTACGAGGAAGCGGACATCCCCGAGCTCACCGCCATGATGAACGACGAGCTCACCGCCGCCTGGACCTCCGTTCCCGCCCCGTACACCACGCTGGAGGCGCGCGACTGGATTCACCGTCGCGCGCCCCTGGAACGCACCGGGGGCCAGGGCATCGTGCTGGCCGTCACCGAGTACCTCACCCACCGCCTGGTCGGCAGCATCAGCCTCATGCACACCAACTGGCGCACCCTGGCCACCGAGGTCGGCTACGTCGTGGCGCCCTGGGCCAGAGGGGAGGGCTACGCCGCCGAATCCGTGCTGGCCATCGCGCAGTGGCTGTTCCGCGACCAGAAGTTCGAACGGCTGGAACTGCGCACCGCCGCGGGGAACACCGCCTCCCAGCAGGTGGCCCAGAAGATCGGCTGCGTCAGCGAGGGTGTCCTCCGCAACGCCTCCATAGTCCGCTCCAGAACCGAGGACGGCGGCTGGACCGACATCCGCACCGATCTCATCGTCTGGGGCCTGCTGCCCGAGGACCTGGAGGACGCCCCGGAACCCGACTACCGCGCAGGGTAGGCTAGGACGACCTAACCGCCGTCCCCGACCTGCGACGAGTCCAGGAGCGCCCCGACCATGGCCGACCGCGTCACCGTGATCGGCTGGGACGGCTCCCCGCTGGACCCGCCCGCCCGGGCGGCACTCCAGGCGGCCACCCTCGTGGCCGGTGCCCCGCGGCACCTGGCCCTCCCCGAAGTCCCCGCACACGCCGAGCGCGTGCAGCTCGGCAGCGTCCCGCTCGCCGCCCGCCGCATCGCGGCCCACCGCGGCACCGCCGTCGTGCTCGCCGACGGCGACCCCGGCTTCTTCGGCGTGGTCCGCGCCCTGCGCGACCCCGAGCACGGCCTCGAAGTTGAGGTCGTACCCGCCGTGTCGGCCGTCGCCGCCGCCTTCGCCCGCGCGGGGATGCCGTGGGACGACGCGCGCATCGTCGTCGCCAACCGCCGCACCCTGCGCCGCGCCGTCAACGTGTGCCGGGCCCACCCCAAGGTCGCCGTGCTGACCTCGCCCGGCGCGGGCCCCACCGAGATCGCGCTGCTGCTCGGCCAGGTGCACCGCACGTTCGTCATCTGCGAGTCGCTCGGCACCGACCGCGAACGCGTCTCCGTCCTCACCTCCGACACCGTCTCGCAGCACCGCTGGACCGACCCCAACCTGGTCATCGTGATCGGCGGCGGCAGCACCTCCCAGCCGGGCGGCAGCAGTTGGCTGGCCGGCCTCGATCCGGGCGGCGCCGACCAGCCGCGCGGCTTCGGCCTCGCCGCCGCCGCGTACGACCCCGGGCGGCAGGAGGCCGACCCGGACGCCGGACAGGAGCCGGGCCGCGGCCGGCGGCTGCGCGCCCTGCAACTGGCCGCCCTCGGTCCCGGCGTGGGCGACCTGATGTGGGACGTCGGCACGGGGAACGGACTCGCCGCGGTCGAGGCCGCCCGGCTCGGCTCGGCGGTGATCGCCGTCGACCGCGACGCGCGGGCGTGCGCCCTGGCCGAGGCGACCGCGCGCCGCCTCGGCGTGCAACTCCACACGGTGCACGGCGTCGCCCCGCAGGCGCTGGAGGACCTGCCGGAGCCCGACGTCATCCGGATCGGCGGCGGCGGCCCGCGGACCCTCGTCGCCTGCGCCGACCGCCGGGCCCAGCGCCTCGTCACACACGCCATGACGCGGGATCAGGCGGAAACCGCGGGCCGGGTCCTCGCGGGCGCGGGGTATGACGTCGAATGCACCCTGCTGCAATCCGTCGAACTGGAGACCAGCACCTGGTCGGAACGCGGTCGCACGGTCGTGTTCCTGCTGGTGGGCCGCCGGTTGCCGGCCCTCCGGTGACAAATGCGGATCATCCGGGGCCACTCGCGCACCCGTGAACAGGACCGGGTGTCATCCCGGGTAGGCTGATTGACCGTTGTGCCGTCAGCTGGACGTGATGATTCGTCCATCAATGTCCGGGGTTGGAAGGAGCACGTGCGATGGGCGAGGTGGACGCATGACGGACGCCGGCCGCATTCCGGAGGAGGGACAGCCGGAGCTCGCGGGAGCGCAGCCGGACCAGCCGGTGCCGCCGGGTGCGCCGGTCCCTGCCGCCTACCCGTTCCCCGCCCCGCCGGACGAGGCCGGCGACGGTGACGAGGAGGAGCTGCTGATGCCCGGCGCGAACGGTGCCTGGGGCGAGGCCGCGGTCGCGCCGCGGCAGGCCGCCGCCGGCGTTGCGCAGCCGCAGGACCAGCAGGGGCACCCCCTGCCCCTCACGCACCGTCCCGCGCCGCTCGCGCCGCGCGGCCCGCACCCGACCGAGCCGGAGTACCTGGACGTGCCCGCGGCCGCCGTTCCCGCCCCGGCGCCGCAGGCCGTTCCCGGGCCGCCGCACCCCGTCGCCGCCGCGGCCCCCGTGCCGCAGGCCGCCCCCGGGGCCAAGGCCCCCGGGCCGCTGCCCACGCCGCCCGGTGCCTGGGAGCCGGTGCCGCCACAGGCCGTCGCGCCGCAGGCCCCGGCCGCGGAGCCGGCCGCGGAGCCGGAGCCGGTGCCCGAGCCGGAACCGGAACCCCGGCAGGAGGCCGTGCCCGAGCCCGAGCCCGAGCCCGCGAACGATGCCGTGCCCGCGAACGATGCCGAGCCCGAGCCCGTCACCGAAGCGGCCCCCGAGCCCGCGGCCGAGGCGGTGCGGGAGGCGGAGCCGGCCGCGCCCGCGCCCGCGGCCCGGCCGGAGCCCGACCCCGTACCCGAGCAGCGGGAGCGGCCCGAGGTGCCAGAGCCGCAGGCCGCCGCCCCCCAGGAGCCGGCCGGGGCCGAGGCCAGGGAACAGCCGCGGGAGCAGCCCGAGCAGTCGGCCGCGCCCGCCGCGCCCGCCGTGCCGGGTCCCCGCACCGCGCCGGGTCCTGGGCCCGCCGTCGCGGGGCCGCCCGCACTCCAGCCGCAGCCCCGTCCCGCGGCCGCGGAGGAACCGGCCGCGGAGGAACCGGCCGCCGAGGAACCGGCCGCCGAGGCGGCGGCGCCCCCCGCCGCACCGGAGGCACCGCAACAGCAGGAGCCGCCCCGCCCGCCCGCGCCCGGCTACCCCGAGCCGGAGCGCGACACCGTGCACCGGCTGATGCGCGAGCGCCGCGACATCCGCAACGGGTTCCGCCCCGACCCCATCCCGCACGACGTGTTGCTGCGGGTCCTGGAAGCCGCGCACACCGCACCGAGCGTGGGCCTGTCCCAGCCCTGGGACTTCGTCATCATCCGCTCGCCCGAGACCCGCACGGCCGTTCAGGAGCTGGCCGTCCGGCAGCGGCAGGCGTACGCCAAGTCCCTGCCGAAGGGCCGCGCCAAGCAGTTCAAGGAGCTGAAGGTCGAGGCCATCCTCGACACCCCGGTCAACATCGTGGTCACCGCCGATCCCACCCGCGGCGGCCGGCACACCCTCGGGCGGTTCAGCCAGCCGCAGATGGCCCCGTACTCCTCCGCCCTCGCCGTGGAGAACCTGTGGCTCGCCGCCCGCGCCGAGGGGCTTGGCGTCGGCTGGGTCAGCTTCTTCGACGAACGGGAGCTGGTCCGCGCCCTCGACCTGCCCGAGCACCTGGAGATCGTCGCCTACCTGTGCGTCGGGTACGTCGACGAGTTCCCCGGCGAGCCGGAGCTGTCGCAGCACGGCTGGTCCCAGCGCCGCCCGCTGTCCTGGGTCGTGCACGACGAGGCGTACGGCCGCCGCGCGCTGCCGGGCGCCGAGCCGCACGACCTGCTGAGCGAGACCCTGGCCGAGATCCGCCCGCTGGACGCCCAGGCCCTCGGCGAGGCGTGGGAGCGGCAGAAGCGGATGACGAAGCCCGCCGGTGCCCTCGGTGCCCTGGAAGTCATCTCCGCCCAGCTCTGCGGGCTTTCGCGCAGCTGCCCGCCGCCGGTGCCCGAGCCGGCGGCCGTCGCCGTGTTCGCCGGGGACCACGGCGTGCACGCCCAGGGCGTCACTCCCTGGGCGCAGGAGGTCACCATGCAGATGGTGGCCAACTTCCTGGCCGGGGGAGCGGTGTGCAACGCGTTCGCCGCCCAGGTCGGCGCCGAGGTGTGCGTGATCGACGTCGGAGTCAGGTCCGAGCTGCCCGCCACCCAGGGGCTGCTGCCGCGCAAGGTCAGGGCGGGCACCGGCGACATCACCGCGGGCCCCGCGATGACCCGCGAAGAGGCGCTGCGCGCCGTCGAGGTGGGCATCGAGACCGCCCGCGACCTCGTGGCCGCGGGCAACCGCGCCCTGCTCACCGGCGAGATGGGCGTCGCCAACACCACCGTCTCCGCCGCCCTCGTGGCCGTCTTCACCGACGCCGACCCCGCCGAGGTCACCGGCCGCGGCACCGGCATCGACGACGAGACGCACGCCAGGAAAGTCGACGTGGTCCGCCGCGCCCTGCACCGGCACGAGCCGGAGGCCACCGACCCGCTCGGCGTGCTGGCGGCCGTCGGCGGGCTCGAACACGCCGCGCTCACCGGGCTGATCCTCGGCGGCGCCTCGCTGCGGGTGCCGGTGATCCTCGACGGGGTCACCGCGGGAGCGGCGGCCCTGGCCGCGCGCGCCATCGCCCCGGAGGCCGTGTCCGTGTGCATCGCGGGGCACCGCAGCGCCGAGCCCGGGCACCAGGCCGCGCTCACCGCGCTCGGCCTGCGCCCGCTGGTCGACCTGGACCTGCGGCTCGGCGAGGGCACCGGTGCCCTGCTCGCCCTGCCCGTCGTGCAGAGCGCGGCCCGGGCGGTGCGGGAGGTGGCCACCTTCGACTCGGCCGGGGTGACGGACAAGAATTAGGGTGAGGGCGGCCGGTCCCCGAGGCGGCCGGCCCACCGTTCCGCCCGCGCGAGGAGCCCGCACCACCCATGCCAGAGAACCCCGCCTATCCCCTCGGCCTGCGCCTGACCGGCCGCCGTGTCCTCGTGCTCGGCGGCGGAACGGTGGCGCAGCGCCGCCTGCCCGCGCTGCTCGCCGCGGGCGCCGACGTGCTGCTGGTCGCGCCCGCGGTCACCCCTTCCGTCCAGGCCATGGCCGACGCGGGCGAACTGGCCTGGGAGGCCAGGGGGTACCGGCCAGGTGACGTCGAAGGCGCCTGGTACGTGCTGATCGCCACCGACGACCCGGGCGTCAACGCCGCGGCCTCGGCCGAGGCGGAGGAACGGCGCGTGTGGTGCGTCCGCAGCGACGACGCCGGGGCGGCGACCGCCTGGACGCCCGCCACCGGGCGCGGCGACGGCGTCACGGTGGCCGTGCTCACCGGCCGCGACCCGCGCCGTTCCGCAGCCGTCCGCGACGCCGTGGTCGAGGGGCTGCGCGACGGCACGCTGACCGCGCCGCGCCACCGCGGGCGCACGCCGGGCGTCGCCCTGGTCGGCGGCGGTCCCGGCGATCCGGACCTCATCACGGTGCGCGGCCGGCGGCTGCTCGCCGAGGCGGACGTCGTCATCGCCGACCGGCTCGGCCCCCGCGACCTGCTGGACGAACTCCCGCCGCATGTCGAGGTCATCGACGCGGCCAAGATCCCGTACGGCCGCGGCATGGCCCAGCAGGCCATCAACGAGGCGCTCGTCGCGCACGCCAGGGCCGGGAAGTTCGTGGTGCGGCTCAAGGGCGGCGACCCCTACGTGTTCGGCCGCGGCAAGGAGGAGGCGGAGGCGCTGGCGGCGGCCGGCATCCCGGTCACGGTGGTGCCCGGCGTCACCAGCGCCATCAGCGTGCCCTCCGCCGTGGGCGTCCCGGTGACCCACCGGGGCGTGGCGCACGAGTTCACCGTGGTCAGCGGGCACGTCGCGCCCGACGACCCCCGTTCCCTCGTCGACTGGGCGGCGCTGGCCGCGCTGCGCGGCACGCTCGTGCTGCTGATGGCGGTGGAACGCATGCCGGATATCGCCGAGGCCCTGATCCGCCACGGCAGGCCCGCCGCGACACCGGTCGCCGTCGTGCAGGAGGGCACCACGGCGGCGCAGCGCCGCGTCGACGCCACGCTCGGCACGGTCGCCTCCCGGATCGCCGAGGAGGGCGTCCGCCCGCCCGCCGTCGTGGTGGTGGGTGACGTGGTGACCGTCGGGTGAGCACCGCCGTCCGGATCACCGACCCCGGCGACCCCCGCCTCGGCGACTACACCGGCCTGACCGACGTGGCGCTGCGCCGGAGGCGCGAGCCGGCCGAGGGCCTGTTCATGGCGGAGGGCGAGAAGGTGATCCGCCGTGCGCTCGACGCCGGTTACCCGATGCGTTCGATGCTGCTGACCCCGCGGTGGGCCGGGGCGATGGGCGAGCTGGCCGGGGCCGCCGCGGCGCCGGTCTACGTGGTCGAGGAGGAGCTGGCGGAACGCGTCACCGGCTACCACGTGCACCGCGGCGCGCTGGCCGCGATGGAGCGCGTTCCGCTGCCGGAGCCGGGCCAACTCCTCGCCCGCGGGCGTCGGCTGGCCGTGCTCGAAGCGGTCAACGACCACACCAACATCGGCGCGGTGTTCCGCGGGGCGGCGGCCCTCGGCATGGACGGCGTCCTGCTCTCCCCTGACTGCGCGGACCCGCTCTACCGCCGGTCGGTCAAGGTGTCCATGGGCGCGGTGTTCTCCCTGCCCTACGCCCGCCTGCCGCGTGGGCCGCGGGCGCTGGACGAGGTCCGGGAAGCCGGATTCCGGCTGCTCGCCCTCACGCCCGACGCGCGCGCCCGCGATATCCAAGCGGTGGCGGCGGAGCAGGCCGACGGCCGGGTGGCGCTGATGCTGGGGGCGGAGGGGGCGGGGCTTTCGGCGCGCGCGCTGGCCGCCGCGGACACGTGGGTGCGGATTCCCATGGCGCACGGCGTGGACTCGCTCAACGTGGCCGCCGCCGCTGCCGTCGCGTTTTTCGCGATCACCGCGGCCTGAGCGCGCGGCGGTCCTACAGCGGCCCCTGGCAGCCCTGTGCCGCGGCGATGCCGAGCGCCACCAGCAGGGTCACCGTCACGAAGACGACCAGCCGCTGCCGCAGCAGCCGCCGGTCGAGCCGTCGGCGCGGCCCCGGGACGGGCCGGCTCGCGCCGGTGCCCCGCGTGCCCGACCGCGGTGCCGGACGCTTGGACTCCGGCGCGCGTTCTGGCGCGCGCTCCGGGGCGCGGTCCTGCGCGCGCTCCTGAGCGGCAGAGGAGCGCGCCCGCGCCATGGGCCGGGCGACGCCCCTGGCCTCCCTGGCCGCGATCTCCTTCAGCCGCAGCGAGAGCTGAAGGGTACTGGGGCGCTCCTGCGGCGACTTCGCCAGGCACGAGCGCACCAGGGGGGCCAGGGCGGCGGGCACGCCGCGCAGTTGCGGCTCCTCGTGCACGACGCGGTACAGCATGACCTCGGAACTGCCCTGTCCGAACGGCGAGTCGCCGAGCGCCGCGTACGCCAGCGTCGCGCCGAGCGAGAAGACGTCGGAGGCAGGGGTCACCGGCTGGCCGCGCACCTGCTCGGGCGCGAGGAAGCCGGGCGAGCCGACCGCCGTTCCGACGTGCGTGAGGGTGCTGGCCCCGGTGGCCCAGGCGATGCCGAAGTCGATGATGCGCGGGCCCTTGGGCGACAGCAGGATGTTCGACGGCTTGAGGTCGCGGTGGACGACTCCCGCCTCGTGCACGGCCACCAGCCCCTCGGCGAGCGCGGCGCCGATCGCGGCCGTCTCGGCCGCGGAGAGCGAGCCGTGCTCAAGCACCTTGTCGTGCAGCGAGGGACCGGGCACGTACTGGGTGGCGAACCACGGCCGCGTGGCGTCCAGATCGGCGGCGACCAGGCGCGCGGTGCAGCCGCCGCGGATGCGCCGCGCGGCGGAGACCTCCCGCGCGAACCGCGAACGGAACTCCTGGTCCTCCGCGAGGTCCGGCCTGATGACCTTCAGCGCGACCCGCTGCCCGCGCCGGTCGGAGCCGAGGTACACCACACCCATGCCGCCGGCGCCGAGCCGCCGATGGAGCCGGAACGCGCCGACGACTCGCGGGTCCTCGCGCCGGAGCCGCATCATCGCCATGTCTACCTCGCTGCCCCGTGCTTGTGATGGCCTCAGCTTACGGACTGCGCGGCCCGAGCAGCGATAAGGCCGCGCGCGCAGGCGTTTTCGGCGTCGCGGCACCACCCCTGGGGGAAACCCCCGGCATCCCCGCACGGGTATCCACCCTGGGGAGTAGCCCAGCCACCCCTGTCTCATCCTGCGGGAGGCCCCCAGGTCAGTACGCCGGGCTGACGTCCGGGACGGCGCGCGCGCCTAATGTTGTGGTCAAGCGGCGGGCGCAGCACTCGTCCCCCGAGGTCACCCGCCCGCCGCCCCAACGACATGACGGGAGGGGACAGATGGCACGCACAGCGTTGCCGCGCGAGACCAGCAGGGCCGATCGGCGCCATCCGCTGGTGGCCGCGGCGATGGTGCTGCCTTTTGCCCTCGCCCTTGCCGTCGTCATCGGCGGCGTGGAGGCCGTCATGACACAGGCGTCGTCCGTGGCCGGCATGCTGGGGCGCTGAGCGCGCCTCGGGCCCGGGAGAGCGGCCCGGGTCGGGGACACCGGTCTACAGCCCCGTGGGGACGGGGGTGAGGCGGACGGCTATGGGCCCGGGCAGCTGGGGAGCTGCTCGGGCTCCGCGTCAAAGAGGCCGGAGAGCGTAAGCTCTCCGGCCTCTTGTGCGGTGCGCGATACTGGGATTGAACCAGTGACCTCTTCCGTGTCAGGGAAGCGCTCTCCCGCTGAGCTAATCGCGCGGGCCCGCGGCTTGCGCCGCGGGGCGGACCCGCGAGGGTCCCGTGGACGATACTGGGATTGAACCAGTGACCTCTTCCGTGTCAGGGAAGCGCTCTCCCGCTGAGCTAATCGTCCGAGGTGGAGACGGGATTTGAACCCGTGTAGACGGCTTTGCAGGCCGTTGCCTCGCCTCTCGGCCACTCCACCGGATGGGGGCGTGCCCCCTTCGAGCGGACGACGAGATTCGAACTCGCGACCCCCACCTTGGCAAGGTGGTGCTCTACCAACTGAGCTACGTCCGCAGTGTTGTCTCCGCCGCGGCCTCCGGCTTGCGGCGACGTCATGAACCTTAGCGGATTCGTGGGCCAGCTCAAACTCGGTACCGCGCCGGCCACCGGCAAGGGCCCTCGGACCAGGGCTTCAGGGCAGGGCCTAGAATCGCACGCGTGCACGAAGCCGCTCCGATCGTCCGCCTCGGCGGATTTCTGGCCACCGGGCTCTGCGATGTCACCAGCGATCCGCGGGCGCTCGACTCGGCCGGCTGGTGGGCCGTGGTCGCGGGGTACGCCGGGGACCTGGTGTGTGCCCGGTTCGCGGACGTCCGCCCGGCGCCGCGCCCGGTCGCCGTGCCCGGCCGCTGGCGCGGTCCCGCGCCCGACGGCTGGACCGGTTCCCTGGACGCCGCCGCCTACCGGGCCGCCGTGCTGCGCATCCGCGAGCACATCGCGGCCGGGGACGTCTACCAGGCGAACCTGTGCCGTGTGCTCTCCGCGCCCGTTCCCGCGGAGGCCGATGCGGACGCGCTGACCGCGCTGCTCGTGCGCCGCGACCCGGCCAGGTTCGCGGGCACCGTGCGGCTGCCCGCCCACGGCGTGGAGATCGCCACCGCGTCGCCCGAGCTGTTCCTGCGCCGTGCGGGCCGCACGGTGGAGTCGGGGCCGATCAAGGGCACCGGACGGACCGCCGCCCACCTCGGTGCCAAGGAGCGTGCCGAGAACGTCATGATCGTCGACCTCGTCCGCAACGACCTCGGCACCGTCTGCGTCCCCGGTTCCGTCACCGTTCCCGAACTGTGCGTCCCCGAGGAGCGCCCCGGGCTGACGCATCTGGTCTCCACCGTCCGCGGCGAACTGGCCGCGGGAGCCGGCTGGGCCGAGCTGCTGGCCGGCGCCTTCCCGCCCGGCTCGGTGACCGGCGCGCCCAAATCCAGCGCGCTGCGGATCATCGACGCGCTGGAAACGGCGCCCCGCGGCCCCTACTGCGGCGCGGTCGGCTGGGTGGACGCCGACCGTGGCACCGGTGAACTGGCCGTGGCCATCCGCACGTTCTGGATCGAGCGGACCGGCGGCCGCGCGCTGCTGCGCTTCGGCACCGGCGCGGGGATCATCTGGGACTCCGACCCGGCGCGCGAATGGGCGGAGACCGAGCTGAAGGCCGCGGCGCTGATCGGGGTAGCGTCTACGGGAGGGCCGCCGAACGGCAGGGAGCAGGACAGGGAAGGGAGCCACCATGGCGCTGATCTGGCTGGACGGTGAGCTGCGGGACGCCGGCAGCGCACGGGTTTCCGTCTTCGACCACGGACTCACCGTGGGTGACGGGGTGTTCGAGACGCTCAAGACGGAGAACGGCCGGGCGTTCGCGACGACCAGGCACCTGGACCGCCTCGCGGCCTCGGCCGCCGGGCTCGGGCTGCCGGAGCCGGACCGGGCGGAGGTCGAGCGTGCCTGCGCGGCGGTTCTCGACGCCGTGCCGCTCGCTCTCGGCCGCCTGCGCATCACCTACACCGGGGGCCCCGGGCCGCTCGGATCGGCGCGCGGCGACGCGCCGCCGACGCTGGTCGTGGCCCATGCCGAGATGTCCCGCCGCCCGGACACCACGGCCGTGATCACCGTTCCCTGGACCCGCAATGAGCGCGGTGCGCTCGCCGGTCTGAAGACCACCTCCTACGCGGAGAACGTCATCGCCCTCGCGCGGGCCCGCCAGGAGGCCGCGTCCGAGGCGCTGTTCGCCAATACCGCGGGCCGGCTGTGCGAGGGCACCGGGACCAATGTGTTCGTCGTCGTCGACGGCGAGCTGCTGACCCCGACGCTGTCCGAGGGCTGCCTGGCCGGCGTCACCCGGGCCCTGGTGGTCGAGTGGACCGGGGCCCGCGAGACCGAGCTGCCGATGGACGCCCTGCGCACCGCGGACGAGGTGTTCCTCACCTCAAGCGCGCGCGACGTGCAGGCCGTGCGCCGGGTCGACGGCCGCGAGCTGCCGGGCGCGCCGGGGCCGGTGACGGCCAAGGCCATGCGGATCTTCCGCGAGCGCGCCGCGGCGGACATCGACCCGTAGCGGCGCGCCCCCCGTCCCGCCCCCGCGGGGCGGGACGGCCCGGTGCGCCATACATCACGCGCGGGCGCACGTGGGTAGGGATGCCCGGGTGACCACCACACTCCGCCCCGCAGGACCAGAGGAGCGGCTGCCCGGCGGCCCCGCAGGATCGGTCCTGCCGTTCGATATACGCGTCAACGGCCGCCGCGTCGGCGGCCTGCGCCTGGTCGTGGCGGCGGAGCCGCGCGGCCGGGCGGGGGAGATCACCGACCTGGAGGTCGACGCGCCGGAGCGCCGCCGCGGCCGGGCCACGGTCGCGCTGCTCGCCGCCGAGGAGGTGCTGCGGGCGCGGGGCTGCCGCCGGGTCGCCGCCGCCGTACCGGCCGGCGCGACGGGCGCCGCCGCGCTCGCGGCGGGCCTCGGGTACACCGAGCTGGCCCGCATGATGAGCAAGCGGCTGACCGGGCCGCCGCCCGCGCTGCCGCGGGACTGCGCCGTGCGCCCCGCGGCCGGCGCGGAACGTGCGCGGTGGCCGGGGGAGGGGCCGGGGGAGGAGGCCTGGCTGCACCTGCTGGCCCACCGGGGCACGGACGTCGGCGCGCTGTGGACGTCCGCCGCGGCCGCCGGGGCGCCGCGCGGCGCGGACATGCGCGTCCTGGCCGTGCGGGTGTGCCGGGAGCACCGGCGCCGCGGATACGGCAGGGCACTGCTGCTCGCGGCCGAGCGCCTGTGCCTGGCCGACGGCGGGCGGGTGCTCGGCGCCCGCGTGCCCGCGGACGGCGGGGCGGGGCCGCGGCTGTTCGGGGCGCTCGGCTACGGCGTGGACGAGTACCGGCTGTCCAAGCCGCTCTGCTGAGCCAGCAGCGATTCGGCGATCTCCGTGACGCGCGCGAGGAGCCCCTCCTGGCTCGCGCCGCCGTCGAGCCGCTGCCCGTCGATCACGTAGGTGGGGGTGCCGGTCACGCCGAGTGCCTGACCTTCGGCGTGGTCGGCGTCGACCATCAGCATGTGCCGCCCGTCGACGAGGGCGGTGTCCACCTCGTCGGTGTCGAGGCCGAGCTCGGCGGCGACCTCGATCAGCACCGGGGCGCCGCGTTCCTTCAGCTCGGCGGTGCGGGCGAGCAGCGCCGTCCAGAACGCGTCGCCGCTGCCCTGCGCGTACGCCTCCTCGGCCGCCTGGGCGGCGGCCAGCGCGTGCTGGTGCCCGGCGAGCGGGAAGTGGCGGCGCCGGATCTCCAGGGCGGGGCCGAAGCGTTCCGCCAGGGTGCGCAGGTCGGATTCGGCGCGGTGGCAGTCGGGGCACTGGAGGTCGCACCACACGTCCAGCACGGCGCTTGGGCCGGTCTTCTCGTTCATACGCACAGTCTTCCATCCGGGCGACCCCGGGGCCTTACCCCGAAAAGACCCTGATCCTCGTCCGGGAGCCATGGCCTTCTGCGGATGAGGGCGGCAGGATGGAAAGATGTTGATTGGCACCGCCTGTACCCTTCTATCCGCCGCGGGCCTGGGCATCGCCTTCCTGGTGGCCCGCCGCCGCCGGTACGCGCTGGCCCTCAGGACGGCCGCGGTGGCGCTGCTCCCCGTCGGTCTCGCGATGACGGGCGTGGTGCGTTTCGTGGTCAATATGACGTTCAACCCGGTGGCCTGGGCGGGCTTCGGCGTGCTGGCGTGCGCCGTGCTGCTGTTCCTGTCCGGCCGTCTCGCCGAGGGGCGCGGCCGGGACCGGGAGCGGTCGGGCGGCGGTACGCCGGCGGCCGAGCCCGCGGCCGGGTCCCCGCGTTCGCTGCCGAAGTCGGGCCGCCGGGGCGGCGGGGAGGCGGACGACTTCTCCGATATCGAGGCCATCCTGAAGAAGCACGGGATCTGACCACCGCGGCACCTGACCGAGGGGTCCCCAATCCAGCTCGACATTTGACCCATGTCCGGGCAAATGAGATGTGTTGATCGCGGAGCGCCGTCCCGCTGCGTCATGATCGCCGCGACATGGCGCACACCACGAGGGAGCAGGCTCCCGACTCCGCGAACCGGCCGCTGACGGCCACCCCCCAGGACCACGCGAGCGCGGCCCAGGAGAGCCGCGGCTGTCTCTTCGCCCTCTCGCAGCCGCCGTTGATGCTTTTCCTGACCGTCATCGGGGCGCTGCTGCTCATCGCGGGGCTGCATGACCAGTTCCTGCTGTGAGGGCCGCCGGGGGCGGCTCAGGTCTCCCGCTGCCTGGCCCGGTACGCGGCCACGTGGAGCCGGTTCCCGCATGTGCGGTTGGAGCAGTAGCGGCGTGAACGGTTGCGCGACAGGTCGACGAACGCGTGCCCGCAGCCCGGCGCCCCGCACCACCGCAGCCGCTCCCGTTCCCCGGCGACCACGATGAACCCGAGCGCCATGCCGCAGTCCGCGGCGAGGTGGTCGGCGACCGAGGCGCCGGGCGCGAAGTAGTGGACGTGCCAGCCGTGGCCGTCGTGGTCGGTCAGCTGCGGCGTCGTGCCCGCGTCCGCCACCAGGGCGTTGACGAGCTCGGCCGCCGCCCGGTCGGAGGGGGCGGCGAAGATATCGGCGAAGCGGTCGCGGACCCGGTGCACGGCCCGCAGGTCGTCGGCACCCAGCTTCTCCACGCGGACGTCGCTGACACCGTGCTCCGCCACGAAGGCGCGCAGGGCGGCCACGTCGGCGAGCGCGTCCCCGGTGACCCCGGCGTCCGCGGACCGGGTGTTCAGCAGGTCGACGGTGTGGCCGAGCGC
Source organism: Streptomyces johnsoniae (assembly GCF_031845565.1). Taxonomy (NCBI): domain Bacteria; kingdom Bacillati; phylum Actinomycetota; class Actinomycetes; order Kitasatosporales; family Streptomycetaceae; genus Streptomyces; species Streptomyces johnsoniae. Next base: position 275,134 of record NZ_JAVREV010000004.1, on the reverse strand, counting down.
GCACCGGGTGTCGTGATTGATCAGCACCGAGGGCTCCGAGGTCCGCACTGGGCAACGTTGACGTGACTCTAGCCGCTGACGCAGGCGACGGCGCCGCCGCGGCCGGGGGGCCGCGGCGACGCCGTCAGATGCGCCCGCCGCCGGTTCCGCGCCGTCGCCCCGAGTTCAGACGGCACGAAGAACCGGCGGGTCTGTCAGCTCTCCGCCAGGATGTGCGAGAGCTCCGTATCGAGGTCGAAGTGGCGGTGTTCCGTGCCCGGCGGCACGGCCGCGTCGGTTCGCTTCAGGAATGATTCGAGGGCCCGGGCGGGGGCCTCCAGCAGTGCTTCGCCCTCGGGCGAGCTGAGGGCGATGCAGACGACCCCCTGCCCGTGGCTGCGGGAGGGCCACACCCGGACGTCGCCGGTGCCCGTCGGCCGGTGGAGACCTTCGGCCAGCAGGTCGCGGGCGAATACCCATTCGACGGTTTCTTCGGCTCCGGTGTGAAACGTCGCGTGTACGGCGTAGGGGTCCGCCGTGTCATACCGCAGCCCCGCGGGTACAGGAAGTGAGGACTCGCTCGATACAACGAGGCGCAGGTGCAGCTCGCAGCTGACCGTGGTGTTCATAAGCGCCAGGGCCTTTCGCTCAGTGTGCGCTCGGGGATTCGCACGTCGGCGAAATCGAGATGCCACGTACGCGCCGGTTGTAAACGCCTCTGCCCTAATTGTGGCCTTTAATGTCATTCCAATGGGCGAGTAGCGATATGGGCCATAGCGGGAGGAGCGGGATGACGGAGACCAAGAGCTACCGTTTCCGATTTCACGGCGACTGGTCGGTAGCTGCCCCGTCCGCGGCCGTTTATGCCGCCCTGGACCGTCCGGAGGACTATCCGCGGTGGTGGCCCCAGGTCCGGGAGGTGGTCCGCACCGGGCCCGACACCGGTACCTGCCGGTTCAGGTCCTTCCTCCCCTTCGCCCTGCGCGTGACGGTCGTCGCCACCACGCGCGACCCCCGAGCCGGGGTGCTGGAGATCGCGCTCGGCGGCGACCTGGCGGGCCGGCTGCGCTGGACGCTCACCCGGCGGGACGGCGGCACGTGGGCGCACTACGACCAGGACACCGAGCTGCGCAAACCGTTCCTCCGGCACCTCGCGCGGCCCGCGCGGCCCGTCTTCACCGCCAACCACATGGCCATGATGCGGGCCGGACAGCGAGGTCTGCGGGCCTGGTTGGGAGTTCATTTGGATGAGGAGTGATCCGCCCTGTATGGTTCTTCCCGTGCCGCAGGGCACGAGCCCAGGGCGATTAGCTCAGCGGGAGAGCGCTTCGTTCACACCGAAGAGGTCACTGGTTCGATCCCAGTATCGCCCACCCCCTGGATGGCCGGTCCGCATCAGCGGACCGGCCTTCTGCGTGTGGCCCGCCGCCCGTTGCCGCTGCGCGGCGGGTGGTGCGCGGTCGGTACGATGCGGACTGCGCAGTGCGGGCCGAGCAGCGCGGGCCGCTTCCCCTTCATGTCGTCAGGAGAGACCGGTGTCGGACGTCCGTGTAACCCTCAAACGCGATTCCGAGCGGGAGGAACGCGTGGTGGTCGCGGGCACGACGACGGCCGCGCTGTTCGAGGGCGAGCGTTCCGTCGTGGCCGCACGGGTCGGCGGGCAGCTGAAGGATCTGGCCTACCGGCCTGCCGAAGGCGACGAAATCGAGCCGGTGGACATCACCTCGCCTGACGGTCTCGACATCCTGCGGCACTCCACGGCCCACGTCATGGCGCAGGCCGTGCAGGAGCTGTTCCCGGAGGCGAAGCTGGGCATCGGGCCGCCCATCAGGGACGGTTTCTACTACGACTTCGACGTGGACCGGCCGTTCCAGCCGGAGGATCTCGGCCGTATCGAGAAGCGCATGCAGCAGATCCAGAAGCAGGGCCAGCTCTTCGCGCGGCGGGCGGTGACCGACGAGGACGCCCGCCGTGAACTGGCGGGGGAGCCCTACAAGCTGGAGCTGATCGGGCTGAAGGGCGCGGCCGCCGAGTCGGCCGAGGGCGCGGGGGCCGAGGTCGGCGCCGGCGAGCTGACGATCTACGACAACGTCGACGCCAAGAGCGGCGAGCTGTGCTGGAAGGACCTGTGCCGCGGCCCGCACCTGCCCAGCACCCGCCTCATCCCGGCGTTCAAGCTGATGCGCAGCGCCGCCGCCTACTGGCGTGGCAGCGAGCGCAATCCGCAGCTCCAGCGCATCTACGGCACCGCCTGGCCCAGCCGCGACGAGCTGAAGGCGCACCTGGCGTTCCTCGCGGAGGCCGAGAAGCGCGACCACCGCAAGCTTGGGGCCGAGCTGGACCTTTTCTCCACCCCCGAGGAGCTGGGCTCGGGTCTCGCGGTCTTCCACCCAAAGGGCGGGGTCATCCGCAAGGTCATGGAGGACTACTCGCGCCGCCGGCACGTCGAGTCCGGTTATGACTTCGTCAACACGCCGCACATCAGCAAGGCGCACCTCTTCGAAACCTCGGGACATCTGCCGCACTACGCCGACTCAATGTTCCCGCCCATGGAATTCGAGGGGCAGGATTATTACCTCAAGGCGATGAACTGTCCCATGCACAACCTGATTTTCCGGGCGCGTGGGCGGTCCTACCGGGAATTGCCGCTGCGGCTTTTCGAGTTCGGCACGGTGTATCGGTACGAGAAGTCGGGCGTCGTGCACGGACTCACACGCGCCCGCGGTTTCACGCAGGACGACTCGCACATCTACTGCACCAAGGAGCAGATGCCCGACGAGCTGGACGCGCTGCTCACCTTTGTGCTGGGGCTCCTGCGCGACTACGGGCTCAGCGAGTTCTACCTCGAACTGTCGACCCGCGGCGACTCCGACAAGTTCATCGGTGAGCCCCAGGAGTGGGCGGAGGCCACCGAGACGCTGCGGCAGGCGGCGGGGAAGCAGGGCCTTGAGCTGGTGATGGACCCGGGCGGCGCCGCGTACTACGGGCCGAAGATCTCCGTCCAGGCGAAGGACGCCATCGGCAGGACCTGGCAAATGTCCACCATCCAGGTCGACTTCCAGCAGCCGAAGCGATTCGGGCTCGAATACACCGCGGCCGATGGCACGCGGCAGACGCCGGTGATGATCCACCGGGCGCTCTTCGGCTCCATCGAGCGTTTCTTCGCGGTCCTGCTGGAGCACTACGCGGGCGTCTTCCCGCCGTGGCTCGCGCCCGTTCAGGCCGTGGGCATTCCGATCGGCGATCCGCACGTGCCCTACCTCCAGGAGTTCGCGGCGGAGGCGAAGGCCGCCGGGCTGCGGATGGAGGTGGATTCCTCGGCCGACCGCATGCAGAAGAAGATCAGGAACGCGCAGAAGCAGAAGATCCCGTTCATGGTCATCGCCGGGGACGACGATGTCGCCCAAGGGGCGGTGAGCTTCCGGTACCGGGACGGCTCGCAGAAGAACGGCATCCCGCGCGCCGACGCGCTGCGCGAGATCGCCGAGGCCGTCGAGACGCGCGCCCAGGTCTAGTAGGTCCCGTCGTTTGGATCTTCGTGGATCAGGTCGCGTTGTCAGATGCGGTGCTCCCCCAGCCTGGCGGCTGGGGGAGGAGTATCGCAGCTCGTACGTGGGGGTACCTCCCTGGGGGCACCTCCCGGACGGAGTCTGGGGGAAGCGCGGCCCCGCGAAGATCCGAACGACAGGGCCTAGCGGCGGGTCCCGGGGCCCGCCGCCCCGGGACCCGCGCGGGCCCGCGTACGCCATATGCTGGCCGCCATGAGCAGCGAGCCGGAGCACCAGATCGGGGTGGGGACGCCCGACGCGTTCCAGCGCCTGTGGACGCCTCACCGGATGGCCTACATCCAGGGAGAGGGCAAGCCCACCGGACCCGGCGCCGACGACGGCTGTCCGTTCTGCTCCATCCCGGGCAAGAGCGACGAGGACGGGCTGATCATCGCCCGCGGGCGCGAGGTCTACGCCGTCCTCAACCTCTACCCGTACAACGGCGGTCACCTGCTGGTGGTGCCCTACCGGCACGTCGCCGACTACACCGGGCTCACGGACGCGGAGACCGCGGAGCTGGCCGAGGTCACCAAACAGGCCATGACCGCGGTCCGCACGGCCTCCGGGGCACACGGCTTCAACATCGGGATGAACCAGGGCTCGGCGGCCGGCGCCGGCATCGCCCCCCACCTGCACCAGCACGTGGTGCCCCGGTGGGGCGGGGACGCCAACTTCATGCCGGTCGTCGGACACACCAGGGTGCTGCCGCAACTCCTCGCCGACACCCGGCGGATGCTGGCCGACGCCTGGCCGGCCTGAGCCGGCCGCACCGGCCCGCACGCGGGCCGGTGCGGCCCCGCCTCACATGTTGTACTCGTCCGCCCGCTTCGGCTCCGCGGTCTGCACCTGCCCGCTGAGCGCCTGCGACCTGCTCTCGAACGGGCTGACGTCCACCCCGTTCTCCTCCAGCACCCGCAGGGCCGCCGCGTGCGCCACGCGAAGCACCGGCGTCGCGGCCCGCAGGGCGTCGTCCACCATGAAGCGGTGGTTCCACGGGGTGGTCGCCCAGGTGTGCCGCAGGCCGAACGGCTCCGGCAGGGCCAGCGTGCCGCCGAACTTGTCCAGGCGGGCGGGGAACCAGGTCAGCGGGGCGCGGGCGGCCAGCCGCACGACCTCCTTGGCGTCCACGAGGGGCAGCGGCTGCTTCTGCTTTTTCCAGGGGCGCAGCGGATTGGGCACATCCTTGGTCTTGGTCGCGGGGCCCTTGCGGAAGAAACCGTGGATCGGGCCGAGCGCGTGCGCGGTCACCTCGATGCGCAGCGTGTGGTGCAGCACGGTCACCGTGATCATCATGGTGACGACCAGCTCGCCGTCCCACAGCACGAACTGCACGCCCAGGTAGTGCCGGTCGCCGCTGCCGAACTGCTGCTCGTTGCAGATGCGCTGCACCTCGATATTGCTGAAACTGTAGCCCTCGGCGTTGGGGCCCTCGGGCCGCGAGACCTCCGAGGCGCCCTCGCCGACGTGCCGCACCACCCAGTGCGTTATCGAGGGGGCCGAGAAGCCGCCGGTGTGCAGCGGGCCCCGCTCCAGCATCCGCAGCTGGTCATGCATCGCCCTGGCGACGTCCCAGCTGCGGAACGGGTCGATCTCGCGCCCGGGGTCGCGGGGCCGAAGCTCCTCCGCGAGCTGCCAGCTCGCCCAGCGCACGCCCATGCCCAGTATCCCCTTGGGCCCCGCGTAGTGGACGAGATTGCTGCCCTGCTCCGCGGCCAGCTTCGCCAGGCCGATGCGCAGCCGTTCCGCGTCCGCGTCGTTCGGATTCTGTGGGACCGCCTCCGGTATCCGCGCCCCGGCGCCGCCGCCGCCCAGCAGCTCCGACCAGTGGGCGCGCAGATTCTTCGCGGTGCGCTCACTGATCCGCCGGGCCAGGAACCAGCCGATGATCGGCGCGGGCAGCATGGCCCACACATAGATCTGGAGAATCCCGGACACCGGGAGTTGCAGCACCAGGAAGACGATCAGGGCGCAGAGCAGCACCAGCAGCGCCATGCCGAACGCGCCCGCCCGCTTGTCCTGCGCCCCCGCGATCGTGCGGCGCAGCTGGAAGAGGCCGAGCCATATCAGCACGCCCGGCAGGAAGAGCAGACCGAAGGCCAGCATGATCGCCGTCAGCCGCCGGTCGCGCTGCTTCCTGATCCGCTTGGCGGCCAGCGCGTGCTCCACGACCATCTGCGGCTCGGCGCCGAAGGACTGGATCAGCGGCTTGCGCCCGTCCGCGAGCATCCGCATCTCGACCGCGCGGGTGAACGCCTCCCCGAGATTCGGCTCAAGCAGCGAGAACTTGCCTGCCTTGAACGCCGCCGCGTCGTTGGCCTCCGCTATGTCGCCCGGCGCCACATCACGGTACGCGACCGACGCGATGGCATGACTGACGCCCGTCTTTCCGCTGCTCACGGCGGACAGCGGGACCTGGGCACCCGGCGCGAAGTCGAACTCGACCCCGGCCGCCCTCCTCAGGTCGTCCAGCCCGGCCATGGGCCACCCCCAAACCTTTCCCGCCTCCGGGGGCCCGCCCCGCAAGCCCCGCCGACTCCGGCCGCCGTCTGGCCTTTGCCCTTCCCGGCGGCCCGGCAACCCTGCGCGGGTTCAGCCTAGCGGCGCGTGACCACCCCGACGGCCGATTCAGGACCTTCCGCCCTACCGCCGGGCCCCGCGCCGCCGCCCGCGGGGCGTGACTACGATGGGGCCCTTACGGTGGCCGCCCGACGCTGCGGCCCCCTGCGACCCCTGGGAAGGACATGCTCAACAAGTACGCGCGTGCTTTCTTCACGCGTGTCCTCACGCCGTTCGCCGCACTGCTGCTGAGAATGCGGGTGACCCCGGACGCCGTGACACTCATCGGCACCGCCGGAGTGATGGCGGGAGCACTGGCCTTCTACCCCAGGGGCGAGTTCTTCTGGGGCACGGTCGTCATCACGCTGTTCGTGTTCTCCGACCTCGTCGACGGCAATATGGCCCGGCAGATCGGCACTTCGAGCCGCTGGGGCGCGTTCCTCGACTCGACGCTCGACCGCCTCGCCGACGCCGCGATCTTCTCCGGCATCGCGCTGTGGTACGCGGCCGACGGCGACAACCTGGCGCTGTGCGCCGTGACGCTGTTCTGCCTCGCCAGCGGCCAGGTCGTCTCGTACACCAAGGCCAGGGGCGAGAGCATCGGCCTGCCGGTGAAGGTCAACGGCTTGGTCGAACGGGCGGAGCGGCTGGTCATCACGCTCGTCTGCGCCGGATTCGCGGGCTGGGAGCGGACGTTCGACGTGCCGCACATCGACATCCTGCTGCCCGTCGCGCTGTGGGTGGTGGCCGCGGGCAGTGCCGTGACCCTGGTGCAGCGCGTGGTCACCGTACGCCGGGAGTCCGCCGAGGCGGACGCCGCGGAGCGGCGCGCGCAGGAGCAGGGCAGCGGACCGGCGTCATGAACGAACGGCTGGCCGGCGTGCTCTACGGGGCCGGGTGGGGCGCGGTCAAGCGCCTGCCCGAGCCCGCCGCGCGCGCCCTCGGCCGCCGGGTCGCGGACCGTTCCTGGCGCCGGCGCGGGCAGGGCGTGCGCCGGCTTGAGGCGAACCTCGCGCGCGTCGTTCCGCAGGCAGGTCCCGCCGAGCTGCGGGCGCTTTCGCGGGCCGGCATGCGGAGCTACCTGCGGTACTGGATGGAGTCCTTCCGGCTGCCGGTGTGGAGCAAGGAGCGCATCCGCGACTCCTTCGCCGGCGAGGACATGCACCGGCTCACCGACGGGCTCGACTCCGGGCGCGGCGTCGTTCTGGCGCTGCCCCACATGGGGAACTGGGACCTGGCCGGCGCCTGGGCCGTCACGGCACTCGGCACCCCGCTGACGACCGTCGTCGAACGGCTGAAACCCGACAGCGTCTTCCAGCGGTTCATCGCCCACCGCGAGTCCCTCGGCCTTGAGGTGCTGCCGCACACCGGCGGCGCCTCGTTCGGGAAGCTCGCCAGGCGGCTGCGCCAGGGCGGCCTCGTCGCCCTCGTCGCCGACCGTGACCTGTCCGCGTCCGGGGTCGAGGTCTCGTTCTTCGGCGAAACCGCGCGCATGCCCGCGGGACCTGCCATGCTGGCCCAGCAGACGGGCGCGCTGCTGCTGCCGGTCAGCCTGTGGTACGACGAGACGCCGGTGATGAAGGGGCACGTCCACCCGCCGGTCCCGGTGCCCGACTCCGGGACCAGGGCCGAGCGGACGGCGGTCATGACCCAGTCCGTGGCCGACAGATTCGCCGCCGGTATCGCCGCCCACCCGCAGGACTGGCACATGCTCCAGCGGCTGTGGCTGCGCGACCTGGAACCGCGCCGGGCGGCCCACGATGGAGGCGGAACGGTATGAGGATCGGCATCGTCTGCCCCTATTCCTGGGACGTGCCGGGAGGCGTGCAGTTCCATGTGCGCGACCTGGCGGAGCACCTGGTGCGGGGCGGCCACCACGTCTCCGTCCTCGCGCCCGCCGACGAGGACACGCCGCTGCCGCCGTACGTGGTCTCCGCGGGCCGTGCCGTCTCCGTGCCCTACAACGGGTCTGTCGCCCGGGTCAATCTCGGCGTGATGTCCGCGAGCCGGGTGCGTCGCTGGGTCCACGACGGCGACTTCGAGGTGCTGCACATCCACGAGCCCGTCGTGCCCTCCCTCGGGCTGCTGACCTGCTGGGCCGCGCGCGGCCCGATCGTGGCCACGTTCCACACCTCCAACCCCAGGTCAAGGGCGATGATCGCGGCCTACCCGATCCTCCAGCCTGCGCTGGAGAAGATCAGCGCCAGGATCGCGGTCAGCGAGTACGCGCGGCGCACCCTCGTGGAGCACCTCGGCGGGGACGCCGTGGTGATTCCGAACGGGGTGGACGTCCGCTTCTTCGCGGATGCCGAGCCCAAGGCGGAGTGGCAGGGCGGGACCATCGGCTTCATCGGCCGCACCGACGAGCCGCGCAAGGGGCTGCCCGTACTGATGCGCGCGCTGCCCGCCATCCTCGCCGCCCGGCCGGACGCGCGGCTGCTCGTCGCGGGGCGCGGGGACGCGAAGGAGGCGGTCTCGGGACTGCCCGCGCAGGTGCGCGAACGCGTCGAGTTCCTCGGCATGATCAGCGACGAGGACAAGGCGAGGCTGCTGCGCAGCGTCGACCTCTACGTCGCCCCCAACACCGGCGGCGAGAGCTTCGGCATCATCCTCGTGGAGGCCATGTCGGCGGGCGCGCCGGTCCTCGCGAGCGATCTCGACGCGTTCGCCCAGGTCCTGGACGGGGGAACGGCCGGTGAGCTGTTCCCGAACGAGGACGCCGACGCGCTGGCCGCCGCGGCGGCCGGGCTGCTGGGCGATCCGCGGCGGCTGGCCGAGCTGCGCGCGCGGGGCAGCGAGCACGTCCGCAGGTTCGACTGGTCCACCGTCGGAGCCGACATCCTCGCCGTGTACGAGACGGTGGCCGCGGGCGCGGGGGCCGTCGCACCGGACGACCGGGTGGGTCTGCTCGGCCGGCTCGGCTTCGCCCGCGACTGAGCCGCCGCGGCCCGGCCGGTAGGGTGACGGGCCGTGACCACAGTCATCTGGATCGCCGTCGCCCTGGTGCTCATCGGCATCTACCTCAGCTGGACCGCCGGTCGCCTCGACCGGCTGCACGCGCGCATCGACGCGGCCCGGGCCGCGCTGGACGCCCACCTGCTGCGCCGCGCCTCCATCGCCCAGGAACTGGCCTCCGCGGGCGTGTTCGACCCGGCCGCGTCGATGGTGCTCTACCAGGCGGCGCACGCCGCCAGGCTCGCGCAGGAGGAGCAGCGCGAAGTCGCCGAGAGCGAGCTGAGCCAGGCGCTGCGCGTGGTGTTCGCGGAAAGCGCGCAGGTCGAGGCGGTGCAGGAGGCGCCCGGCGGCCTGGACACGACGGAGGAGCTGGTCGCGGCGGTGCGCCGGGTGCCGATGGCCAGGCGCTTCCACAACGACGCGGTGCGCGCGGCCCGCGCGGTGCGTCGGCACCGCACGGTGCGCTGGTTCCGGCTGGCGGGTCATGCGCCGTTCCCACTGGCCTTCGAGATGGACGACGAGCCGCCCCCCGCGCTGGCCGGCCACGTGGTGCGGGCCGAAGGCCGGGGCCACTGAGCGACGATTGGCCCTTCCGGCAGGGGCCACTGCGCAGGTTTCATCGAGGGCGTGGCATCCGCGGGCGCCCGGACGTCTTCGAGGTTCCGCCCGGAACAGCCCTACCATGGTCCTGTCGCACACATTTTCGTCGAGTGAGGTCAATTCCGTGTCCAGCGCGTCTTCCAGTGCCCCCCAGACCCCAGAAACCGGCACCGCCCGTGTCAAGCGAGGCATGGCGGAGCAGCTCAAGGGCGGCGTGATCATGGACGTCGTCACCCCGGAGCAGGCGAAGATCGCCGAGGACGCCGGTGCGGTGGCCGTCATGGCGCTGGAGCGCGTCCCGGCGGACATCCGCAAGGACGGCGGCGTGGCCCGCATGTCCGACCCGGACATGATCGACGGCATCGTCGAGGCCGTCTCCATCCCCGTGATGGCCAAGTCCAGGATCGGGCACCTGGTCGAGGCCCAGGTGCTCCAGGCCCTCGGCGTCGACTACATCGACGAGTCCGAGGTCCTCACGCCGGCCGACGAGGTCAACCACACCGACAAGTGGGCGTTCACCACCCCCTTCGTGTGCGGCGCCACCAACCTCGGCGAGGCCCTGCGGCGTATCGCCGAGGGCGCGGCGATGATCCGTTCCAAGGGCGAGGCCGGTACGGGCAACGTCGTCGAGGCCGTCCGCCACCTGCGCCAGATCAAGGGCGACATCGGCCGGCTGCGCGCCCTGGACAACAACGAGCTGTTCGCCGCGGCCAAGGAGCTGCGCGCTCCCTACGAGCTGGTGCGCGAGGTCGCCGGTCTCGGCCGGCTGCCCGTCGTACTGTTCTCCGCGGGCGGCGTCGCCACCCCCGCCGACGCCGCGCTGATGCGGCAGCTCGGCGCCGAGGGCGTCTTCGTCGGCTCCGGCATCTTCAAGTCCGGCGACCCGGCGACGCGCGCCGCCGCGATCGTCAAGGCCACCACCTTCTATGACGACCCGAAGGTCGTCGCGGACGTCTCCCGTGGACTGGGCGAGGCCATGGTCGGCATCAATATCGACACCCTGCCCGAGGCGGAGCGCTACGCCGAGCGCGGCTGGTGAGCAGGGCAGGAAGGCGAGGCACCACCCCGTGACCGCACCCGCCATCGGCGTGCTCGCCCTCCAGGGCGACGTACGCGAACACGTGGCCGCGCTCACCGGGGCCGGCGCGCGGGCCCTGCCCGTGCGCCGTCCCGGCGAGCTGGCCGCCGTGGACGGCCTGGTGATTCCGGGCGGCGAGTCCACCACCATCTCCAAGCTGGCGACCGCATTCGGCCTGCTGGAGCCGCTGCGCGAGCGGGTCCGCGCCGGGCTGCCGGTCTACGGCTCCTGCGCGGGGATGATCATGCTCGCCGACAAGATTCTCGATCCGCGCTCGGGGCAGGAGACCGTCGGCGGCATCGACATGATCGTCCGGCGTAACGCTTTCGGGCGGCAGAACGAGTCGTTCGAGGCCGCCGTCGAGGTGGCGGGTGTGCCGGGCGGGCCGGTCCAGGGCGTCTTCATCCGCGCTCCCTGGGTGGAGTCCATCGGCGCCGCGGCCGAGTCCATCGCCGCGTACGAGGGCCACAGCGTCGCCGTGCGGCAGGGACCGCTGCTCGCGACCGCGTTCCACCCGGAACTGACCGGCGACCACCGCGTGCACGCGCTGTTCGCCGACATGGTGCGCGCCGCCCGGTAGACGGCTCCCGGTAGGATCACCACGTCGGTTGAATTCTGGGTGACATCGAAGGAGCAGCGCTGTGTCCGGCCACTCCAAGTGGGCAACCACCAAGCACAAGAAGGCCGTGATCGATGCCAAGCGCGGCAAGCTGTTCGCAAAGCTGATCAAGAACATCGAGGTCGCGGCCCGCACGGGCGGCGGTGACCCGGACGGCAACCCCACGCTCTACGACGCCATTCAGAAGGCGAAGAAGAGTTCCGTGCCCAACACCAACATCGACCGGGCCGTGAAGCGCGGCGCGGGCCTGGAGGCGGGCGGCGCCGACTACCAGACGATCATGTACGAGGGTTACGGCCCCAACGGGGTCGCCGTACTGATCGAATGCCTCACCGACAACCGCAACCGCGCCGCCTCCGACGTGCGCGTCGCGATGACCCGCAACGGCGGCTCGATGGCCGACCCGGGCTCGGTCTCCTACCTGTTCCACCGCAAGGGCGTCATCATCGTCCCCAAGAGCGGGCCGACGGAGGACGATGTGCTCGGCGCGGTGCTCGACGCCGGTGCGGAGGAGGTCAACGACCTCGGCGAGTCCTTCGAGGTGCTGAGCGAGGCCGGGGACCTGGTCGCGGTGCGGACCGCGCTCCAGGAGGCCGGTATCGACTACGACTCGGCGGAAGCCGCGTTCGTGCCGACCATGCAGGTCGAGCTCGACGAGGACGGCGCCCGCAAGATCTTCCGCCTGATCGACGCGCTGGAGGACAGCGACGACGTGCAGAACGTCTTCGCCAACTTCGACGTCGCCGACGAGGTCATGGCCAAGGTCGACGCCTAGGACCTGGCCCAGGACCGGGGGCCGGGCGTCCTGGCCCGCGGGTCCCGGCGGCTCGCCACCGCGGAATTGTCGGTGCCGGCCGGTAGCCTGCCGGAACGGCCGACCGAAGACGGCGAGCGAGGGAGGGCCGGTGCGTGTCATGGGCGTGGACCCGGGGCTGACCCGTTGCGGGCTCGGCGTGGTGGACGGCTCGACGGGGCGGCCGTTGCACATGGCCGCCGTCGGCGTGCTGCGCACCCCCGCCGAGGACGAGACCGCCGCGCGCCTGGTCCTGATCGAGCGCGGCATCGAGGAGTGGCTCGACACCTACCGCCCCGACGCGGTGGCCGTCGAGCGCGTGTTCAGCCAGCACAACATCCGGACCGTCATGGGCACCGCCCAGGCCAGCGCCGTCGCCATGCTCTGCGCCGCCCGCCGCGGCCTCCCCGTCGCCCTGCACACGCCCAGCGAGGTCAAGGCGGCCGTGACCGGGAGCGGCCGGGCCGACAAGGCGCAGGTGGGCGCCATGGTGACGCGCCTGCTCCGCCTCGACGCCCCGCCCCGCCCCGCCGACGCGGCCGACGCCCTGGCCCTGGCCATCTGCCATATCTGGCGCGCCCCCGCGCACGACCGGCTCAGCCGCGCCCGCGCCGCGGCGTACCCGGGGTCAGGCGCGCCCCGACCGAAGGGCACCATCCGCTCATGATCGCCTTCGTCCAGGGGCCGGTCGCGGCCCTCGCCCCCGACTCCGCCGTGGTGGCGGTCGGGGGCATCGGGATCGCCGTCCAGTGCACCCCCGGCACGCTCGCCGGGCTGCGCCCCGGCGAGGAGGCCAGGCTGGCCACCTCGCTCGTCGTCCGGGAGGACTCGCTCACCCTCTACGGCTTCGCCGACGAGGACGAACGGCAGACCTTCGAGCTGCTCCAGACCGCGAGCGGCGTGGGGCCCCGGCTGGCCCAGGCCATGCTGGCGGTGCACAGCCCGGACGCGCTGCGCCTGGCCGTCGCCACCGGCGACGAGAAGACCCTCACGGCGGTCCCCGGCATCGGCAAGAAGGGCGCGCAGAAGCTGCTGCTGGAGCTGAAGGACCGGCTCGGTGAGCCGCTGGGCACCGGGGCGCGCGGCCCGGCCCGCCCCGCGGGACCGGCCGCGGCGGGCTGGCGTGAGCAGCTGCACGCCGCCCTCGTCGGCCTCGGCTACGCACCGCGCGAGGCCGACGACGCGGTGGCCGCCGTCGCCCCGCAGGCCGAGGCGGCAGTCGCGGACGGCACCGCGCCCTCCGTGTCCGGCCTGCTGCGCGCCGCCCTCCAGACCCTCAACCGCACCCGGTAGGAAGCGATCCGCATGAGCGCGTACGAGCAGGCAGGCGAGGCGGGAGAACGCCTGGTGGGCGCCGCGGCAGACGGCGAGGACCTGGCCGTCGAGGCCGCTCTGCGGCCCAAGGAGCTCGGCGAGTTCATCGGGCAGACCCGCGTCCGCGAGCAGCTCGACCTCGTCCTGCGCGCGGCGCGCGCCCGGGGCGCGACCGCGGACCATGTACTGCTCTCCGGGGCGCCCGGGCTCGGCAAGACCACCCTGTCCATGATCATCGCGGCCGAGATGGCCGCCCCCATCCGCATCACCTCGGGCCCGGCCATCCAGCACGCGGGCGACCTCGCGGCCATCCTCTCCTCCCTCGCCGAGGGCGAGGTCCTGTTCCTCGACGAGATCCACCGGATGTCCCGGCCCGCCGAGGAAATGCTGTACATGGCCATGGAGGACTTCCGGGTCGACGTCATCGTCGGCAAGGGCCCGGGGGCCACCGCCATTCCGCTGGAGCTGCCGCCGTTCACCCTGGTGGGAGCCACCACGCGGGCCGGCCTGCTGCCGCCGCCGCTGCGCGACCGGTTCGGTTTCACCGGTCATATGGAGTTCTACGAGTCGGCCGAGCTGGAGCGGGTGGTGCACCGTTCGGCGCACCTGCTGGGAGTCGAGGTGACGGCGGACGGCGCCGCCGAGATCGCCGGCCGCTCCCGCGGCACCCCGCGCATCGCCAACCGCCTGCTGCGCCGCGTCAGGGACTACGCCCAGGTGCGTGCGGACGGCGTCGTCACCCGGGAGACGGCGACGCGGGCGCTGGCCGTCTACGAGGTCGACGAGCGCGGTCTCGACCGCCTGGACCGAGCGGTGCTGCGCGCCCTGCTGAAGCTGTTCGGCGGCGGTCCGGTCGGCCTGTCCACCCTTTCGGTCGCGGTGGGGGAGGAGCGGGAGACGGTCGAGGAGGTCGCCGAGCCGTTCCTGGTGCGCGAGGGGCTGCTGGCCCGCACCCCGCGCGGGCGGGTCGCCACTCCGGCGGCCTGGCGCCACCTGGACATGGAGCCGCCACCCGCCGCGGCCGGCGGACAAGAAGGACTGTTCGGGACGTGACGATGCGCGACCGCGCGGATTTACCCCGTGTGGAACTCCGATAGCATCCTGGACGTTGTTCCCCAGGCGCGGCCTCGCTTAGACTCCGCCGATGCCGTCCCCACTCAGGACGGCATGCCCACCCCCCGAATATCAGGCTGCTCCGGCGGCCAGACAAAGGAATTTCCTCCACCGTGGACATCGCGTTTCTCTTCCCGTTCATTCTGCTCATCGGTGTCATGTTCCTCATGACACGCTCTGCCAAGAACCGGCAGCGCCAGGCCATGGAGATGCGGAACTCGATGGAACCCGGCACCGGCGTGCGGACCATCGGCGGTCTGTATGCCGAGGTCAAGGAGGTCCGTGAGGACTCGGTGCTGCTCGAGATCGCGCCGGGCGTGCACACTCTCTTCGCGAAGAACGCCATCGGGGCCGTGCTGGACGCCGAGGAGTACGAGCGCATCATCAGCGGCGACGACTCCTACCCCGACGACGACGACACTGTCGTTCCGGACGACGCCTCCGCTCTGACCGAAGGCGAGGGGGACCGGGTCGAGCTGGACAAGACCGACGCCGAGGACCGCGACCGGGCCGAGTCGCGGGACGACAGGGACGACGACGGCGAGAACGGATCTGCCAGGTCCTGAACGCGGCGGCACCGGCCGCCCGTCAGTCATTCCGCTGAGCCGCGCGGCGGTCACCGGCCGCGGGTCGCTGGACAGAGAGAGACGAGAAGGTGGCGACACCGAAGAGGGACCTCAGGTCCTCCCCGAAGAGGAAATCCCGGTCCGGGGGAGCGCAGGGCAGGCCAGGACGGGCCCTGCTGCTGGTAGTGCTGATCATGGGAGCGCTGACCGGGGGCATGTTCCTCTCCGGTCACACCACCCCCCGTCTGGGAATCGACCTCGCCGGCGGTACGAGCATCACGCTCTCGGCGGTGGCCGAGGAGGGCGCCGAGGACGCGATCAACTCGACGAACCTCAACACCGCGGTCAACATCATCGAGCGCCGGGTCAACGGCCTCGGTGTCCAGGAAGCCGAGGTCCAGACCCAGGGCGACCGGAACATCATCGTCAACATCCCCAAGGGCACCGACGAGGACCAGGCCAGGGAGCAGGTCGGCACCACCGCTGAGCTCGGCTTCCGGCCGGTGCTGACGATCGGTTCCGCGGTCCCCATGGAGGAGCCGGCGGAAGAGCCGACCGAGGAGCCGACCGAGGAGCCCACAGACGGGGCCTCGGACGAGCCTTCCGGTGAGGAGCCCACGGACGAGCCCACCGAGGAGCCGGCGGACGACGCCTCGGACGAGCCCACGGACGAGCCCACGGAGGAGCCGACCGACTCGGGTGACGGTGGCGACACCAGCAACCAGGGCCTGTCCGCTCCCGGCGCGGCCGGCTCCGTCAGCCAGGCGTCCTACCGCACGGACGAGACCGACGCCCCCGAGGAGCCCACCGAGGACGAGGCGGCCCAGGAAGCGGCCGATCTCCAGGCCCGGCTCGACGCGCTCGACTGCGGCACCGAGGAGGCCAGGGTCGCCTCCGGCCGCGAGGCCGCCACGGCCAAGGACGAGGAAGTCATCGTCGCCTGCGACGACGAGGGTGTGTACAAGTACGCGCTCGGCCCGGTGGCCGTTCCCGGCACCGACGTCAGCGGCGCCGACGCGGTGTACGACACCCAGCGCGGCCAGGGCTGGATCGTGCAGATGGAGTTCAACGGCTCCGGTGCCGACAAGTTCGCGGACATCACCGCCGAGCTGGCCACCCAGGTCGAGCCGCAGAACCAGTTCGCCATCGTCCTCGACGGCGGCGTCGTCTCCGCCCCCTCGGTCTCCGAGCGGCTCGGCGGCGGCAGCGCCGAGATCTCCGGCGGCTTCAACCAGGAGTCCGCGGACGACCTGGCCAACATCCTCAAGTACGGTGCTCTGCCCCTGAGTTTCGAGGAGGCGAGCGTCTCCACCGTCTCCCCGACCCTGGGCGGCGAGCAGCTGGAGGCCGGCCTCATCGCCGGCGCCATCGGCCTGGCGCTGGTCGTGATCTACATGGTCACGTACTACCGCGGCCTGGCGCTGATCGCGCTGGCCAGCCTCATCGTCTCCGGTGTGCTGACCTACACGATCATGTCGCTGCTCGGCCCGGCCATCGGCTTCGCGCTGAACCTGCCGGCCGTGTGCGGCGCCATCGTGGCCATCGGCATCACGGCGGACTCGTTCATCGTCTACTTCGAACGTATAAGGGACGAGATCAGAGAGGGCAGGAGTCTGCGGCCCGCGGTGGAGCGCGGGTGGCCACGGGCCCGGCGCACCATCCTGGTCTCGGACTTCGTGTCCTTCCTCGCCGCGGCGGTGTTGTTCGTGGTCACGGTCGGCAAGGTGCAGGGCTTCGCCTTCACCCTGGGCCTCACCACGGCCCTGGATGTCGTGGTCGTCTTCCTGTTCACCAAGCCGCTGATGACGCTGCTCGCCCGCCGCAAGTTCTTCGCCAGCGGGCATCCCTGGTCCGGGCTCGACCCGAAGCGGCTCGGCGCCAAGCCGCTGCTGCGCGGCCGGCGCCCCGCCCCCGTTCCCAGCGACCCGAAGGAGGCGTGAGATGTCACGGCTCGGCGATCTCGGTGCACGGCTGTACCGCGGCGAGGTCGGCTTCGACTTCGTCGCCAAGCGGAAGATCTGGTACGCCTTCTCCATCCTGATCACCATCGTCGCCTTCGCGGGCCTCGGTGTCCGCGGCCTCCACATGGGCGTGGAGTTCGAGGGCGGCGCCGTCTTCACCACCGAGGGCACCGAGGTCTCGGTCGAGGAGGCGCGCGAGGTGGCCGAGGACGCCTCGGGCAGCCAGGCGCTGGTGCAGACCCTCGGCGACGACGGGGCGATGCGCATCCAGGTCAGCGGCCTGGGCACCGACCAGTCCAACGAGACGCGCGCGGCCCTCGCCGAGGCGCTCGGCGTTCCCACCGAGGATCTGAACGCGGAGCTGATCGGCCCGAGCTGGGGCTCCCAGATCGCCAACCAGGCGTGGCAGGGTCTCGCGATCTTCCTCGTGCTCGTGGTCATCTACCTCGCCATCGCCTTCGAATGGCGCATGGCGCTCGCCGCCCTGATCGCCCTGGTCCACGACCTCACGATCACCGTCGGCGTCTACGCGATCGTCGGCTTCGAGGTCACGCCGGGCACGGTCATCGGCCTGCTGACCATCCTCGGCTATTCGCTGTACGACACGGTCGTCGTCTTCGACGGGCTCAAGGAGACGACCAAGCACTTCACCAAACAGACCCGCCACACCTACAGCGAGCTGGCCAACCGAAGTCTCAACGGCACACTGGTGCGTTCGATCAACACCTCGGTGGTGGCCCTGCTCCCGGTGGGCGCGCTGCTGTTCATCGGTGGCGGCGCCCTCGGCGGCGGCATGCTGAACGACATCGCGCTCTCGCTGTTCGTCGGCCTCACCGCCGGTGCGTACTCCTCCATCATGATCGCCACGCCCCTGGTGGCGGACTTCAAAAAGCGCGAACCGACGATCCGGGTCCAGGACCGCAAGGTGCTGGCACGGCGTGCCAAGCGCGCGGAGGACGGCAGGGACGACGAGGACGGCGGCGACGAGGCGGCCGAGGAGCCGCGGACCGACGCCGAGCGCGCGGACGAGGACGACGAGCCCGCTCCGGTGGCCGCCGCGGGGGCGCCGGGCCCGCGCGGCCCGCGCCGTCAGCCCGTCTCACGCACGCGGGGACGCGGTCGGCCCTCGGGGAAGCGGCGATGACCGCCGTGCCGCCCGTCCCGGCGGATGTGGCCGGTCTGCTGCTCAGCCGCATCCGGGACGTGCCCGACTATCCGCGGCCGGGAATCGTCTTCAAGGACATCACGCCGCTGCTGGCCGACCCGGAAGCGTTCTCCGCGCTCACCGACGAGCTGGCCGCGTTCTGCCGCAGGCACGGCGCGACCAAGGTGGTCGGCCTGGAGGCGCGCGGCTTCATCCTGGCGGCGCCGGTGGCGGTCCGGGCGGGCCTCGGCTTCGTGCCGGTCCGCAAGGCGGGCAAGCTGCCGGGCGCCACCCTCTCGCAGGCGTACGAGCTGGAGTACGGCAGCGCGGAAATAGAGATCCACGCCGAGGACCTGACCGCGGACGACCGGGTGCTGGTGATCGACGATGTCCTGGCCACCGGCGGCACCGCCGAGGCGTCGCTGCGCCTGATCCGGCGCTCCGGCGCGCGGGTGGCCGGACTCGCCGTGCTGATGGAGCTGAAATTTCTCGACGGCCGTGAGCGAGTGCTCCCCGAACTGGACGGGGCCCCCTACCAGGCCCTCATCACCGTCTGAAACAGCCCGCGCACGCGCCCGGCGCCCGCATATCGTGCGGGCGCCGGGCGCTTACGCGGGCTTGCGGGCGTGAGGTTCGCCTGGGCTCGTTACCATGGCAGTCCGATCGTTTCCCGGCCGGACTCTCCTCAGGCCGCCCGCGGCCCGGAGGACCGCTCCCCTTCCTGGCCGCCGGCGGACAGGAAAGGGCCCGAGAAGGAGTGCCCTTGCCAGACGACGCCCAGCCGCTCACCTCAGTCCAGCGGAAGAGTGCCAAGCCGTCCACCGCCCTCAGCTGGCGGGACGGCGCGGACGGTCGCGCCCAGGCACCGGCCGCCGCGCAGCCGGCGCCCGCAGTCTCCGGCGTCTCGGGCCGTTCCGGCTCTTCCAACCGGGTACGCGCCCGGCTCGCCCGGCTCGGCGTCCAGCGGTCAAGTCCCTACAACCCGGTCCTGGAGCCGCTGCTGCGCGTGGTCCGCGCCGGGGACCCCAAGGCCGACACCACGGTGCTGCGGCAGATCGAGCGCGCCTACCAGGTCGCTGAACGCTGGCACCGCGGGCAGAAGCGCAAGAGCGGCGATCCTTACATCACCCATCCGCTGGCCGTGACCACCATCCTGGCGGAGCTGGGCATGGACCCGGCCACTCTGATGGCCGGTCTCCTGCACGACACGGTCGAGGACACCGAGTACGGGCTCGACACCCTCCGCCGCGACTTCGGTGACCAGGTCGCCCAGCTCGTCGACGGCGTCACCAAGCTCGACAAGGTCAAGTTCGGCGAGGCCGCGCAGGCGGAGACGGTCCGCAAGATGGTCGTGGCGATGGCCAAGGACCCCCGGGTTCTGGTCATCAAGCTCGCGGACCGCCTGCACAACATGCGGACCATGCGTTTCCTCAAGCGCGAGAAGCAGGAGCAGAAGGCCCGCGAGACGCTGGAGATCTACGCCCCGCTCGCGCACCGCCTGGGGATGAACACGATCAAGTGGGAGCTGGAGGACCTGGCGTTCGCCATCCTCTACCCCAAGATGTACGACGAGATCGTGCGGCTGGTCGCCGAGCGCGCCCCCAAGCGTGACGAGTACCTCGCCACCGTCATCGACGAGGTACAGGCCGACCTGCGCGGCGCGCGGATCAGGGCCACGGTCACCGGGCGCCCCAAGCACTACTACAGCGTGTACCAGAAGATGATCGTGCGCGGCCGGGACTTCGCCGAGATCTACGACCTGGTCGGCATCCGCGTACTCGTCGACACCGTCCGTGACTGCTACGCGGCGCTCGGCACCGTCCACGCCCGGTGGAATCCGGTGCCGGGGCGGTTCAAGGACTACATCGCGATGCCGAAGTTCAACATGTACCAGTCGCTGCACACGACGGTCATAGGACCCGGCGGCAAGCCCGTCGAGCTCCAGATCCGCACCTTCGACATGCACCGGCGCGCGGAGTTCGGCATCGCGGCCCACTGGAAGTACAAGCAGCAGGCCGTCGCCGGCTCCTCCAAGGTCCGCTCCGACGCCCCGAAGAAGGGCGAGCGCAAGGGGGGCAGGAGCACCGTCGACGACATGGCGTGGCTGCGGCAGCTCCTCGACTGGCAGAAGGAGACGGAGGACCCGGGGGAGTTCCTCGAATCGCTGCGCTTCGACCTGTCGCGCAACGAGGTGTTCGTCTTCACGCCCAAGGGCGACGTGATCGCGCTGCCCGCCGGCGCCACGCCCGTCGACTTCGCCTACACGGTCCACACCGAGGTCGGCCACCGCACCATAGGGGCCAAGGTCAACGGGCGTCTGGTGCCGCTGGAATCGACGCTCGACAACGGCGACACCGTGGAGATCTTCACCTCCAAGGCCGAAGGCGCGGGGCCCTCGCGCGACTGGCTCGGCTTCGTCAAGTCGCCGCGCGCCCGCAACAAGATTCGCGGCTGGTTCTCCAAGGAGCGCCGCGACGAGGCGATCGAGCAGGGCAAGGACTTCATCACCCGCGCCGTCCGCAAGCAGAACCTGCCGATCCAGCACGTGCTCAGCGGCGACACGCTCGTCACGCTCGCCCACGAGATGCGCTACCCGGACATCTCCTCGCTGTACGCCGCGATCGGCGAGGGCCACGTCTCCGCGCAGTCCGTCGTGCAGAAGCTGGTGCAGGCCGTCGGCGGCGAGGAGGCGGCGAACGAGGACATCGCCGAGGCCGCCCCGCCCGTACCGGCCCGCGGCAAACGCCGGACCACCGCCGACCCCGGCGTGGTCGTCAAGGGCGTGGACGATGTGTGGGTCAAGCTCGCCCGCTGTTGTACCCCGGTGCCCGGCGACCCCATCATCGGCTTCGTCACCCGGGGCAACGGGGTCTCCGTGCACCGTGCCGACTGCGTCAACGTCGACTCGCTGGCCCGCGAGCCGGAGCGCATCCTCGACGTCGAGTGGGCTCCCACCCAGTCCTCCGTCTTCCTGGTCGCCATCCAGGTCGAGGCCCTTGACCGCTCGCGGCTGCTGTCCGACGTCACACGGGTGCTCTCCGACCAGCACGTGAACATCCTGTCCGCCGCCGTGCAGACCTCCCGGGACCGCGTCGCCACCTCGCGCTTCACCTTCGAGATGGGCGACCCCAAGCACCTGGGGCACGTGCTGAAGGCCGTGCGCGGTGTGGAGGGCGTCTACGACGTCTACCGCGTCACCTCGCCGCGCCGCCCCTGACGCACCGGCCCCGCCGCCATCCGGTCAGCCGCCGAACTCCTGCAGGCCCTTGAGCGCCTGGTCCAGCAGGGCCTGCCGGCCCGCCAGCTCCTGCTCCAGCTTGTCGGCCTTCGCGGTGTTGCCGGACGCCCTGGCCCGCTCCGCCTGCTCGCGCAGCCGGTCCACCGCATCCTGCAACTGGCCCGTGAGCCCCGCCGCCCGCGCCCTGGCCTCCGGATTGCTCCGGCGCCACTCGACGTCCTCGGCTTCCGCCACCGCACGCTCCACCGCGTGCATCCGGCCCTCGATCCCCGCCCGCGCGTCGCGCGGCACGTGACCGATGGCCTCCCAGCGTTCGCCGATGGACCGCAGGGTCGCCCTGGCCGCCCGCAGATCCGCCACGGGCAGCAGCTTCTCGGCCTCGGCGGCCAGCTGCTCCTTGCGCGCCAGATTGTCCCGCTGCTCGGCGTCCCGCTCGGCGAACGCGGAGCCGCGGGCCTGGAAGAAGACGTCCTGCGCCGCCCGGAACCGGGTCCACAGGTCCTCCTCGGCGTCCCGGTGCGCCCGGCCCGCCGCCTTCCACTCCCGCATCAGCTCGCGGTAACGGGCGGCCGTCGGGCCCCAGTCCACGGAGTCGGACAGCGCCTCCGCCTCCGCGATCAGCTTCTCCTTGCGGCGCCTGGTGTCCTCGCGCTGCGCGTCCAGTGCCGCGAAGTGCGACTTGCGGCGCTTGGAGAACGCGGAACGCGCCTGCGAGAACCGGTGCCACAGCTCGTCGTCGGTCTTGCGGTCAAGCCTGGGCAGTCCCTTCCACGTGTCCACCAGGCTCCGCAGCCGCTCGCCCGCCGACCGCCACTGCTCGCTCGCGGCCAGCTCCTCGGCCTCCGCGACCAGGGCCTCCTTGGCGGACCTGGCCTCATCGGTCTGCCGGGCCTTCGCCGCCTTCCGCTCCTCCCGGCGGGCGTCGACCGCGGAGACGAGACCGTCCAACCGCGTGCCGAGCGCCGCCAGATCGCCCACCGCGTTCGCGGCGTCCACCTGCTCCCTCAGGTGCCCGATGGCCGTCATCGCGTCCTTGGCGGACAGGTCCGTCGTCCGTACCCGGCGCTCCAGGAGGCCGATCTCGACGACCAGGCCCTCGTATTTGCGCTCGAAATAGGCGAGCGCCTCCTCGGGGGAGCCGGCCTGCCAGGAGCCGACGGCCTTCTCGCCGTCCGCCGTCCGAACGTACACGGTCCCCGTCTCGTCAACGCGGCCCCACGGCTCGCTGCTCACAGCGCCTCCTCGTTTGATGCGCGCGACAGGGCCTCACGCCCCCGGCACCGTCCACAGTTCTCGGCCGGTCCAACCGTTGTCTTCTCCCGCCTGACCGGCGCAGGCACCCTACACAACGCCAACATAGGCGACAGGCCGCCCGGCTGTCCGCACCTTGCCCGGCGGAAATTGCCGCTCAGCGGGCCTCATTCCGCCACCACCTCTTCCACGGTGGCCTCGTTGATGACGACGGTCGCGTGGGGCGCGGTGTTCCCGGTCGTCGGATCGGGTTGGGTGGCGCCCGTCTCCGCGATCAGCTGCACCACGTCAAGACCTTCCGTCACCGTGCCGAAGGGCGTGTAGTCGGGCGGCAGCTGGCTGTCCTCGTACACGATGAAGAACTGGCTGCCGCCTGAGTCGCGCCCGCTGTCGTCCTGCGGGTTGTACTGGTTGGCCATCGCCACCGTGCCGGCCGGGTAGACGCCTTCGGCCACGTCCGGGTCGTCCAGGTTCTCGTCCGGGATCGTGTAGCCGGGCCCGCCGGCCCCGGTGCCCTCCGGGTCGCCGCACTGGAGGACGAAGATGCCCTCGGGCACCAGGCGGTGGCACCTGGAGTGGTCGAAGAAGCCTTCACCGGCGAGGAAGTTGAACGAGTTGACCGTGCGCGGGGCCACCTCGGCGTCCATGGTGATCCCGATATCGCCGCAGGTGGTCCGCAGCCGCATCAGGTAGTCCGACGCGGTGTCCACGGCCATCTCCGGCTCCTCCTCCCAGGTCTGGGTCGAGGGCTCCCCCTCCGCCGGCTCCTCGCACGGGTCCTCCACGGGCGGGCTCGTCTCCTCGCCTGGGTCCGCGGTCGCCTCGTCGTCCGCGGCCTGCTGCGAGTCCTCGTCGTCGCCCCCGCTCAGCACGGCCCACGCCGTTCCGCCCCCCGCGAGGAGGGCCACGAGCAGGGCGACGAGCAGAATCTGGCGACGGCGTCCCCGCCGTGCCCGGTTCGCCCGCCGCTGCTGCTGCCGTTCGAACTTCGCCCGCGCGAGCTGCCTGCGGCGCTGCTCCTTGCTGACCACCGAGCTCTCCCTTGTCTCGACTGTCCCGACGTTGCTATCGACCAGCCCCGTGGCGTCACCGTATACGGGTTCGCCCGCGCTGCACCGCCGCCGGTAGGCTCTTGCCCAAGCCGCACCCGCCACGACGACCGAAGGACGACCTTGCTCATCGCTGGCTTTCCTGCCGGGGCCTGGGGGACCAACTGCTATCTGGTCGCGCCCGCGGCCGGCGAGGAATGCGTGATCATCGACCCGGGGCACCGGGCCGCGCCGGGCGTCGAGGAGACGATCGCCAAGCACCGGCTGAAGCCGGTCGCGGTCATCCTCACCCACGGCCACATCGACCACGTGGCCTCGGTCGTGCCCGTCTGCGGGGCCAGGGGCGTGCCCGCCTGGATTCACCCGTCGGACCGCTTCATGCTCACCGACCCGGAGAAGGCCCTCGGCGCCAAGCTCGGGGCCCCGCTGCTCGGCGAGCTGACCCTCGGCGAGCCCGACGACCTGCGTGAGCTGAGCGACGGCGCCGCGCTGTCGCTGGCGGGTCTCGAGTTCTCCGTCGCGCACGCGCCGGGCCATACCAAGGGGTCGGTGACCTTCCGGCTGCCCGAGCAGGCCGACGTTCCGCCGGTGCTGTTCTCGGGCGACCTGCTGTTCGCCGGCTCCATCGGACGCACCGATCTGCCCGGCGGGGACCACGCCGAGATCCTGCGGTCGCTGGCCCGTGTCTGCCTGCCGCTGCCGGACTCGACCGTGGTGCTCTCCGGGCACGGCCCGCAGACCACCATCGGCCGCGAGCGCGCCACCAACCCGTTTCTGCGGGAGACGGCCGCCGGCCACGGAGCCGCCGACGCCGCGGCCCCGCGACCAGGAATGTGAAGACTCTTCCCGTGAGCACCTTTTCCGCCCCCAAGGGCACCTACGACCTGCTGCCGCCCGACTCCGCCGCCTTCCTCGCCGTGCGCGAGGCCCTCGCCGCCCCGCTGCGCGGCGCCGGGTACGGCTACGTCGAGACGCCCGGCTTCGAGCACGTCGAGCTGTTCTCCCGCGGCGTCGGCGAGTCCACCGACATCGTGACCAAGGAGATGTACACCCTCACCACCAAGGGCGGCACGCGCCTGGCGCTGCGCCCCGAGGGCACCGCGTCCGTGCTGCGCGCCGCGCTCCAGGCCAGCCTGCACCGCGCGGGCAGCCTGCCCGTCAAGCTCTGGTACTCGGGTACCTACTACCGGTACGAGCGCCCGCAGGCGGGCCGTTACCGCCACTTCTCGCAGATCGGTGCCGAGGCCATCGGCACCGAGGACCCCGCCCTCGACGCCGAGCTGATCATCCTCGCCGCCGACGCCTACCGTTCGCTCGGCCTGACCGGTGTGCGGCTGCTGCTCAACTCGCTGGGGGACCGGGAGTGCCGGCCCGCCTACCGGGCCGCGCTCCAGGAGTTCCTGCGCGGGCTCGACCTGGACGAGGACACCCGGGCGCGCATCGAGATCAATCCGCTGCGCGTCCTGGACGACAAGCGCGAGAGCGTGCGGCGCCAGCTCGCCGGTGCGCCGGCGATGAGCGATCACCTGTGCCAGGCGTGCAAGGAGTACCACGAGCAGGTCCGCGATCTGATCAGCGGTGCGGGTGTCGCCTTCACGGACGACGAGCGGCTCGTGCGCGGTCTGGATTACTACACCCGCACTACGTTCGAATTTGTCCACGACGGGCTCGGCTCCCAGTCCGCGGTCGGCGGCGGCGGGCGGTACGACGGCCTCTCCGAGATGCTCGGCGGCCCGGCGCTGCCCTCGGTCGGCTGGGCCGTCGGCGTGGACCGCACCCTGCTGGCGCTGCGCGCCGAGGGCGTCGTCCAGGACCTGCCCTCGCCCACCGACGTCTTCGCCGTCCCGCTGGGCGAAGAGGCCCGCAGGGAGCTGTTCACCATGGTCACGGCCCTGCGCAGGGCGGGCGTCGCGGCCGACTTCGCCTACGGCGGCCGCGGGGTGAAGTCGGCGATGAAGTCGGCCAACCGCAGCGGTGCCAGGTACGCCGTGGTGGCGGGTGACCGGGACCTCGCCGAGGGCGTGGTCCAGGTCAAAGACCTCGGCAGCGGCGAGCAGTCGCCGGTGCCGCTGACGGCCGTGGTCGACGATCTGCGCCGCCGGCTGGCCTGAGCGGCGGGGTCCCGGTTGACATCAGCGCGCCGTGAGCGTTGTGTCACTCCTGCAGAATGGACAGCCGGACCCCTGACGGAGCGGATTGGCGAGATGGCAGCATCGGCGGTGGACGTGGCCCGTACGGACGGCGGGCCCGTGGCCCATGGCGGGCGGCAGGTCGTGGGGGCCGGGCGCGCGTTCGCGCTGACCCTGGTGGTCACCGGCTTCGCCGGGCTGCTGGCCTCGTGGGTCATCGTGCTCGACAAGTTCCACCTGCTCGAGGACCCGGACTTCACGCCCGCGTGCAGTCTCAACCCGGTCGTGTCCTGCGGCAACATCATGGAAAGCGAGCAGGCGGAGGTCTTCGGCTTCCCCAATCCGATGCTCGGCATGGTGGCCTACGGCGTGGTGATCGCGGTGGGCATGGGCCTGCTGGCCGGGGCGGCCTACCGGCGCTGGTTCTGGCTGGGCCTCCAGGCCGGCACGCTGTTCGGCGTCGGCTTCTGCACCTGGCTCCAGTACCAGTCGCTGTACGAGATCAATGCGCTGTGCCTGTGGTGCTGCCTCGCCTGGGCGGCGACGATCGTCATGTTCTGGTACACGACGCTGCACAACGTGCGGAACGGTATTCTGCCCGCGCCCGAGGGCGTGCGCCGGACGATGGCCGAGTTCCACTGGCTGATCCCCGCGGTGCACATGGGGATCATCGGCATGCTGATCCTCACGCGCTGGTGGGACTTCTGGACCAGCTGACCTGCCCGGACCACGCTGTCGGTGGGGTGGCTTAGGGTCGTGGCGTGGAGCCCGATCTGTTCACTGCCGCCGCCGATGAGCGCGCGGAGAAGGACCCGTCCGCCCGGCCGCTGGCCGTTCGGATGCGCCCGCGCACCCTGGACGACGTCGTCGGCCAGCAGCACCTGCTGCGGCCCGGGGCGCCGCTGCGCCGCCTGGTGGGCGAGGGCGGCGGTGGTCCGGCCGGCCCGTCCTCGGTCATCCTGTGGGGGCCGCCGGGCACCGGCAAGACCACCCTGGCCTATGTGGTGAGCCAGGCCACCGACAAGCGCTTCGTCGAGCTGTCGGCGATCACCGCGGGGGTCAAGGAGGTGCGTGCCGTCATCGACGGGGCGCGGCGCTCCTCCGGGGCGTTCGGCAAGGACACGGTCCTCTTCCTCGACGAGATCCACCGGTTCAGCAAGGCGCAGCAGGACTCCCTGCTGCCCGCGGTGGAAAACCGGTGGGTCACCCTGATCGCCGCCACCACGGAGAATCCGCACTTCTCGGTGATCTCGCCGCTGCTGTCGCGGTCCCTGCTGCTGACGCTCGAGCCGTTGACCGAGGACGATCTGCGGGGGCTGCTGCGCCGCGCGGTGGCCGAGGAGCAGGGGCTCGCCGGCGCGGTCGCGGTGCCGGACGACACGGAGGAGCACCTGCTCCGCATCGCCGGCGGGGATGCGCGGCGCGCCCTGACGGCGCTCGAGGCCGGTGCGGGGGCCGCCCTGGCCAAGGGCGAGGCGGAGATCACCCTGAGTACGCTGGAGGAGGCGGTGGACCGCGCGGCGGTGCGGTACGACAAGGACGGCGATCAGCACTACGACGTGGCGAGCGCCCTCATCAAGTCGATCCGCGGCTCGGACGTGGACGCGGCGCTCCACTACCTCGCGCGCATGGTCGAGGCGGGCGAGGACCCCCGTTTCATCGCCAGGCGGCTGATGATCTCGGCCAGTGAGGACATCGGCATGGCCGACCCGACCGCGCTGCCGACGGCCGTGGCCGCCGCGCAGGCGGTGGCGATGATCGGTTTCCCGGAGGCCGCCATCACCCTCAGCCACGCGACCATCGCGCTGGCCCTCGCCCCCAAGTCCAATGCCGCGGTCGTCGCCATCGGCGAGGCCCAGGCGGACATCAGGGCCGGTCTCGCGGGTCCGGTCCCCGCCCATCTGCGGGACAGCCACTACCAGGGCGCCAAGCGCCTCGGCCACGGCGCGGGCTACCAGTACCCGCACGATCTGCCGGGCGGTATCGCGGCCCAGCAGTACGCCCCCGACGCCGTGGACGGGAAGCGGTACTACCGGCCCACCGGGCACGGGGCGGAAGGGCGGTACGCGGAGGTGCTGGAGCGGGTCAGGAGGCGGCTGGGGGACGGCCGTGAGCCGCGCGGCTGACGGCCGTCCGCCGGGCTCACGCGCCCGCTGCTTCGAACAGCTGGCGCATCGCCCGCCGCAGTTGGGTGAGGTCCCGCACCGGCTCGGGGAAATCGAAACGCGCGTCGAAGCACGCCTCGCCGGCGCGGAAACGCACCCGCAGCCCGAAGCGGTCGAGGCCGAGCGGCGTCACCGCCTCCCAGGGGACGGCGCGCCCGCCCGCGGCCGGCCACGCCATGCCGCAGTCGGCCGGGCCCCGGCCCAGCAGCGTGCACAGGGAGCGCAGTTGGGTTTCGTGGGCGGCGGCGAGGTGCTGAAGCAGCTCGGCCTCGTGCCGGGCCAGCGGGTCGGGCGCGGCCTCGGCAAACTCGTCCGGCTCCACGTGGCAGGCGCCCCAGAGGTCGTCGGTGAACGCCTCGCCCACCTCCAGGCGCAGCACCGGGTCGGCGTCCTCGTGTTCCGCGCCGCCAGGCCCCAGTCCCGGCAGGGCGTCCAGGGCGGGGTACCGTTCGGCCAGCAGGCCGATCGCCGTGGCCCGTTCCGCGCCCCGCGCGGTGGTCAGCCAGCCGGCCACCCAGCCGCGTCCGCGGATGCGGTGGGGCACGGCGACGGGGGCGACATCCGTGAGTTCGATCACGGCCGTCAGCTCGTCGGCCAGGGCATGGGCGGCGATCCGCGCGGTCGGCGAGCCGGAGACGGCCAGCAGGTACACGTCTCCCGAGGGCGCGACGACGCGGAAGTCGAGCGCCCAGGCGCCGGGTTCCTCCTGGTCGGCGCCGGGAATCGCCAGCGTGGCGGAGGCGTTGGACGCGAGCAGGGTGCGCACCCGCTCGGCGGCGGTCGGCTGCCCGGCTTCTTCGTCGGGGCACGGCGGGCCCTCGTGATCACGGTGTCCCGTTCCGGGCGCTGGGCTCCCAGGTCGAATCATGCGCACTCCTCAGCTAAGGTAAGGCTCACCTAACTTACATGGAGGTCAGTTCCACGTGAACCAGTCGCGTCCCAAGGTCAAGAAGTCGCGCGCCCTCGGCATCGCGCTCACCCCGAAGGCCGTCAAGTACTTCGAGAAGCGCCCCTACCCGCCGGGCGAACACGGGCGCGGCCGGAAGCAGACCAGTGACTACAAAGTCCGTCTGCTGGAGAAGCAGCGCCTGCGCGCCCAGTACGACATCAGCGAGCGCCAGATGGTCCGCGCCTACGAGCGTGCCCGCAAGGTCGAGGGCAAGACCGGCGAGGCGCTCATCATCGAGCTCGAACGCCGTCTGGACGCCCTGGTGCTGCGCTCGGGGCTGGCCCGCACGATCTACCAGGCGCGCCAGATGGTCGTGCACGGCCACATCGCGGTCAACGACCGCAAGGTGGACAAGCCGTCCTTCCGCGTCCGCCCCGACGACGTCGTCTCCGTTCGCGAACGCAGCCGCGTCAAGCACCCGTTCCTCGTGGCCAGGGAGGGCGGCTACGCGGGCGAAGGCGAGACGCCGCGCTACCTCCAGGTCAACCTCGAAGCCCTGGCGTTCCGCCTCGACCGCGACCCCAACCGCCGCGAGATCCCGGTCATCTGCGACGAGCAGCTGGTCGTCGAGTACTACGCACGCTGACCCCCGCGGAACCGCCCGTGCTCCCCGCCGTCCCGGCGGGGAGGGGCGGCCGGGGAGCCGCCCGCCGCCCGCGCCTGCCCGCCCGCGGCCGGGGCGACGCCGGCCGGCGCCTGCCCGCCCGCCGCGTGCCCGGCTGCCGCGCGTTCCTCGTCCGCGAAGCGGCGGCGCAGGGCCCTGGCGACCGCGGCGTCCGCGTCGAGCCGTTCCCCCTCCCCGATGCACTCGCGGAACCTGGCGGCGCCGAGCTCCCGGCGCAGGTGCCGTTCGCACTGGATGTGCGGCGCGTTGAAGTAGCCCGAGCCGAAGAGCTGCATCCCCACCGACCGCCACTGCCGCCCCGCGGCGCCCTGGAGCACCGCCGCCTCTGCCGGGTGCCCCTCGGTGGCCGTGACACCCGCGAGCAGTTCGAGCGCGAGCACCGTTCCGACCAGGTCCTGGAAGGCGTGGCTGACCGGGAGGGATGCCTCCATCAGCCGCCTGGCCTCGACCGTGTCCCCCTGGCTCCACGCGGCGAAGCCCAGCACGTACAGCGCATAGGTGCGCGCCCAGCGCTCGCCGTGCTCGTCGCACACCTGCCTGGCCTCCTCGCACAACGCCACCGCGCCGGCCAGATCCCCCTGGAAGGCGACGGCCATCGCGAGCTGCGCCTGGCACATCAGCACGTCGCTGTTCAGCTCGCCGATCTCCTCGAACCGGTCGAGCGCCGCGCGCAGCAACTGCTCGGCGCGCTGCGTCTCGTCGCTGATCAGCGCCAGGCAGCCGTTGCGGTGGTCGGCGTAGGCGGCGGCCCTCGCGTTGCCCGTGCGCTCGGCGCCCTCCTGGCACTCGTGCAGCGCGGAGAGCGCGCGGACGGTGTCGCCCTCGAGAACGGCGACGTAGCCCGCCACCCACAGGGCCTTCAGCCGCGTCTCCTCGTGGTCGGTCTCCAGCTGGAGCGCGCGCCTCAGCCAGTGCCTTCCCTCGCGGAGCCGCCCGCAGCCGACCCAGCAGAACCACAGCGTGCCGGCCAGGTAGAGGCTGAGGCGCCCGTCCTTCTCGTCCAGCGCGAACTCGAGCGCCGCCCGCAGATTCGGCATCTCGTCCTCGATGCGCCGCGCCACCTCGGCCTGCCGCGGGCTGAACCACTCCAGTTCGCACCAGGTGACGAGGCCGGTGCACCAGTCGCGGTGCCTGCGCCGCAGCCGGTCGCTGTCGCCGGTGGCCGCCAGCCAGTCGGCGCCGTACGCCCGCAGCGTCTCCAGCAGCCGGTAGCGCACCCCGGAGGCGGCGTCCTCGCGGCTCACGACGGACTGCGCGACCAGCTCGGTCAGCACGTCGAGCACGTCCTCGGCCGGCAGATCGGGTCCCGAGCAGACGTATTCGGCGGCCTCCAGGTCGAAGTGCCCGGCGAAGACGGACAGCCGCGCCCATAGCAGCCGTTGCGCCGGGGTGCACAGCTCGTGGCTCCAGCCGATCGCCGTGCGCAGCGTCTGGTGGTGCGGCGGCGCGTCCCTGCTGCCGCCGACCAGCAGCCGGAACCGGTCGCCGAGCCGGTGCAGCGTCTGGTCGAGGGAGAGCGTCCGCAGCCGCCCCGCGGCCAGTTCGAGGGCGAGCGGGATGCCGTCGAGCCGGTGGCACAGCTCGGCGACGACCTTGTGGTTGTCCTCGTCGATGGCGAAGCCCGGCAGTACGGCGGCGGCCCGGTCGGCGAACAGCCAGGCGGCCTCGCTCAGGGGTGCGTGGGAGCTGGCCGCGCCTGTGCCCGGCACGGGGGCCGCCAGCGGCGGGAGCGGGTAGAGGCGTTCGCCGGCCACGCCGAGCGGGCGGCGGCCGGTGGCCAGCACCCGCAGCCCGGGAGCCCGGCGCAGCAGGTCGTGCACCAGCTCGGCGGACGGCTCGACGAGGTGCTCGAAGCCGTCGAGGACGAGCAGCAGGCGGCGGTCGGCCAGCCGTTCGGTGAGCACCGTGCGCGGCGGCCGGCCGGTGTGGTCGGTCAGTCCGAGCGCGTCCACGACGGCGTGGTCCAGCAGTTCGGCGTCGCGCACCGTGGCCAGCTCGACCAGCCAGACACCGTCGCAGAAGCGTTCCTGCGCCTGTCGGGCGGCCTGCACCGCGCACCGCGATTTTCCGACACCGCCGACCCCGGTCACCGTCACCAGCCGTGACACCGTCAACTTCCGAACGAGAACGCCCACTTCGACGTCCCGGCCGATGAACCGCGTGAGCTCGGCGGGCAGATTGCCCGGCCTGCGGCCGCGCCCCGAATTCTCCCGGGCCCCGGGCCCTGATCCCTGAAAGCCTCGCATGGGACACGGAGCGTACTGGGGGGTATGCAGAACGTACAATTGCGGCCGCCCGGTCTTGGCAGCCGCGGGTGATTGCGGTACGAGCGCGGGGGGCGGGCGCGATAGGGTCGGGACCTGCCGTCGGCCTGCCCACGGGGCCGCCGCCCTGGCGCACGGCGGCCGAACGACAGCTGTCAGAAAGTACCCGTCCGAGGGAAGCGGTGCGCTTGTGTCCGGTGGAGAGGTGGCCGGCCTCCTCGTGGCCGTCTTCTGGGCCATCCTGGTCTCGTTCCTCGCCGTGGCGCTGGTCCGGCTGGCCCAGACGCTCAGGGCCGCGACCAAGCTGGTGACGGACGTGACGGAGCACGCCGTTCCGCTGCTCGGCGAGGCGTCCAGGACCGTGAAGTCCGCGCAGGCCCAGCTGGACCGCGTGGAGACCATCGCCTCCGACGTGCAGGACGTCGCGGCCAACGCCTCGGCCCTCTCCGGCACCGTCGCCTCCACCTTCGGCGGGCCGCTGGTCAAGGTGGCCGCCTTCGGCTACGGCGTGCGGCAGGCGCTGCGCCGCCGCGGCGGCGGGCCGCCTGCCGGCGGCGAGCCGGCCGTCAGGACGATCCCGGTCCCCCGGCGCCGTTCCCCGCGAAAGGACTGATACCGGCCATGATCCGCCGCGCCTTCTGGTTCACCACCGGCGCCGCAGCCGGGGTCTGGGCCACCACCCGGGTCCAGCGCAGGCTCCGCGCACTCGCGCCCGACAGCCTCGCAGTCCGGGCCGCCGACCGCGCCGTGGCGGCGGGCCACCGCGTGCGCGGGTTCGCGATCGACGTCAGGACGGGCATGGCCAGGCGCGAGGAGGAGCTGAACGACGCGCTCGGCGTCGGCGGCGGTGCCGCGCCGCCCGCCCTCCTGCCCCCGCCCGCCCACGGAGCCGGGACCGTCCCGGCCGCAGACACCACCGGAATCACCGGAACGACCGGAAAAGAGGATCACTGATGGAGTCGGCTGAAATCCGCCGTCGCTGGCTGAGCTTCTTCGAGAAGCGCGGGCACACCGTCGTGCCCTCGGCGTCGCTGATCGCGGACGACCCCACGCTGCTGCTCGTTCCCGCCGGCATGGTGCCGTTCAAGCCGTATTTCCTCGGCGAGGTCACCCCGCCCTACCCGCGCGCCGTCAGCGTGCAGAAGTGCGTGCGGACCCCGGATATCGAAGAGGTCGGCAAGACCACCAGGCACGGCACGTTCTTCCAGATGTGCGGCAACTTCTCCTTCGGTGACTACTTCAAGGAAGGCGCGATCACCCTCGCCTGGGAGCTGCTGACCGGCCCGGTCGCCGAGGGCGGCTACGGTCTCGACCCCGAGCGGCTGTGGATCACCGTCTACGAGCAGGACGACGAGGCCGAGCGCATCTGGCGGGACGTCGTCGGCGTGCCCGCCGAGCGCATCCAGCGCCTGGGCATGGGCCCCAACTTCTGGTCGATGGGCGTGCCGGGACCCTGCGGGCCCTGTTCCGAGATCAACTACGACCGCGGCCCCGAGTTCGGCCCCGAGGGCGGCCCCGCCGTCAACGACGAGCGCTACGTGGAGATCTGGAACCTGGTCTTCATGCAGTTCGAGCGGGGCCCGGGCGAGGGCAAGGACGACTTCCCGATCCTCGGTGAGCTGCCCGCCAAGAATATTGACACGGGACTCGGTCTCGAACGCCTGGCGATGATCCTCCAGGGCGTACAGAACATGTACGAGACGGACACCCTGCGCGTCGTCATCGACAAGGCCGGCGAGCTGACCGGCGTGCGGTACGGGGAGGCCGACGGCTCCGACGTCGCGCTGCGCGTGGTCGCCGACCACATGCGCACCTCCGTCATGCTGATCGGCGACGGCGTCACCCCCGGCAACGAGGGCCGCGGCTACGTGCTGCGGCGCATCATGCGCCGCGCCATCCGCAACATGCGGATTCTGGGCGCGGACCGGCCCGTCGTCGGCGAGCTGGTCGACGTGGTGCTGACCACGATGGGGGAGCAGTACCCCGAGCTGCTGACCGAGCGCGGACGCATCGAAACGGTCGCGCTGGCCGAAGAGGCGGCGTTCCTGAAGACCTTGCGCGCCGGGACCAACATCTTCGACTCCGCCGTCACCGAGACCAGGGCCGGCGGCGGCAGCATGCTGGCCGGGGACAAGGCGTTCCTGCTGCACGACACCTGGGGCTTCCCGATCGACCTGACGCTCGAAATGGCCGCGGAGGCCGGTCTCTCGGTGGACGAGACGGGCTTCAGGCGGCTGATGAAGGAGCAGCGCGAACGGGCCAAGGCCGACGCCAGGGCCAAGAAGCAGGGCCACGCCGACCTGTCCGCCTACCGTCAGGTCGCCGACGCCTCCGGGATCACGGAGTTCGTCGGCTACACGCGCACGGACGGCGAGTCGACCGTGGTCGGGCTCCTGGTCGACGGCGTCTCGGCGCCCGCCGCGCACGAGGGCGACGAGGTCGAGGTCGTGCTGGACCGGACCCCGTTCTACGCCGAGGGCGGCGGCCAGCTCGCCGACACCGGGCGCATCCGCCTCGACTCGGGCGCCGTCGTGGAGGTCAGGGACGTCCAGCAGCCGGTGCCCGGCGTCACCGTTCACAAGGGCGAGGTCCAGGTCGGCGAGGTCACCGTCGGCGCCGGCGCGTACTGCCACATCGACATCGGGCGCCGCCGCGCCATCGCCCGCGCCCACAGCGCCACCCACCTCACGCACCAGGCGCTGCGCGACGCCCTGGGGCCCACCGCGGCGCAGGCCGGCTCGGAAAACTCGCCGGGCCGCTTCCGGTTCGACTTCGGCTCGCCGGCCGCGGTGCCGGGCACGGTCCTCAGCGACGTCGAGCAGAAGATCAACGAGGTACTGTCCCGCGAACTCGACGTCACGGCCGAGGTGATGTCGATGGACGAGGCCAGGAAGCAGGGCGCCATCGCCGAGTTCGGCGAGAAGTACGGCGACCGGGTGCGGGTGGTGACCATCGGCGACTACTCCAAGGAGCTGTGCGGCGGCACCCACGTGCACAACACCGCGCAGCTCGGCCTCGTCAAGCTGCTCGGCGAGTCCTCGATCGGCTCGGGCGTGCGCCGCGTCGAGGCGCTGGTCGGCGCCGACGCCTACCGTTTCCTCGCCCGTGAGCACGCCGTGGTGGCGCAGCTGACCGAGCTGGTCAAGGGGCGCCCCGAGGAGCTGCCCGAGCGGATCTCCGGCGTGCTGTCCCGGCTTAAGGAGGCGGAGAAGGAGATCGAGCGCTTCCGCGCCGAGAAGGTCCTCCAGGCCGCGGGCGCGCTCGCGGAGGGGGCGCGCGACGTGCGCGGCGTGGCGCTCGCCACCGGCCGGGTACCCGACGGCACGACGGCCGACGACCTGCGGCGGCTCGTGCTGGACGTGCGCGGCCGGATGCGGGGCGACCGGGCCGCCGTGGTCGCGCTGTTCACCGTGGTCAAGGACCGCCCGCTGACGGTCGTCGCCACCAACGAGGCGGCGAGGGAACGCGGTCTGAAGGCCGGTGACCTGGTGCGCACCGCCGCGAAGGCGCTCGGTGGTGGCGGCGGCGGTAAGCCGGACGTCGCCCAGGGCGGCGGGCAGGACCCGGCGGCCATCGACGAGGCGCTGGCCGCGGTCGAGCGCCAGGTCGCGGACATCGCCTGATGCGGCGCGGCAGGCGGCTGGCCGTCGACGTGGGGGAGGCCAGGATCGGGGTGGCGAGCTGCGACCCCGACGGCCTGATCGCCACTCCGGTCGAGACGGTGCCGGGCCGTGATGCCGCGGCGGCGCAGCGGCGGCTGGCGGAGCTGGTCGCCGAGTACGAGCCCCTTGAGGTGCTGGTCGGTCTCCCGCGGTCGCTCGGCGGCGGCGAGGGCCCGGCGGCGGCGCGGGTCCGGGCGTTCGCCGAGCGCCTCGCGCGCCGGATCGCACCGGTGCCCGTCCGGCTGGTGGACGAACGGATGAGCACCGTCAGCGCCGCCCGTGGCATGCGGGCCTCCGGGGTCTCGGCCAAGAAGGGCAGGCCTCGGATCGATCAGGCCGCCGCCGTCGTGATCTTGCAGGCCGCGCTCGAAACCGAGCGCACCGCGGGACGGCCACCGGGGCAGTGCGTCGAAGTGGTTGTCTGATCGCGATACGGTAACGTTCCGCGCGACAGGGCAGCCGTGCGGACCGCGGGGGACCGGCTGCCGCCTTGCATGACAAGGGGTTCGATGACTGACTATGGCCGGAATCCCGGCTCCGAACCGTGGTACCCCGATGACCCGCACCATGCGGATCGGAACTGGTCCGACGGGCAGGAGGGGGCAGGGAGCCAGCCTGCGCAACAGGGCTCGTGGGAGCAGCAGTACGACGCGCAGCAGCAGGCGTACTACCCGCCGCAGCAGTACGCCGATCAGGGCGGCTGGGACACCACGGGCGGGCACTATGCGCAGGGCGCCTATCCCGCGGCAGGGCACCAGGGTGCCGATTACGGGACCGGCGAGTACCAGGGTGGCTACGGCGCCGGTCACCAGTACCCGGAGCAGCAGCAGTACCCCGGGCAGCAGTACACAGAACAGCAGCAGTACGGGGTCCAGCAGCAGTACGGGGACCAGCAGTACCCGGAGCAGCAGTACGCGCAGCATCCGGGGCTCGACCCGCACCCGCAGTCCCCGCGGCACGGGGAGTACGCCGGGCACGACCAGTACCAGCACCATCAGCAGCACGATGCGATGGCGCAGCAGGGCGGGCAGGCGCCGTACGGGCAGCAGCAGCAGCGGCAGGACAGGATGCAGGCCCCGGATGAGGCGCCGCCGGCCGGCCGCGGGCGGCAGCCGGGGCCCGATCCGGATACCGGGTGGGACCCGGGCCCCGACCAGGGCGAGTTGGACTTCTTCGGCCGCGACGAGGACGAGGACGACGGCAGCCCCGAGGACTCCGGCCGGCGCTCCGGGCGCCGCGGCGACCGGCCGAAGAAGCGGCGCGGCCGCGGCTGCATGGTCGCGGCCCTGCTCGTCGTCGGCGGCGTGGGCGGCGCCGGTTACTTCGGCTACCAGTTCTACCAGGACCGGTTCGCCCCGGCGCCCGACTACGCCGGGGAGGGCACCGGCGAGGTGCAGGTGACGATCCCCGACGGCGCCACGGTCTCCGACATGGCGAACCTCCTGCGCGAGGCGGACGTCGTCCGCAGCCACGACGCGTTCGTGGAGGCGGCCGGTGCGGACGGCCAGCTGATCCAGGCGGGCGTCTACGTGCTGCGGGAGCAGATGTCGGCCGAGTCCGCCGTCGAGCTGCTGCTCGACCCGGCGGCCATCAGCGCGCTCATCATCCCCGAGGGCCGCCGCGCCACGCAGATCTACGCCATGATCGACGAGTACCTCGGCCTGGCGGAGGGCACCACCGCCGAGGCCGCCGAGAACGCCGATCTCGGGCTGCCGGACTGGGCGGAGGGCGATCCGGAGGGATTCCTCTTCCCCGCGCGCTACGACGTGGGCGCGGACACCGCGCCCGAGGAGGTGCTGCGGGCGATGGTGGACCGGGCGGAGGCCGAGTTCAGCGAGGTCGACCTGGAGAGCCAGGCCGCGGAGATCGGCTTCACCCCGCGGGAGGTGCTGATCATCGCCTCATTGATCGAGGCGGAGGGGCAGTCGGACGAGGAGTTCGTCCGGGTCTCGCGGGTCATCCACAACCGGCTGGACGACAACACGCGGCTGGAGTTCGACTCCACCATCAACTACGCCATGGGCCGCTCCGAGCTGCAAACCACCATCGAGGACACGGAGTACGACTCGCCGTACAACACGTACGTCGAGTTCGGGCTGCCGCCCGGCCCCATCGACAACCCCGGGCACGAGGCCATCGAGGCGGCGCTCAACCCGGCCGACGGGCCCTGGCTCTACTTCGTCACGGTGCGCGAGGGCGACACCCGTTTCACGGACGACTACCAGGAACACCTGCGGAACGTCGAGGACTTCAACGCGGCCCAGCAGGAGGGCGAATGACGGAGCACACCCTCGCGGGGCGGCGCGCCGCGGTACTCGGTTCGCCCATCGACCACTCGCTCTCGCCGGTGCTGCACCGGGCCGCGTACCGGGCGCTCGGGCTGGACACATGGTCCTACGGGCGGTTCGAGGTCGATGAGCAGGCCCTGCCCGGCTTCGTCGCGGACCTCGGGTCCGACTGGGCCGGCCTCTCCCTCACCATGCCGCTGAAGCGCGCGGTGATCCCGCTGCTCGACGAGATCGGCGACACCGCCGCGTCCGTGGGAGCCGTCAACACGGTGACGTTCGCCGCGGACGGCCGTCGCCTGGGCGACAACACGGATGTCCCCGGCATGGTCGAGGCCCTGCGCGAACGCGGGGTGACGCGCGTGGCGGGCGCGGCGGTGCTGGGCGCGGGCGCCACCGCCTCCTCGGCGCTGGCCGCGCTGGCGCAGATCTGCGACGGCGAGGTCGCCGCCTACGTGCGGACCCCGGAGCGGGCCGCCGAGATGCGCGGCTGGGGCGAACGGCTCGGGGTGCGGGTGAGTACCGGCGGCTGGGAGGAGGCGGCGCGGGCCTTCGAGGCCCCGCTGGTGATCGCCACCACCCCCGCGGGCGCGACCGACGCCCTGGCCGCGGCGGTGCCAGGCGCGCCCGGCACCCTGTTCGACGTGCTCTACGAGCCCTGGCCCACGGCCCTCGCGGCCGCCTGGGCGGCCCGCGGCGGCGAGGTCGTCGGAGGGCTCGACCTCCTCGTGCACCAGGCCGTCCTCCAGGTGGAGGCCATGACGGGTATCGCGCCGGCACCGCTGAAGCAGATGCGCGCCGCCGGGCAGGCGGCGCTCACCAGCCGCTGAGCGCCCCCCGGTGCGGCCCGCACCTCACCGGAAGGAGTCCCGCGCGGCGGGCGTGGGAGGATCAACGGTGAGAGGTCCCACAGGCGCGAATTCCTAAGGAGCACCGTTGAGCAGGCTGCGCTGGCTGACGGCGGGAGAGTCGCACGGTCCCGCCCTGGTGGCGACCCTGGAGGGGCTGCCCTCCGGGGTGCCCGTCACCACCGAGATGGTTGCGGACGCCCTGGCCCGTCGGCGGCTCGGCTACGGCCGCGGTGCGCGGATGAAGTTCGAGCGCGACGAGGTCACGTTCATCGGCGGCGTCCGGCACGGGCTCACGCTCGGCTCGCCGGTGGCCGTCATGGTCGGCAACACCGAGTGGCCGAAGTGGGAGAAGGTCATGGCGGCCGACCCCGTCGACCCGGCGGAGCTGGCGGAGCTCGCCCGCAACGCCCCGCTGACGCGCCCGCGCCCGGGGCACGCCGACCTCGCCGGCATGCAGAAGTACGGCGTGAACGACGCTCGTCCCATCCTGGAACGGGCCTCCGCGCGCGAGACCGCGGCCCGGGTGGCCCTCGGCACGGTCGCCAGGTCCTACCTCAGGGAGACCGCGGGCGTCGAGATCGTCTCCCACGTGGTGGAGCTGGGCGGGGCGCGCGCCCCGCACGGCGTGCTCCCGCGGCTGACGGACACCGCGCGGCTCGACGAGGACCCTGTGCGCTGCCTGGACGCCGACGCCTCCAAGGCGATGGTCGCCGAGATCGACCAGGCCCACCGGGACGGCGACACCCTCGGCGGCGTGGTCGAGGTCCTCGCCTACGGCCTGCCGGTCGGGCTCGGCTCCCACGTGCACTGGGACCGCCGCCTGGACGCCCGTCTCGCGGGCGCCCTGATGGGCATTCAGGCCATCAAGGGCGTGGAGCTCGGCGACGGCTTCGGGCTGGCCCGGGTGCCGGGGTCGAAGGCGCACGACGAGATCGTGCGCGGCGAGGACGGCATCCGCCGGGCGAGCGGCCGTTCCGGCGGCACCGAGGGCGGCCTGTCCACCGGCGAAGTGCTGCGCGTGCGGGCCGCGATGAAGCCCATCGCCACGGTGCCCCGCGCGCTGGCCACGGTGGACATCGCCACCGGGGAGGCCACCAGCGCGCACCACCAGCGGTCCGACGTCTGTGCCGTTCCGGCCGCCGGCATCGTCGCGGAGGCCATGGTCGCGCTGGTGCTCGCGGACGCCGTCGCCGAGAAGTTCGGCGGGGACAGCGTGGCCGAGACCCGGCGGAACGTGACCGGGTTCCTCGACAACCTGGAGATCCGGTGAGCGGCACCGGGGCCGGGCGGGGGGCGCATGGCCCCGCCGTGGTGCTGGTGGGGCCCCCGGGGTCGGGCAAGTCGACCGTCGGCGCGGTGCTCGCGCGGCGGCTCGGCTGCACCGTCCGCGACACGGACACCGATATCGAGGCGACCGCGGGCAAGCCGATTCCCGACATCTTCGTGGAGGACGGCGAGCCGCGGTTCCGCGAGCTGGAGGCCGCCGCCGTGCGCGCCGCCGTCGCTGAGCACGACGGTGTCGTCTCGCTGGGCGGCGGCGCCATCATGGACCCGGAGACCCGCGCGCTGCTCGCCGGGCTGCCCGTGGTCTTCCTCGACGTGGCGCTCGCCGAGGCCGTTCGCCGCGTCGGCCTCGACGTTCCCCGTCCGCTGCTCGCCGTCAATCCCAGGCAGCGGTGGCGGGTGCTGATGGAGGAGCGCCGCCCGTTCTACACCGAGGTGGCCCGCGCGGTCGTGCAGACCGCGGAGCGCACGCCGGACGAGGTCGCCCGGGCCGTCCTTGACGCATTGGAGCTCAAGACCGCATGACCAACTCCCCGAAGGACCCACCCACCGACGCGCCCACCCGGATCACCGTGGGCGGCAGCGCGGGCACCGCGCCCTACGACGTGCTGGTCGGCCACCGCCTGCTGGGCGAGCTTCCGCAGCTCATCGGCACGGCGGCGCAGCGGGTGGCGGTGCTGCATCCCGAGGCGCTCGCCGAGTCGGGAGAGGCGGTGCGCAAGG
Organism: Streptomyces johnsoniae; assembly: GCF_031845565.1. Taxonomy (NCBI): domain Bacteria; kingdom Bacillati; phylum Actinomycetota; class Actinomycetes; order Kitasatosporales; family Streptomycetaceae; genus Streptomyces; species Streptomyces johnsoniae. The sequence continues at coordinate 234,433 of NZ_JAVREV010000004.1, read as the reverse complement.
ATCTGGCGGAGCAGGGTTACGAGACCATCGCCGTTCAGCTGCCCAACGCGGAGGAGGCGAAGACCGCCGAGGTCGCCGCCTACTGCTGGACGGCCCTGGGACAGAGCGGTTTCACCCGCACCGACGTGATCGTCGGCCTCGGCGGCGGCGCGGCCACCGATCTCGCCGGCTTCGTCGCGGCCACCTGGCTGCGCGGCGTGCGCTGGATCGCCCTGCCCACCACCGTGCTCGGCATGGTGGACGCGGCGGTCGGCGGCAAGACCGGAATCAACACCGCCGAGGGCAAGAATCTGGTGGGTGCCTTCCACCCGCCCGCCGGGGTGCTGTGCGACCTGGCCGCGCTGGACTCGCTCCCGGTGCACGACTACGTGTCCGGGCTCGCCGAGGTGATCAAGGCCGGCTTCATCTCCGACCCGGTCATCCTGGACCTCGTCGAGTCCGATCCCGAGGGCGCCCGCGGGCCGCGCGGGCCGCACACGGCCGAGCTGGTCGAGCGCGCCATCCGCGTCAAGGCCGAGGTGGTGGCCACCGACCTGAAGGAGTCGGGGCTGCGGGAGATCCTCAACTACGGGCACACGCTGGCCCACGCGATCGAGAAGAACGAGCGGTACCAGTGGCGGCACGGCGCCGCCGTATCGGTCGGCATGGTCTTCGCGGCCGAGCTCGGCCGTATCGCGGGCCGCCTCGACGACGCGACGGCCGACCGCCACCGGGCGGTGCTGGCCTCCGTCGGCCTGCCGGTCACCTACCGCGGGGACCAGTGGCCGCGGCTGCTTGAGACCATGCGTATCGACAAGAAGTCCCGTGGCAACCGGCTCCGTTTCATCGTGCTGGACGGGCTGGCACGGCCGACGGTTCTGGAGAGCCCCGATCCGGCGATGCTGCTGGCCGCACACGCGGAGATCGCCGCATGAGCCGCCCGGTCCTGGTGCTGAACGGGCCCAACCTCGGGCGCCTGGGCTCCCGCGAGCCGGACGTGTACGGCTCGACCTCCTACGCGGGGCTCGTCGAACGGTGCACCGCGCTCGGCAAGGAGCTGGATCTCGCCGTCGAGGTCAGGGAGACCAACGACGAGGGCGAGCTGATCCGCTGGCTGCACGAGGCGGCGGACGGGGCCGTGCCCGTGGTGCTCAACCCCGGTGCGTTCACCCACTATTCGTACGGCCTGCGGGACGCCGCCGCCCAGCGGACGGCCCCCCTGATCGAGGTGCACATCTCCAACCCGTACCGCAGGGAGGAGTTTCGTCACACCTCGGTGATCGCCTCCGTGGCCAGCGGAACGGTCGCGGGATTCGGGATCGGCTCGTATCTGCTGGCCCTGCGGGCGCTGGCCGAGGAGTTGGCCGGCTGAGCCGGGCGTGCGGCACTTCCCGGCAGCGCCGCACGTTCACCCCGCAGCCGGTACCACCGGGTACGGTGTGTCTGGTCCGAAGGGATGCACGTGCCCGTGTGCCGTGCGGAGACGACGTAGGTGGGGAGCGGATGCAACAGTCCGGCGGGATGCCTGTGCCACCCCCAGCCCCGCTCGACGGCGGGACGGCCAGCTCCCTTCAACTGCCTGCCGACAGCATGGTGCCCGCGCCGTCCCCGGCCACCGGGACCGTGCGGCCCGACGTCACCCACGTCGGCGTGGCCGTGCTGCTGATCGGGCCGGCCGGCGCGGGCAAGACGACGGTGGCCAGGTTCTGGGCCGAGCGCAGGCCGGTGCCGACGGCCCACATCAGCCTCGACGACGTCCGGGAGTGGGTCAGGTCGGGCTTCGCCGACCCCCGCTCCGGGTGGGACGACCGCTCCGAGGCCCAGTACCGGCTGGCCCGCAGGACCTGCGGCTTCGCCGCGCGGAACTATCTGGCCAACGGCATCTCCTGCATCCTGGACGACGCCGTCTTCCCCGACCGGCCCGCGGTCGGCCTCGGCGGGTGGAAGCGGCATGTCGGCCCCGGCCTCATCCCGATCGTGCTGCTGCCGGGGCTCGACGTCGTCCTGGAGCGGAACGCGGCGCGTTCCGGCACCCGCCGCCTCTCCGACGAGGAGGTGGCCACGATCCACGGCCGGATGGCCGGGTGGTACGGCTCCGGACTGCCGATCATCGACAATTCCCGGCACGACGTGGCCACCACCGCCCGCATGCTGGACGACGCGGTGGCGCGCAGCCTGATGAGCCCGCCACAGTGGTGACCGCTCATCCGGACGCGCTCAGGCGGGCGAAGGGCACCGGCCCTGCGTAGGCTCGACCCATGTCCGAGGTACACGCGGCCAGACGGTCGCGGCTGCGGGCCCGCCGCGCGCCGGCGGGCGCCGAGGCCGCCCTGGTGTCCCGGTCGGCCAACGTCCGCTATCTGGCGGGCCCGGCGCCGGCGGGTGCCGTACTGCTCGTGGGCCACTCCGGCGCCGACGTGCTGTTCGCCCACTGGAATCCGGCGGGCGATCCGGCCGGTCCGCGCCCGGCGGGCGACGACGGGCTGCGCAGCGTGGCCCTCGGCACGGATGCCGACCCGGCGGTGACCGCCGCCGCGCAGGCGGCGCGGGACGGCGCGGCGGCGCTGTCCGTCGAGGAGCACCACCTGACGGTGGCCAGGCACCGTGCCGTGGCCGCGGCGGTCCCCGACCTGGTGCTGAACGATCTGGACCGCGCGGTGGAGCGGCAGCGGCTGGTGAAGGACGAGGACGAGATCGCGGCACTGCGGTCCGCGGCGGAGATCACCGACCGGGCGCTGGGCGAGCTGCTGGAGTCGATCCTCGTCGGCCGGACCGAGCGCCATCTCGCCCTGGAGCTGGAACGGCGCCTGGTGGACCACGGCGCGGACGGTCCGGCGTTCCCCACCTCGGTGGCGACGGGCAGCCACTCGGGTCTTGCCGGGCACCGGCCGACCGACCGGCGCGTGGAGGAGGGCGATTTCCTCACCGTCTGCCTGGGGGCCCGCTTCCGTGGCTACCGCTGTCAGATCGGGCGGACGTTCGTCATCGGAACGAGCCCGGCGGACTGGCAGATCGAGTTGTACGAGGTGGTCTTCGCAGCCCAGCGGGCGGCCCGCGAGGCGCTGGCACCCGGGGCGGAGTACCGGTCGGTGGACCGGGCGGCGCGGGACGTGCTGGACGCCGCGGGGCACGGCAAATCGCTCGGGCCCGTCACCGGGCACGGGGTGGGGCTGGAAATCGGGGAGGACCCTCAGTTGGCGCCGACGGCCATGGGTAGACTGGGCCCTTGTGTTCCGGTCACCGTCGAGCCGGGAGTCCATCTTCCAGGCCGGGGCGGTGTCCGGATCGACGATACGCTCGTCGTCCGCTCACCGGCGGACGGCGGACCCGAGCTACTCACCATCACGACCAAGGAGCTCCTCGCCCTCTAGGCCCTGCCAGGGGGTGGCGCGAGGAAACCGCGGTCACCTCACGCAGCATTCGGTAGGAGATTCCGCGACCGTGGCCACCACGAACGACCTCAAGAACGGCATGGTGCTCAAGCTCGACGGGGGCCAGCTGTGGTCCGTTGTCGAGTTCCAGCATGTGAAGCCCGGCAAGGGCGGCGCATTCGTGCGCACCAAGCTCAAGAACGTACTCTCCGGCAAGGTGGTCGACCGGACCTTCAACGCCGGCACCAAGGTCGACACGGCGACCGTGGACCGACGTGGTATGCAGTTCTCCTTCAAGGACGGCAACGACTTCGTGTTCATGGACACCCAGACGTACGACCAGCTGCAGGTCAACCCCGAGACCGTGGGCGAGGCGGCCAACTACCTCCTGGAGGGCCAGGACTGCACGGTCGCCATCTACGAGGAGAACCCGCTGTTCGTGGAGCTTCCCGCGGCGGTCGAGCTGGTCATCGAGTACACGGAGCCGGGCGTCCAGGGCGACCGCTCCACCGGTGGCACCAAGCCGGCCAGGCTGGAGACCGGCTACGAGATCGGCGTGCCGCTCTTCATCACGACCGGCGAGAAGATCAAGGTCGACACCCGCTCCGGCGAATACCTTGGCCGGGTGAACAGCTAACCGTGGCTGCCCGCAGCAAGGCCCGCAAGCGCGCCCTCCAGATCCTCTTCGAGGCCGATCAACGCGGCGTCCCGCCGGTCGACGTCCTCGCGGACTGGGTGCGGCTCGCCCGGACCGACGACCGGCAGCCGCCGGTCAGCGAGTACACCCGGGAGCTGGTCGAGGGCTTCGCCGCACATGCGGAGCGCATCGACGAGCTGATCACGCAGTACACCGTGAGCTGGCCGCTGGACCGCATGCCGGTCGTGGACCGCAATATTCTGCGACTGAGCACCTTCGAGCTGATCTGGCAGGACGACACGCCGGACGCCGTCGTGCTGGACGAGGCGGTGCAGCTGGCCAAGGAGTTTTCCACGGACGACTCCCCGTCCTTCGTCAACGGCCTGCTCGGCCGTCTGAAGGACCTCAAGCCCACGCTCCGCCGCTAGACCGCCGTGGACTGCCGGGGCGGGTCCGCCGCCCCGGCAGTCCGGTGATCCACCGGCGAAGGCGTCAGCCTTCCTCGGCCTGCACCGCCCGGCGCGCGTCCGCGCCCAGCACGCCCCAGCTGATCAGCTGCTCGGTCAGGACGGACGGCGACTGGTCGTAGATCACGGCCAGGGTGCGCAGGTCGTCCTGCCGGATCGACAGCACCTTGCCGTTGTAGTCGCCGCGCTGGCTCTGGATCGTCGCGGTGTACCGCTGGAGCGGCCCCGCCTTCTCGCTGGGCACGTGGGCCAGGCGCTCCAGGTCGAGCACGAGCTTCGGCGGCGGCTCGGCGGCACCCCCGGGCGTCGAGCCGGGCAGCAGCTCCTGCACCGGGACGCCGTAGAAGTCCGCCAGCTCCGCAAGGCGCTGCACGGTCACGGCACGGTCGCCGCGCTCGTAGGAGCCGACGACGACCGCCTTCCAGCGGCCCTGCGACTTCTCTTCGACGCCGTGAAGCGACAGACCCTGCTGGGTGCGGATGGCGCGGAGCTTGGCCCCGAGCTGTTTGGCGTATTCGCTGGACATGTGTCTCCCCGGACGGCTACTTCGTAACTCACTGTGAGGTTACGCAGCGTGATATCTCCCGTCAAGCCGGGGCTGGGGAGTGGGCCTCTGACCTGGGAGAATGCGGAGGGTGCCAATCGGCCTGGTATCCTCGGCGCCGATCGGCCAGACGTCCTTTAAGGCCCGTCCCGTGAGGCGGGGAAGGAGGTCCTTTTCGTATGGACGCAAGGGAATCTTCGGCACGCTCCGTCCTGGAGGCGCCGGACATCGCGCGGGCTCTCACCCGCATCGCCCACGAGATCGTCGAGCGTGCCAAGGGCGCCGACGACGTGGTGCTTCTCGGCATTCCGACCCGCGGCGTCTTCCTCGGCCGCAGGCTCGCCGCCAAGCTGCGGGACATCACCGGCCACCCGGTGCCCGTCGGCTCGCTCGACATCACCATGTACCGCGACGACCTGCGGCTGCGGCCGGCCCGCGCGCTGGCGCCGACGGACATCCCCGGCGACGGCATCGACGGGCGCCTCGTCGTGCTCGTGGACGACGTCCTGTTCTCCGGCCGCACCATCAGGGCCGCGCTCGACGCGCTGGGCGACATCGGCCGCCCCCGCGCCGTTCAGCTCGCCGTCCTGGTGGACCGGGGACACCGGGAGCTGCCGATCCGCGCCGACTACGTCGGCAAGAACATTCCGACGTCGCTGCGGGAGACGGTCAAGGTGCTGCTCACCGAGGAGGACGGCCGCGACGGCGTGCTGCTCGGCGTGCGCGAGCACACGCCGGCCGGCGAGCGCTAGCGCGCCGCCGCGCTCGGTCCCGTCCCCAGCACGCTTCCCTCTCCCACGGAAGGCACCTGATGAAGCACCACCTCATCTCGGCCACCGATCTCACCCGCGACGACGCCGTGCTGATCCTCGACACCGCCGAGGAGTTGGCCCGCGTCGCGGACCGGCCGATCAAGAAGCTGCCGACGCTGCGCGGCCGCACCGTCGTCAACCTGTTCTTCGAGGATTCCACCCGCACCCGCATCTCGTTCGAGGCGGCGGCGAAGCGGCTCTCCGCCGATGTGATCAACTTCTCCGCCAAGGGCTCGTCCGTCTCCAAGGGCGAGTCGCTGAAGGACACCGCGCTGACCCTGGAGGCGATGGGCGCCGACGCGGTCGTCATCCGCCACCACGACTCCGGCGCCCCGCACCGGCTGGCCACCTCGGGCTGGATCGGCGGCTGCGTGGTCAACGCGGGCGACGGCACGCACGAGCACCCCACGCAGGCGCTGCTCGACGCGTTCACGCTGCGCCGCCGCCTGGTCGGCGGCCGGAACGGCGGCGCGGGCGCCGACCTTTCCGGCCGGCGCGTCACCATCGTCGGCGACATCCTGCACAGCCGGGTGGCCCGTTCCAATGTGCACCTGCTGACCACGCTCGGGGTGGAGGTCACGGTGGTCGCGCCCCCGACGCTGCTGCCCATCGGCGTCGCCCACTGGCCGTGCGAGGTCTCCTACGACCTGGACGCGGTCCTGGCCAAGTCCGATGCCGTGATGATGCTGCGCGTCCAGCGCGAGCGGATGAACGCCGCCTATTTCCCGACCGAGCGCGAGTACGCCCGCCGCTACGGACTGCACGGCGCCCGGATGGCGCGGATGCCCGAGCACGCCGTCGTGATGCACCCCGGCCCGATGAACCGCGGCATGGAGATCACCGCGGAGGTCGCCGACTCGCCGCGCTGCACCGCCGTGGAACAGGTATCCGGCGGCGTCAGCGTCCGCATGGCCGTCCTGTACCTGCTGCTCGGCGGCGCCTGGCCCGCCGACACCGCCCGCACCGACGAGAACGGACAGCCCGCATGACCCACACCGAGCGCACCCTCATCCGCGGCGCGCGCATCCTCGGCGGATCGCCGCGGGACCTTCTGATCGACGGTGAGACGGTCGCCGAGGTGGGCACCGGCCTGTCCGCGGCCGGCGCGGCCGTCGTCGAGGCGGACGGGCTGATCCTGCTGCCTGGCCTGGTCGACCTGCACACGCACCTGCGCGAGCCGGGCCGCGAGGACTCGGAAACGGTCCTCACCGGCACCAGGGCCGCCGCGGCCGGCGGGTTCACCGCCGTGCACGCTATGGCCAACACCTTCCCCGTCGCCGACACCGCGGGCGTCGTCGAGCAGGTCTGGCGCCTGGGCGCCGAGTCCGGCTACTGCGACGTCCAGCCGGTGGGCGCCGTCACCGTCGGCCTGGAGGGCAAGCAACTGGCCGAGCTGGGCGCCATGCACGAGTCGGCGGCGCGCGTCGTCGTCTTCTCCGACGACGGCAAGTGCGTCGACGACGCGGTGATGATGCGGCGCGCCCTGGAGTACGTGAAGGCGTTCGACGGCGTCATCGCCCAGCACGCGCAGGAACCGCGGCTGACCGAGGGCGCCCAGATGAACGAGGGCATCGTCTCCGCCGAGCTGGGCCTGGCCGGCTGGCCCGCCGTCGCCGAGGAGTCGATCATCGCGCGCGACGTGCTGCTCGCCGCCCACGTCGGCTCCCGCGTGCACGTCTGCCACCTGAGCACCGCGGGCTCGGTGGAGCTGGTGCGCTGGGCCAAGTCCAAGGGCTGGCAGGTCACCGCCGAGGTGACGCCCCACCACCTGCTGCTCACCGACGACCTGGTGCGTTCCTACGACCCGGTGTTCAAGGTCAACCCGCCGCTGCGCACCGAGGAGGATGTGATGGCGCTGCGGGAGGCCCTGGCCGACGGCACCATCGACTGCGTCGCCACCGACCACGCCCCGCACCCGCACGAGGACAAGGACTGCGAGTGGGGCGCCGCGGCCATGGGGATGATCGGCCTGGAGACCGCGCTCTCCGTCGTCCAGCACACCATGGTCGACACCGGGCTGCTGGACTGGTCAGCCGTCGCCGACCGGCTGTCCGTCCGCCCCGCCGCCATCGGCCGCCTCGGCGGCCACGGCCGGCCGGTCGCGGCGGGCGAGCCCGCCAACCTGACGCTTCTGGACCCGGCGCACCGCGCCGTCGTGGAGCCGGGCGCGTTCGCCTCCCGCAGCCGTAACACGCCCTACCGGGGACGCGAGCTGCCCGGCCGGGTACTGCACACGTTCCTGCGCGGCCGGGCCACCGTGCGGGACGGGGCCCCGGTATGACCGCGGCGCTGTACCACCTGCTGGCCGAGGAGCAGACGGAACGCAGGTCCCAGGAGGTGACCGACTGGGCCGCCCGCATCGGGTGGATCGTCGGCATCCTGTTCTTCCTCGCGCTCGTCTACTGGCTGATGCGCGAGGGCTGGAAGTGGCGGGCCGTGCTCCAGGGCGACGTGCCCGCGCTCACGCCCGCGCCCGCCGTCCCCGCGGACCCCCGGCTGCACCTGACCGGCCGCTACCACGGCACCACGACGGCGGGGCAGTGGCTGGACCGCATCGTGGCCCACGGCCTCGGCGCCAGGAGCCGCGCGGACGTCACCCTCACCGACGAGGGCGTGACCGTACTCCGCCCCGGCGCGGCCGACTTCCACATCCCGGCCGGCCGCGTGCGCGGCGCGCGCCTCGACAAGGGCATCGCGGGCAAGGTGCTCACCGAGGGCGGCCTGCTCGTCATCACGTGGGAGCACGGCGGCCGGCTGCTCGACTCGGGCTTCCGCGCGGACCGGGCGGCCGAGCACGCCGCGTGGGTCGGGGCGCTCGGCCCGTTCACGCCGCACGAAGACCCCGGCCAGGACCACCGCGAGCCGAGCGACACCCGTAAGACCCGTAAGACCCGTAAGGAAGGTGCACGATGACCACCGCCCCGCGGCACACCGCCACGGCCCCCGCCGTGCTGGTTCTCGAGGACGGCCGGGCCTTCCACGGCCGTGCCTACGGCGCGGTCGGCGAGACCTTCGGGGAAGCCGTGTTCGCCACCGGCATGACCGGCTACCAGGAAACGCTGACCGACCCCTCGTACCACCGGCAGGTGGTCGTGATGACCGCCCCGCACATCGGCAACACCGGGGTGAACGACGAGGACCCGGAGTCCCGCCGCATCTGGGTCGCCGGCTACGTCGTCCGTGACCCTGCCCGCATCCCGTCCAACTGGCGCTCGGTGCGGCCCCTCGACGCGGAGCTGGCGGGCCAGGGCGTCGTCGGCATCAGCGGCGTCGACACCCGCGCCCTCACCCGCCACCTGCGCGAACGGGGCGCCATGCGCGCGGGTATCTTCTCCGGGCCCGCGCTCAGCGACGAGGAGACGCTGCTGACGCGCGTCAGGTCCGCGCCGCCCATGGTCGGCGCCGACCTGTCCGCGGAGGTCGCCACGACGGAGCCCTACGTGGTCCCGGCCATCGGCGAGAAGCGCTACACCGTCGCCGCGATCGACCTCGGCATCAAGGGCATGACTCCCCACCGGATGGCCCAGCGCGGTATCGAGGTGCACGTCCTGCCCGCGACGGCCACGCTGGAGGAGGTGTACGCCGCGGGCCCGGACGGGGTGTTCCTTTCCAACGGTCCGGGCGACCCGGCGGCCGCCGACCACCCGGTCGCGCTGACGCGCGGCGTGCTGGAGCGGCGCACCCCGCTGTTCGGTATCTGCTTCGGCAACCAGATCCTCGGCCGCGCCCTCGGCTTCGGCACGTTCAAGTTGAAGTACGGCCACCGCGGCATCAACCAGCCGGTGAAGGACCTGGCCACGGGCCGCGTCGAGGTCACCGCGCACAATCACGGCTTCGCCGTCGACGCGCCGCTCGACGCGGTCTCGGAGACCCCGCACGGTCGCGTCGAGGTCTCCCACGTCTGCCTGAACGACGACGTCGTCGAGGGGCTGCGGCTGCTGGACCGCCCGGCCTTCAGCGTGCAGTACCACCCCGAGGCCGCCGCGGGTCCGCATGACGCCGCCTACCTCTTCGACCGCTTCGTCTCCCTGATGGAGGACCAGCGTGCCTAAGCGCACCGATATCCAGTCCGTCCTGGTCATCGGCTCGGGTCCGATCGTCATCGGCCAGGCCGCAGAGTTCGACTACTCCGGGACCCAGGCGTGCCGGGTGCTGAAGGCCGAGGGGCTGCGCGTCATCCTGGTCAACTCCAACCCGGCGACCATCATGACCGACCCGGAGATCGCCGACGCCACCTACGTCGAGCCGATCACCCCCGAGTTCGTCGAGAAGATCATCGCCAAGGAGCGCCCCGACGCGCTGCTGGCGACCCTCGGCGGCCAGACCGCGCTGAACGCCGCGGTCGCCCTGCACGAGGCGGGCACTCTCGCGTCGTACGGCGTGGAGCTGATCGGGGCCAACATCGAGGCGATCCGCAAGGGCGAGGACCGCGACCAGTTCAAGAAGGTCGTCGCCGCCGTCCGCGGGCGCATCGGGCACGGCGAGTCCGCCCGTTCCGTGATCTGCCACTCCATGGCGGACGTGCTGGCCGGGGTCGAAGAGCTGGGCGGCTACCCGGTCGTCGTCCGGCCCTCGTTCACCATGGGCGGGGCCGGCTCCGGCTTCGCCCACGACGAGGGGGAGCTGCGCCGCATCGCGGGCCAGGGCCTGGCGCTCTCGCCGACCACCGAGGTGCTCCTGGAGGAGTCCATCCTCGGCTGGAAGGAGTACGAGCTGGAGCTGATGCGCGACCGCAACGACAATGTGGTGGTCGTCTGCTCCATCGAGAACCTGGACCCGATGGGCGTCCACACCGGCGACTCGATCACCGTGGCCCCGGCGATGACGCTCACCGACCGCGAGTACCAGATCCTGCGGGACATCGGCATCGAGGTCATCCGTGAGGTCGGCGTCGACACCGGCGGCTGCAATATCCAGTTCGCCGTGAACCCGGAGGACGGCCGCGTCGTCGTCATCGAGATGAACCCGCGGGTCTCCCGCTCCTCCGCCCTCGCGTCGAAGGCCACCGGCTTCCCCATCGCCAAGATCGCCGCCCGGCTGGCGATCGGCTACACGCTGGACGAGATCCCCAACGACATCACCGAGAAGACGCCCGCCTCGTTCGAGCCGACCCTCGACTATGTGGTCGTCAAGGTCCCGCGGTTCGCGTTCGAGAAGTTCCCGGCCGCGGATGCCACGCTGACGACGACGATGAAGTCCGTGGGCGAGGCCATGGCCATCGGCCGCAGCTTCACCGAGGCGCTGAACAAGGCCCTGCGGTCGGTGGAGAAGAAGGACGCCCCGTTCGACTTCACGGGCGCGCCCGGCGACAAGGCGGGCCTCCTCGCGGTGGCCGCCGTCCCCACCGACGGCCGGCTGAACACGGTGATGGCCGCCATCAGGGCCGGTGCCACGCAGGAGGAGGTCTTCGAGGCCACGCGCATCGATCCGTGGTTCGTCGACCAGCTGTTCCTCATCAAGGAGATCGCGGACGAGCTGGCCGCCGCGGCGCTCCTGACTCCCGAGCTGCTGGCCACGGCCAAGCGCCACGGGTTCTCGGACACCCAGATCGCCGGCATCCGCGGGCTGCGCGAGGACGTCGTGCGCGAGGTCAGGCACGCGCTGGGCGTGCGTCCCGTCTACAAGACGGTCGACACGTGCGCCGCCGAGTTCGCCGCCCGCACCCCGTACCTGTACTCGTCCTACGACGAGGAGACCGAGGTCGCGCCGCGCGAGAAGCCCGCCGTGATCATCCTCGGCTCCGGTCCCAACCGCATCGGCCAGGGCATCGAGTTCGACTACTCCTGTGTCCACGCCTGCTTCGCGCTCAGCGACGCCGGCTACGAGACCGTGATGGTCAACTGCAACCCGGAGACCGTCTCCACCGACTACGACACCTCCGACCGGCTCTACTTCGAGCCGCTGACGCTGGAGGACGTTCTGGAGATCGTGCACGCCGAGACGCAGGCGGGCCCCGTCGCCGGGGTGCTCGTGCAGCTCGGCGGGCAGACCCCGCTCGGCCTGGCCCAGGCGCTCAAGGACAACGGGGTGCCCGTCGTAGGCACCTCGCCCGAGGCGATCAACCTCGCGGAGGAACGCGGCGCGTTCGGCCGCGTGCTGGCGGAGGCCGGGCTGCCCGCGCCGAAGTACGGCACGGCCTTCTCGTTCGACGAGGCCAAGGCCATCGCCGCCGGCATCGGCTACCCGGTCATGGTCAGGCCCAGCTACGTGCTGGGCGGGCGCGGCATGCAGATCGTGTACGACGAGCCCGCGCTCGCCGAGTACCTGAGGCTGCACGCCGGGCTGATCTCCGAACACCCGGTGCTGATCGACCGCTTCCTCGACGACGCCATCGAGATCGACGTCGACGCGCTGTACGACGGCGAGGAGCTGTACCTCGGCGGCGTCATGGAGCACATCGAGGAGGCCGGCATCCACTCCGGCGACTCGGCCTGCGCGCTGCCGCCGATCACCCTGGGCGGCTTCGACATCAAGCGGCTGCGCGCCTCGACGGAGGCCATCGCCCGCGGCGTCGGCGTCCGCGGCCTGATCAACATCCAGTTCGCGATGTCCGGGGACATCCTGTTCGTACTTGAGGCCAATCCGCGCGCCTCCCGCACCGTGCCGTTCACCTCCAAGGCCACCGCCGTGCCGCTGGCGAAGGCCGCCGCCCGGATTTCGCTCGGCGCCACGGTGGCGCAGCTGCGCGCCGAGGGCGTGCTCCCGGCGCACGGCGACGGCGGCACGCTGCCGCCGGACGCGCCGATCTCCGTCAAGGAGGCGGTGATGCCGTGGTCCAGGTTCCGCGACGTGCACGGACGCGGCGTGGACACCGTGCTGGGGCCCGAGATGCGTTCCACGGGTGAAGTCATGGGCATCGACTCGGTCTTCGGCACCGCGTACGCCAAGTCGCAGGCCGGCGCCTACGGCGCGCTGCCCACCAAGGGGCGGGCGTTCGTCTCGGTCGCCAACCGCGACAAGCGGGCCATGATCTTCCCGGCCCGCGCGCTGGTCGAGCACGGCTTCGAGCTGCTGGCCACCTCCGGCACCGCGGAGGTGCTCCAGCGCAACGGGATCAGCGCGACCGTCGTGCGCAAGCAGAGCCAGGGCGAGGGCCCGCAGGGTCAGCCGACCATCGTCCAGCTCATCCACGACGGGCAGGTGGACCTCATCGTCAACACGCCCTACGGCACCGGCGGCCGGCTCGACGGGTACGAGATCCGCACCGCCGCCGTCGCCCGCGGCGTGCCCTGCCTGACCACGGTGCAGGCCCTGGCCGCCGCCGTGCAGGGCATCGACGCGCTGGGGCGCGGCGAGGTCGGCGTGCGCTCCCTCCAGGACCACGCACGCGCCCTCGGCGCGGCGCGGGAGCAGTGACCGCCGTGCCCGGCTACCCGCTGCTCTTCGACACCGTCCTGCGCCGCCTCGACGCCGAGCGCGCCCACCGCCTCGCGTTCGCCCTCATCCGCGCCGCGTCCCGCGTGCCGGGGCCGCGGGGGGCGGTGCGCGGCGCGTTCGCGCCGCGGCATCCGGCGCTGCGCGTGCGGGCGCTCGGCCTGGACCTGCCGGGCCCGTTCGGCCTGGCCGCCGGCTTCGACAAGAACGCGGTCGGGGTCCAGGGCCTGGCCGCCCTCGGCTTCGACTTCGTGGAGATCGGAACGGTCACCGCGCGGCCGCAGCCGGGGAACCCGGCGCCGCGCCTCTTCCGCCTGCCGCGCGACCGCGCCCTGGTCAACCGGATGGGCTTCAACAACGACGGCGCCGTCGCCGTCGCCGCCCGCCTGGCACGCCGCCGCGCCACCTGGCCCGTGGTCGGCGTCAATATCGGGAAGACCAAGGCCGTCCCCGAATCGGGGGCCGTCGCCGACTACATCGCCTCCACCGAGCGCCTGGCCCGTTACGCCGACTACCTCGTCGTCAACGTCTCCTCGCCGAACACCCCGGGGCTGCGCGACCTCCAGGCCGCCGACCGGCTGCGTCCCCTCCTCGCCGCCGTCCGCGAGGCGGCCGACCGCGGTTCGCCGGTGCGACGCGTGCCGCTGCTGGTGAAGATCGCCCCCGACCTCGCCGACGAGGACGTCGACGCGGTCGCGGACCTCGCCGCGGAAACGGGCCTCGACGGCATCGTCGCGACCAACACCACCATCGGCAGGGACGGCCTCGCCACGGACGCGGCGGCGGTGGCGGCCCTCGGGGCCGGCGGGCTGTCCGGGGCACCGCTGAAGGAGCGCTCGCTCGCTGTGCTGCGCCGCCTGTACGCGCGGGTCGGCGACCGGCTGACGCTGATCGGCGTCGGCGGCATCGAGACGGCCGAGGACGCCTGGGAACGGGTGCTGGCCGGCGCCACCCTGATCCAGGGCTACAGCGGCCTCATCTACGGCGGCCCCGGCTGGGCCCGCACCATCCACCGCGGGCTGGCCGAGCGGCTGGCCGCGAGCCCGTACGCGACGCTCGCCGACGCCGTCGGCGCCTCGGCCCGCGCACCGGCGCCGGGCACGGCCGCACCGGGCACGGCCGCGCCGGGCCCGGCAGCGAAGGAGGCACCGTGACCACGACCGAGCCCTTCGGCGCCCGCCTGCGGCGCGCCATGGACGAACGCGGCCCGCTGTGCGTGGGCATCGATCCGCATGCCGCGCTGCTGGCCGACTGGGGCCTGGGCGACGACATCGACGGCCTGGAGCGCTTCACCCGGACCGTGGTGGAGGCGCTGGCGGGCCGGGTCGCGGTGCTGAAGCCGCAGTCCGCGTTCTTCGAGCGGTTCGGCTCCCGCGGTATCGCCGTGCTGGAGCGGGCCGTCGCGGACGCGCGCGACGCGGGGGCGCTGGTCGTTGCGGACGTGAAGCGCGGCGACATCGGCTCCACGATGGCCGCCTACGCCGACGCGTACCTGGCCAGGGGCGCCCCGCTGTTCTCCGACGCGGTGACGCTCAGCCCCTACCTCGGCTACGGCGCGCTGCGCCCCGCGCTCGACCTGGCCCGGGAGAACGGGGCGGGCGTGTTCGTGCTGGCGCTGACCTCCAACCCGGAGGGCCCCGAGGTGCAGCGGGCGAGGAACGCGGCGGGCACCACGGTGGCCGAGGCCGTTCTGGACCGGCTGCGGGCGGAGAACGCGGGGGAGCGGCCGCTCGGTCCGTTCGGGGCCGTGGTGGGCGCGACGCTCGCCGAGGCCGGTGCGGATCTGGCGATCAACGGGCCGCTGCTCGCCCCCGGCATCGGCGCGCAGGGCGCGAGCGCCGCGGACCTGCCGCGCGTTTTCGGCGCCGCGCTCGGTAACGTTCTGCCCGCCGTGAGCCGGGGCGTGCTCCGGCACGGGCCGGACGCGGGCGCGCTGCGCGCCGCGGCGGAACGCGAGGCGGAGGCGATGGCCCGATTCACCGGTGCCGGAGCGTGACGGGTCGTCGCGATGCGCCGCCAGCCGTAGTGATATGCCGGAAATGTCGGGGCTGCTCGATAGCTGACCTGGAGTTTTTGCCGATTCTCCCTGACTTATCGCGGCGACCCCCGCTAGTCTCCGTCGAAGCGGAGCAGCCGAGCGCGTTGCTCGTTGCTCCACCGGTGCGGGGCTACTAGGTTCCTCACCGTTCCGTATCCGACAGTTCGACAACCGAGGTGACGTAGGCGTGGCTCTTCCGCCCCTAACCCCTGAACAGCGCGCAGCCGCGCTTGAGAAGGCCGCCGCGGCTCGCCGGGAGCGCGCCGAGGTCAAGAATCGGCTCAAGCACTCCGGCGCCTCGCTGCACGAGGTCATCAAGCAGGGCCAGGAGAACGATGTCATCGGCAAGATGAAGGTCAGTGCCTTGCTGGAGTCGATGCCTGGCGTCGGCAAGGTCCGCGCCCGCCAGATCATGGAGCGGCTCGGCATCTCCGAGAGCCGCCGGGTCCGGGGGCTCGGCTCCAACCAGATCGCGGCACTCGAGCGCGAGTTCGGCAGCACCCCGGCCTGAGCCGCGGGTCCCCGCCGGCTCCGGTTTCCGCCGCCGCCGCGGGAGAAGCGATAATCGCCGCATGACCGATCGTCCGCGACTGACCGTGCTCTCCGGCCCCTCCGGGGTCGGCAAGAGCACGGTCGTCGCTCATCTGCGTAAAGCCCATCCCGAGGTGTGGCTCTCCGTCTCCGCCACCACGCGGAGGCCACGCCCCGGCGAGCGCCACGGCGTGCACTACTTCTTCGTGGACGACGAGGAGTTCGACAAGCTGGTCGCCAATGGCGAGCTGCTCGAATGGGCCGAGTTCGCCGGGCACCGCTACGGGACGCCCCGCCGTGCCGTGCTCGACCGGCTGGAGGCCGGGGCGCCGGTGCTCCTGGAGATCGACCTCCAGGGCGCCCGGCTCGTCCGCACCTCCATGCCGGACGCCCGCCTGGTGTTCCTGGCGCCGCCCAGCTGGGAGGAGCTGGTCCGCCGGCTCACCGGCCGCGGCACCGAGCCGCCCGAGGTCGTCGAACGGCGCCTCGCCGTGGCCAGGACGGAGCTGGCGGCGGAGCGCGAGTTCGACGTCACGCTGGTCAATACCTCCGTCGAGGACGTCGCGGCGGAGCTGCTAGCCTTGATTCGTTGACCACTCTGTGAAGTGGGGCAATCCCGAGACATCCAGCGGAAGGCAGAGCGTGTCCTCTTCCATCACCACGCCCGAGGGCATCATCAACCCGCCGATCGATGAGCTGCTCGAGGCCACCGACTCGAAGTACAGCCTCGTGATCTACGCCGCCAAGCGCGCGCGCCAGATCAACGCGTACTACTCGCAGCTCGGCGAGGGCCTGCTGGAGTACGTCGGCCCGCTCGTGGACACCCACGTGCACGAGAAGCCGCTCTCCATCGCGCTCCGCGAGATCAACGCGGGCCTGCTCACCTCAGAGGCCGTCGAGGGCGCCACCGACTGACGGCGTTCGCGTACGGGCCCGGTCGCAACCCTGCGGCCGGGCCCTCCGTCTGCCGTGCGGCAGGATGGTCCCCGGCAGGCGCAAGGCGCAAGGCGCAGGCGGCAGGCGATGACAGGCAGCGGCAGCGGGAAGAGGCGAGCGATGGAGCGGCCCAGGGTCGTCCTCGGGGTAGGCGGCGGCATCGCCGCCTACAAGGCGTGCGAGCTGCTGCGGCGGTTCACCGAGTCAGGGCACGAGGTGCGGGTGGTGCCGACCGCGTCGGCGCTCCGCTTCGTCGGCGCGGCCACCTGGGCCGCGCTCTCCGGGGCGCCCGTGGCCACCGAGGTCTGGGAGGACGTCGAGGAGGTGCCGCACGTCAGGATCGGCCGCGAGGCGGACCTCGTCGTCATCGCTCCCGCCACGGCGGACGTCCTCGCCCGCGCGGCCGGCGGCCGGGCCGACGACCTCCTGACGAACGTCCTGCTCACCGCGAACTGCCCGGTGGTCTTCGCGCCCGCGATGCACACCGAGATGTGGGAGCACCCCGCCACCAGGGAGAACGTGGCGACGCTGCGCCGCCGCGGCGCGCTGGTCGTCGAGCCTGCCGTGGGGCGCCTCACCGGCGCGGACACCGGCAAGGGCCGCCTGCCAGACCCCGAGGCGATCTTCGCGTTCTGCCGCCGCGTGCTGGACCGCGGACCCGCGGCCCTGGACACCGACCTCGCCGGGCGGCACGTGGTGGTCACCGCCGGCGGCACCCGCGAGCCGCTCGACCCGGTGCGCTTCCTCGGCAACCGTTCCTCGGGCAAGCAGGGCTACGCGCTGGCCCGCACCGCCGTCGCCAGGGGCGCCCGGGTCACCCTCGTCGCGGCCAACACCGTGCTGCCCGAGCCCGCGGGTGCCGACGTGATCGAGGTGAGCACCACCGGTGAGCTGCGGGAGGCGGTCCGCAAGGCCGCCGCGGACGCCGACGCGGTGGTGATGGCCGCGGCGGTGGCCGATTTCCGGCCCGCCGTCCGCGCCGAGAACAAGATCAAGAAGCGGGACGGGCAGGACCCGGAGCCGATCGCGCTGGTCCGCAATCCCGACATCCTGGCCGAGCTGTCGGCGGACCGTCCGGCGGGCCGCGTCGTCGCCGGATTCGCGGCAGAAACCGAGGACGTGCTGGCCAACGGGCGCGCCAAGCTGGCCCGCAAGGGCTGCGACCTCCTCGTGGTCAACCAGGTCGGCGAGGCGCTGGCGTTCGGTACCGAGGAGAACGAGGCGGTCATCATCGAGGCGGGCGGCGGTGAGACATCCGTTCCCCACGGCCCCAAGGACGTACTGGCCGACCGGATTTGGGACGCCGTGGCAAGGCGCTGGGCTGCGGTTTCCTGACCGGGGCACGGACGTTGCCGTCTCGCAGAGCGGGCAGCCTCTATGCCTGAAGGTTGCCGGACCGTTACTGTTGTCATCCGGATTCACGCCTGAGCCGAAGCCGTGCCGAAGGTTCAGGGGGGATTCCGGCCGGTTACACTGGCGCCGGCCTCGCCCCGTAGCGGGCGGTCGCCAGTGATTCAGTCAGCAGCCGCTGCAACACTAGGGAGCGATGTGTCCCGCCGCCTCTTCACCTCGGAATCCGTGACCGAGGGTCACCCCGACAAGATCGCCGACCAGATCAGCGACACGATCCTCGACGCGCTGCTCAAGGAGGACCCCTCCTCCCGCGTCGCCGTGGAGACCCTGATCACCACCGGACTCGTCCATGTCGCGGGGGAGGTCACCACCCAGGCTTACGCGCCGATCGCCTCACTCGTTCGCAACAAGATCCTGGAGATCGGCTACGACTCCTCCAAGAAGGGCTTCGACGGCGCCTCCTGCGGCGTCTCGGTGTCCATCGGCGCGCAGTCCCCCGACATCGCGCAGGGCGTCGACACCGCCTACGAGAACCGGGTCGAGGGC
This sequence comes from Streptomyces johnsoniae, assembly GCF_031845565.1. Lineage (NCBI taxonomy): Bacteria > Bacillati > Actinomycetota > Actinomycetes > Kitasatosporales > Streptomycetaceae > Streptomyces > Streptomyces johnsoniae. The sequence continues at coordinate 215,845 of NZ_JAVREV010000004.1, read as the reverse complement.
GACGAGGACGAGCTGGACCGGCAGGGCGCCGGCGACCAGGGCCTGATGTTCGGCTACGCGTGCGACGAGACGCCCGAGCTGATGCCGCTGCCCATCCGCCTGGCCCACCGCCTCTCCGGCCGGCTGTCCGAGGTCCGCAAGAACGGGACGATCCCCTACCTGCGCCCCGACGGGAAGACGCAGGTCACGATCGAGTACGACGGCGACAAGGCCGCCCGTCTCGACACCGTCGTGGTCTCCAGCCAGCACGCCAGCGACATCGACCTGGACTCGCTCCTCGCGCCCGATATCCGGGAGTTCGTCGTCGAGGCGGAGCTGAAGCTGCTGATCGACGAGGGCATCAAGCTGGAGACGGACGGGTACCGGCTGCTGGTCAACCCGACCGGGCGGTTCGAGATCGGCGGGCCGATGGGCGACGCGGGGCTCACCGGCCGGAAGATCATCATCGACACCTACGGGGGCATGGCGCGGCACGGCGGCGGCGCGTTCTCCGGCAAGGACCCCTCGAAGGTGGACCGTTCCGCCGCGTACGCGATGCGCTGGGTCGCCAAGAACGTGGTGGCCGCCGGGCTCGCCACGCGCTGCGAGGTGCAGGTCGCCTACGCCATCGGCAAGGCCGAGCCGGTCGGCCTCTTCGTGGAGACCTTCGGCACCGCCACCGTCCCGGCCGACCGCATCGAGCGGGCCATCTCGCAGGTCTTCGACCTGCGTCCGGCCGCCATCATCCGCGATCTGGACCTGCTGCGCCCCATCTACGCCCAGACCGCGGCCTACGGCCACTTCGGCCGCGAACTGCCCGAGTTCACCTGGGAGCGCACCGACCGCGTCGACGCCCTGCGCACCGCCGCGGGTATCTAGTACCGCGTCAGCCAAGGTTCGCCCCGTCACGACTCCCCCAGCCCCTCTGGGGGCTGGGGGTGCCCCCATGCGCACGGCACCTCGCAGCGTTACCGAATCGAGCGAATACGGCCACGTATGAGCTGCGATCCGGTGCCTTGCGATGCACCGCATCTGGGGGCACCTCCCTGGGGGCACCTCCCAGACGAAGTCTGGGGGAGGAGTCTGGGGGAGCCGCGGGCTGATCCGACAAGATCGACAGGACAGGACCCAGCCGGCCGGCCCGGGGACCCACGCGGCTTCCGGGCCCTGTCCGACGCGTTTGATGTACTGACCCTGTGGGCGAGGGACCGGAGCAGGCGGCAGAGGTCGGCGAGCAGTTGGCGCTGGTCCGCGCGGCCGGCCGCCGTTCCGCGGCTCCCCGCGCCAGACCGCGCACGTGGCGCGATGCCGAGCGCGCCGAGCGGCTGCCCGTGGCCCGCGTCCTCGTCGACAAGGGGCTCGTCCATCTCGACCGCCTCTTCGACTACGCCGTGCCGGCCGCCATGGACGCCGAGGCCCGGCCGGGGGTCCGGGTCCGCGTGCGGTTCGGTGCCGGTCAGCGCGAGGGCCGCCGCGAGGGCGGCCGGCTGATCAACGGGTTCATCGTGGAGCGCCGCGAGGAGACCGACTTCCCCGGGGTGCTCGCGCCGCTCGCGCAGGTGCTCTCCACCGAGCCCGTTCTCACGCCCGCGCTGCTGCGGCTGTGCCGCTCGGTCGCCGACCGGTACGCGGGCGCCCTCGCCGATGTCGTCGCGCTGGCCGTGCCGCCACGCATGGCCCGCGCCGAGCGGCGGCCCTCGCCCGAGCCGCAGGATCCGCCCGCGCCCCCGGACCCCGGCGGCTGGGCCCGCTATCCCCACGGCCCCGGCTTCCTCGACGCCCTGTCCCGCGGCGAGGCACCGCGTGCCGTGTGGACCGCGCTGCCGGGGCCCGGCTGGGCCGACGAGCTGGCCCGCGCCCTGGCCACCAGCCTCGCCGCCGGGCGGGGCGCACTCGCGGTGCTGCCCGACGGGCGTGCCGCGGCGCGCGTCGACGCCGCCCTGACGGCGCTGACCGGTGGCGGCGCACACGTGCTGCTGACCGCCGACGCCGGGCGCGAGGAGCGGTACCGGCGGTGGCTCGCGGTCAGCCGCGGGGCGGTGCGCTGTGTCGTCGGTACCCGTGCCGCGATGTTCGCGCCCGTGCACGGCCTCGGCCTCGCCGCCATCTGGGACGACGGCGACGCGGCGCACCGCGACGAGCACGCGCCGCAGCCGCACGCCCGCGAGGTGCTGGTGCTGCGCGCCGCGCAGGAACGGGCCGCGGTGTTGCTCGGCGGGCACGGTGTCACCGTCGAGGCGGCGCAGCTGGTCGAGACCGGGTGGGCCGGTCCGCTCGCCGCGGCCCGGGAGACCGTGCGCGAAACGGCGCCCGTGATCCGCACCGTCGTCGAGGACGACCAGCGCAGGGACGAGGCGGCCCGCTACGCGCGGCTGCCCACCGTTGCCTGGCAGGCCCTGCGCGACGGCCTCGCACACGGGCCCGTGCTGGTCCAGGTGCCGCGCCGCGGGTACGCCCCACGGCTGGCCTGCGACCGCTGCCGCACGCCCGCGCGCTGCGCCGACTGCCACGGACCGCTGGCCGCGGAGGGCGCGCTGGAGCTGCTGGGCTGCGGCTGGTGCGGCCGCCGGGCGCCGGAGTGGCACTGCGACGCGTGCGGCTCCCCGCGGCTGCGGGCCGTCGTCATCGGCGCCAGGCGCACCGCGGAGGAGCTGGGCCGCGCGTTCCCCGCCGTCCCGGTCCGCACCTCGGGGCGCGATCACGTGCTGGACACCGTGCCCGATGCGCCCGCCCTCGTGGTGAGCACGCCGGGCGCCGAGCCGGTGCCGGCCGGGCCCGGCTACGCCGCCGCGCTGCTCCTGGACGGGTGGGCTTTGCTCGGCCGCCCGGATCTGCGCGCCGGTGAGGAGGCGCTGCGCCGCTGGCTCAATGCCGCGGCCCTGGTCCGCCCGCAGCCGCAGGGCGGCACGGTCGTCGTGCTGGCCGAGCCGACGCTGCGGCCCGTGCAGTCGCTGGTGCGCTGGGACCCGGCGGGCCATGCGCGGCGGGAGCTGGCCGACCGGGCGTCGCTCGGCTTCCCGCCGGTCTCCCGCATGGCCGCGGTCAGTGGGCCGCCGGACGCGGTGGCCGGACTGCTCGGCGCCGCCCGCCTCCCGCCCGATGCCGAGGTGCTCGGCCCGGTGCGGCTGCCCGTGCCGGACCCCGGCCGCCCGCGCCGCACCGGCGACCCGCCGGCGGGGGAGCAGTGGGACAGGGCGCTCGTCCGGGTGCCGCCCGGCCAGGGCGCCGCGCTCGCGGCGGCGCTGAAGACAGCGCGGGCCGCCCGGCTCGCGCGGCGCGAGAGCGCCGGTGCGCGGGTGCTGATCGATCCTTCCGACATCGGCTGATCCCGGCCCCGGCCTCAGCCGCTGCGCTGGCCGGGGAACGCTCCGGGCCGCGCCTCCTCCGCGTCCGGCGGGGCGCCGCCCTGCCCCGGTACCGTGCGCGCCGGGGGCACGCCCGGGGCCACCGGCAGCTCCGGGCGCGCGCCCTCGCGCGCCGGGGCGGTCTGGCCGCCGATGGGGCGCCGCGCGCCGTAGCGGCGGTGTACCGCCTGCTTGGTGACGCCGAGGGCCGAGCCCACCGCGTCCCAGGAGAAGCCGAGGGAGCGGTCGAAGTCCACCGCGGCGGTGACCAGCGCCTCCACACTGTCGCGGAGCTCCTGCGCGAGACGTACCGTTGGCGCGGGAGCCCGCCCGTACACCACGAAACCGGCGGAAGGCCCGGCGCGGCGCGGACGGTAGACGTTGCCCAGCTGTGCGGTGAGGGTGCGCAGCGCGTCCACCTGGCGGCGGACCCGCTCGATGTCCCGCACCAGCAGATGCAAGCTGGCCCGTGCCTGAGCGTCAGGGGTGGCGTGGTCGGCCATGAACAAGCCTCTCGAACCGGCGTCAAGGAAGCGGGCCCGAAATCGGCCCGTTGCGGTCAATCTGTCTTGACAACGCGCCAGCGCCCGTCGGGGTCACGCTGTCGGCGCGCATCGTCAACTGGGCGGAGCACTCCGGGTCCTGCCCGCCCCTCGCGTCACCCGGGCGTCGCGGACCGTAGACTTGCGAGCCGCCCCGCACCCGCACCCGCACCCGCCCCGCACTCGCACTCGCACGAGAGGTGAATCCCGCACGATGAGGCTCGTCTTCGCCGGCACGCCCGAGGTAGCCGTTCCCGCCTTGGACGCCCTGCTTGCCTCGGACCGGCACGAGGTCGTCGCCGTCGTCACCCGGCCCGACGCCCCCGCGGGCCGCGGCCGGCGCCTGGTCCCCAGCCCCGTGGCCGAGCGCGCCCGGGAGGCCGGGATCGAGATCCTCCGGCCGCACAGGCCGCGCGACCCCGCCTTCCTCGACCGGCTCAGGGAGATCGCGCCGGACTGCTGCCCGGTCGTCGCCTACGGTGCACTGCTGCCCAAGGTCGCCCTGGACATCCCGCCCCGCGGCTGGGTCAACCTGCACTTCTCGCTGCTCCCCGCCTGGCGCGGCGCGGCACCGGTCCAGCACGCGCTGCTCGCGGGGGACGAGATCACCGGCGCCGCCACGTTCCTCATCGAGGAGGGCCTGGACTCCGGTCCGGTGTTCGGGGTGCTGACCGAGGAGATCCGGCGCGACGACACCAGCGGCGATCTGCTGACCCGGCTCGCGCTGGCCGGGTCCGGGCTGCTGGCCGCCACCATGGACGGGATCGAGGACGGCACGCTGGCCCCGAGGCCGCAGCCCGCGGAGGGCGTGAGCCTCGCCCCCAAGCTCAGCGTCGAGGACGCCGCCGCCGACTGGACCGCGCCCGCCCTGCACGTCCACCGGCGGGTCCGCGCCTGCACCCCAGCGCCCGGCGCGTGGACCCTCTTCCGCGGCGAACGCCTGAAGCTGCGGCAGGTCACGCCGGTGCCCGAGCGGACCGGCCTGGCGCCGGGCGAGCTGGCCGCGGAGAAGCAGACCGTGCACGCGGGCACCGGCTCGCACGCCGTCGAGCTGGTCTGGGTGCAGCCCCAGGGCAAGAAGCCGATGCGGGCCGCGGACTGGGCCAGGGGCGTCCGCGTCGCCCCCGGCGAGCGGCTCGGCAGCTGAGAACTCCGCCGTAGGCTTGAACCGCACCCCGTCCCGTACCACCGGAGTTGACCTTTCCGTGAGCAGCCGGCCGCGCCGACCCGCCAGGCCCTACCGACGACCCCGCCGGGACCCGGTGCGGATTCTCGCCTTCGACGCGCTGCGTGCCGTCGACGAGCGCGATGCCTATGCCAATCTCGTGCTGCCCCCGATGCTGGCCAGGGCCAGGTCCACCGGCACGCTCGACGCCAGGGACGCCGCCCTGGCCACGGAGCTGGTCTACGGAACGCTGCGCCGCCAGGGCACCTACGACGCGGTGCTGGCCGAGTGCGTGGACCGGCCGCTGCGCGAGGTCGACCCGCCGGTGCTCGACGTGCTCTCGCTCGGCGCGCACCAGCTGCTCGCCACCCGCATCCCCAGCCACGCGGCCGTCAGCGCGACCGTCGAGCTGGCGCGCTGCGTACTCGGCGACGGGCGGGCCAAGTTCGTCAACGCCGTGCTCCGCCGCGTTGCGGCCCATGACCTGGACGGCTGGCTGACGCGGCTGGCACCGCCCTACGACGACGATCCCGAACGCCACCTGTCCCTGGTGCACGCCCACCCGCGGTGGATCGTCGCGGCCCTGTGGGACGCGCTCGGCGGGGGCCGGGAGGGCATCGAGAGCCTGCTGGCCGCGGACAACGAACGGCCCCGCGTGACCCTCGCGGCCCGGCCGGGGCGCTCCACCGTGGCCGAGCTGCTGGCGGACGGGCGGGCCGACCCGGGGCGCTGGTCCCCGTACGCGGCCCGGCTGGCCGAGGGCGGCGAGCCCGGCGCGCTCGACGCCGTCCGGGACGGCCGCGCGGGCGTGCAGGACGAGGGCAGCCAGCTGGTGGCGCTCGCCCTGGCGAACGCGCCGCTGACCGGCGGCGACACCCGCTGGCTCGACGGCTGCGCGGGCCCGGGCGGCAAGGCCGCACTGCTCGCCGGGCTCGCCGCCGAGCGCGGGGCCACACTGCTCGCGGCGGAGAAGCAGCCGCACCGGGCCAGGCTCGTCGCCCGCACCCTGGCGGGCAACCCGGGCCCTGCGCACACGGTCGTGGCCGACGGCACCAGGCCCGCCTGGCGGCCGGGCACGTTCGACCGCGTCCTGGTGGACGTGCCCTGCACCGGCCTCGGCGCGCTGCGCCGCCGCCCCGAGGCGCGCTGGCGCCGCGGTCCCGAGGACATCGACAGGCTCACCTCGGTGCAGCGCGAGCTGCTGCGCGGGGCGTTGCGGGCGGTCCGGCCGGGCGGAGTCGTGGGGTACGCGACCTGTTCGCCGCATCTGGCCGAAACCCGCCTGGTCGTCGCGGACGTGTTGAAGGGCCTGACGGACACCGGCGCGGAGTGGGTGGACGCCCGTCCGCTGCTGCCCGGTGTGCCGGATCTCGGCGAGGGGCCGGACGTTCAGCTGTGGCCGCACCTGCACGGCACCGACGCCATGTACCTGGCGCTGCTGCGGCGGACCCGGCAGGGGGCGGGCGGCCCGTTCTGCCGCGCTGACATGCTGAATACTTGAGGCCATGGCTCAGATCAACCCCAGCATGCTGTCAGCCGACTTCGCCCGCCTCGCCGAGGAGGCGGCGGCCGTCGAGGGCGCCGACTGGCTGCACATCGACGTGATGGACAACCACTTCGTGCCCAACCTGACGCTCGGGCTGCCCGTCGTCGAGGCGCTGGGCAGGGCCACCGGCACCCCGCTCGACTGCCACCTGATGATCGAGGACCCCGACCGCTGGGCGCCGGGTTTCGTCGAGGCCGGGGCGGGCTCCGTCACCTTCCACGCCGAGGCCGCCGCGGCTCCCGTGCGGCTGGCACGCGAGATCAGGGCCAAGGGTGCGCGGGCTTCGCTGGCGCTGAAACCGGCCACGCCGATCGAGCCGTTCGAAGACCTGCTGCCCGAGCTGGACATGGTGCTGGTGATGACGGTGGAGCCGGGGTTCGGCGGGCAGTCGTTCCTCGACATCATGCTGCCGAAGATCCGCCGTACCCGGCAGCTCATCGACCGGCACGGGCTGCCGCTGTGGCTCCAGGTGGACGGCGGGGTTTCGGCCTCGACGATCGAACGGTGCGCCGAGGCCGGCGCCGACGTCTTCGTCGCCGGATCGGCCGTCTACGGCGCGGACGATCCGGCGGCGGCCGTCGCGTCGCTCCGCGCCCAGGCCGAAAAGGCCGCCTCTCGCCCCACATCGGGATGAACAGCTGCTGTCGATCCGGTTCTCCGCCTCCCGCGGAGTGCAGGGCCAGGACCGGTGGTGCCCGGCATCTGCGAGGATGAACAGGCGAACGTGAGCGGGGACACAAGGCGGAGGACAGTGAGGTGAATGCGGTGCCGACCGGCAGGTCAGCCACACGAATGGGGCCCGCCGAGCTGATGCAGGCGGCCGCGATGGCGCGCCGCTTCTACTTGGAAGGCAAGTCGAAGATCCAGATTGCCGACGAGTTCGGAGTCAGCCGGTTCAAGGTCGCCCGCGTGCTGGAGTCCGCGGTGGAGCACGATCTGGTGCGCATCGAGATCAGGGTCCCCGCCGAGCTGGACGCGGAGCGCTCCGACGCGCTGCGCGCCCGCTACGGCCTGCGGCACGTGGTGGTGGCCGAGTCGCCGTCCGGCACGGCGGACGACACGCCCGATCCCGAGCATCTGGGCGAGGTGGCGGCGGAGCTGCTGGGGGAGCTGGTCTCGGAGGGGGACGTGCTCGGCCTGGCGTGGGGGCGTTCGACGATTCACATGGCGGCGGCCCTGCGCGAGCTTCCGCCGTGCACCGTGGTGCAGTTGACCGGGGTGTACGACGCGGGGACGGCGGAGCGCGGCTCGGTCGAGGCGGTGCGGCGCGCGGCGGCCGTGTCGGGCGGGGCGGCGCACCCGATCTACGCGCCGATGCTGCTGCCCGACCCGGGCACCGCGGCGGCGCTGCGCAGGCAGCCGGGGATCGCGGCGGCGTTCGAATACTTCGACAAGGTCACGATCGCCGCGGTGTCGATCGGCTCGTGGGAGCCCGGCATCTCGGCCGTGCACGACATGCTGGCCAAGGACGAGCGCGAGCACTACGCCTCGCTCGGGGTGGCGGCCGAGATGTCGGCGCACCTGTTCGCGGCGGACGGCCGCCGCGTCGGGCGCGATCTGGGGGAGCGGTGCATCACCGTGGAGGCCGAGCGGCTGCGCCGGGTGCCCGAGGTGGTGGCCATCGCGGGCGGGCGGCGCAAGGCGGACGCCATCGGGGCGGTGCTGCGCTCGGGACTGGTGACGAGCCTGGTCACCGACTCGGCGGCGGCCGACCGGCTGCTGTCGCAGCCGTCCGGGCGGCAGCCGGCCCTGGACCGCTCGGACCCGGACGCGTAGCCCGGGCGGCGCGGACCGGGCCGATGATCTCCTCTGCCGCCCACCGGGCCGCCCCCGGCGGGAACGGCATCGGCAGGCTGAGCACGATGTGGCTGATGCCCGCGTCGATCAGGCCGGGCACGGCCGTGCGCGTCGCGGCCGGGTCGTCGTAGGAGACGTGCCGCTGTGCGGAGCGGGTGATCGCCCCGGGGGCCCGGCCGACGGCCGCGCACTGCGCCTCCAGGGCCAGGACGCGGGCGCGGACCTGGGCGATGTCGTGGTGCGGCGGCCCCTGGACGTTCCACAGGTCGGGCGTGCCGGGCGGCCACGCGCAGGGCGCCGGTGCCCGCGCCGCCCATCAGCAGCGGGAGGTGGCGGTCGGGGCGAGGCGCACAGGGCCATGCCCGCCGCGGGCCGGGCTCGCCGTGCGAACGCGTGTGCGGATGTCTCGGGCGCCGCCCCTCCGGCTCGTCGGTCCGCGCGGGGATCGGAGATAATGACACAGGAGCCGCAGCTCCCCACCGGCCGAATCCGTACCGCAGCAGGTGAGAGAGCGAGCAACATGAGGTTCCTCAACGATTCCACGCCGTCCTACGATCTGACGTACGACGACGTTTTCATGGTCCCCAACCGTTCGGCGGTCGGCTCCCGGCTGGGCGTGGACCTTGCCGCTCCCGACGGGACGGGCACCACCATTCCCCTCGTCGTGGCCAACATGACCGCGGTCGCGGGCCGCCGGATGGCCGAGACGGTCGCCCGCCGCGGCGCCCTCGCGGTGATCCCGCAGGACATTCCGCTCGACGTCGTCACCGAGGTCATCGGCTGGGTGAAGCGCCGCCACCTCGTGCTGGACACCCCGATCGTCCTCGCCCCCACCCAGACCGTCGCCGACGCCCTCGCGCTGCTGCCGAAGCGTGCGCACGGCGCCGGGGTGGTGGTCTCCGCGGAACGTCCGGTCGGCATCGTCACGGAGGCGGACCTGACGGGGGTGGACCGGTTCACGCAGGTGGGCGAGGTGATGTCCCGCGATCTGCTGGTGCTCGACGCGACGCAGGACCCGCGCGAGGCGTTCACCGCCCTGGACTCCGCCCACCGTAAGATCGCGCCCGCGGTCGGCCGGGACGGCCGCCTCGTCGGCATACTCAGCCGCAAGGGGGCGCTGCGCGCCACGCTGTACACGCCCGCCACGGACGACCGCGGGCAGCTGCGGATCGCGGCGGCGGTCGGGGTCAACGGCGATGTGGCGGGCCGCGCGAAGGCGCTGCTCGAAGCCGGGGTCGACACCCTGGTGGTGGACACGGCCCACGGCCACCAGGAGTCGATGCTCGCCACCGTCCGCGCGGTCCGCGGCCTCGATCCGCAGGTGCCCGTTGTGGCGGGCAACGTGGTCTCCGCCGCGGGCACCCGCGACCTCATCGAGGCCGGGGCCGACATCGTGAAGGTGGGCGTCGGACCCGGCGCGATGTGCACCACCCGCATGATGACGGGGGTCGGCCGTCCCCAGTTCTCCGCGGTGCTCGAATGCGCCGCCGAGGCGCGGAGGTTCGGCAAGCACGTGTGGGCCGACGGGGGCGTGCGGCACCCCAGGGACGTGGCCATGGCGCTGGCCGCCGGCGCGTCGAACGTGATGATCGGCTCGTGGTTCGCCGGGACCTTCGAGTCACCGGGCGATCTCCAGCAGGCCGCCGACGGCCGCCTGTACAAGGAGAGTTTCGGCATGGCATCGGCGCGGGCCGTGCGGAACAGGACCAGCGAGGAGTCGGCCTACGACCGGGCCCGCAAGAGCCTCTTCGAGGAGGGGATCTCGACCTCCAGGATGTTCCTCGACCCGGCGCGGCCAGGGGTGGAGGACCTGATCGACTCGATCGTGGCCGGGGTCAGGTCCGCCTGCACCTACGCGGGGGCGGCGACGCTGGAGGAGTTCACCGAGCGGGCGGTGGTCGGGGTGCAGAGCGCCGCCGGATACGCGGAGGGCCAGCCGCTGCACGCCAGTTGGCTGTGATCCGGAGCGCGGGCTGTCGGCCGCGGCCCGCGGTGTGCTGTCCTGCTCGGTATGACTGCACACACCCGTGAGGGATATCAGGGAACGGGCCCGGGCGCGATCACCCCGGACGGCTGCGCCGTGGAACGCTACCTGAGGCTTCCGGTCGGCCGGGAGCCCGACGTTGTGGCCTCGGCCGTGCCGCCGGGCTCCTCCGTTCTCGAACTGGGCTGCGGCGTGGGGCGGGTGACGCATCCGCTGCTGGCACGCGGGTTCGCCGTCACGGCCGTCGACGAGTCACCGGAGATGCTGGGCCACGTCCGCGGCGCGCGCACGGTGTGCGCGTCGGCCGAGTCGCTCGACCTGGGCGGGGAGCGGTTCGACGTGGTGCTGCTCGGCTCGTTCCTGGTGCACAGCGGCGATCCCGAGGTGCGCCGGGGCCTGCTGCGCACCTGCCGCGGCCATGTCGCGGACGACGGCTGCGTTCTCATCGAACGGGAGGGGGCGGACTGGCACGAGCGGGCGCCGCGGGAGTCGCGGACCGGGGACGGCGGTCTCGTCCGGGTCGCCGCCGCCGATCCGGTGGGGCCCGACACGTCCTCGATACGGGTCGAGTACGAATTCCCCGACGTGCGGTGGACGCAGACGTTCCTGTCCTACCGGTACCGCGGTGACGCCTTCGCCCGCGCGCTGGCCGGGGCCGGGCTCGCCGTCGACACGGTCCTGACCGAGGACGGCACCTGGGTGCGGGCGCGCCCGGTGTGAGTCTCCCGCGCGTTCCCGCCGGCCCGCGCCCGGCGCGGGTGCCCATGCACCGGCTGCGGGGCCCGCGCGGCCCGGCCCCGCCCGGCCGCGCGGCGCCGCAGGTCGGCGGGGGTGTGACGCGCATTGCGCCGGGCGCGGGCCTTTCGTTGGCCGGTCTGTCAACTCGCGTAAATGCGCATAGGGTTGAGTATTTCATTACCGAGTCGTAACTTCATCTTCCGGTCCCCACACGGCCGTTCACCAGGCCGTCCGAATCCCGGAGGATGCGCATGCGCACCCGTCATCGGCTCGCCACCGCTCTGTCCACCGCCGCTCTCGCCGTCGGCACGGTCGCCGCCTCGGCCGCCCCGGCCGTCGCAGCGCCGGCCGACAAGCCCCAGGTGCTGTCCAGTTGGACCCAGACCGGGGCGAACAGCTACAGCTCCTGGCTGTCCGCGCGCAACAACCAGGGCGGCTGGTCGGAGTACGACTTCGACTGGAGCACCGATCTGTGTTCGTGGTCGCCGGACAACCCGTTCGGCTTTCCGTTCGATCTGTCGTGCGCGCGGCATGATTTCGGGTACCGCAACTACAAGGACCTCGGCACGTTCGACGCGAACAAGGCGCGGCTGGACAGTGCCTTCTACGCGGACCTCCAGCGGGTCTGCGACGACTACTCGGGAGCGACGGGCTCGGCCTGCGACGCCACCGCATGGACGTACTACCAGGCGGTCCGCAACCTCGGCTGACCGCCGTGCCCGGCGGGGCCGCCGTCCCGCCGGGCCGTCCCGCCGGGCCGCCCGGCTCAGGACGGCGGTTCGCCGGCGCCGCGCGCCGGCGCACCGCCCGCGGCGGTCGTCGCGTCCCGTGCCACCGGCCCGCCGCGCCGGGGCGCGCCGAGCACGCCGGCCGCGATCACGAGCACCGAGGCGGCGGCCGTCACCAGGCCGAAGGACACCTGGAGCGAGAAGACCTCGCCGACCGTGCCGACCAGCGTGGGCGCGATGAGCCCCGTCGTGTAGGTGACGGTGGCGACGCCCGCTATCGCCTGGCCCGGATGGGCGCTGGAGCGCCCCGCCGCCGCGAAGGCCAGCGGGACGACCACCGCGATGCCCACCCCGAGCAGCGCGAACCCGGCGATGCCCTGCGCCGGCACCCGGGCCGTCACCACCAGGACGCCGCCGAGGACGGCGAGCAGGCCGCTGATCCGCACTGTCAGGACCGGCCCGAAGCGCATGACCACGGCGTCCCCCGCCAGCCTGGCCGCGGCCATCGTGCAGGCGAACGCGGTGAAACTGGCGGCGCCGACCGCCTCCGAGGCCCCCGTGATGTCCTGGAGGTACACGCCCGACCAGTCCATGCTGGCGCCCTCGGCCAGGATCGCGCACATGCCGACGGCGCCGATCAGCAGCGCGGAACGCGGCGGCAGGGCGAAGCGCGGCGGCGGGTCGTCCGCCGGCTCCGGCCGCACGTCGAGCAGGCCGCGGCAGGCCAGGGGCACCGCCGCTATCAGGGCGAGGGCGACCAGGGTCAGATGCGCCCGCGCGTCGAGGCCGAGGGAGACGGCGCCCACCCCGGCGGCCGAGCCCGCGAGGGCGCCCGCGCTCCACAGGCCGTGCAGCCCGGACATGATCGACCGGCCGTGGAGACGTTCGACGTCCACGCCCTGCGCGTTCATGGCGACATCCGCCATGCCCGCGGTGGCGCCGAAGGCGAACAGGGCCGCGCACAGCACCGGGATGCCCGGCGCGAACGCGGGGAGCGCGAGCGCCGCGCACCACAGCGCGAGCAGCGCGCGCACCGCGGCGAGCGCCCCGTGCCGGTGCATCAGCCGGCTCGCCAGCGGCATGGCGAGGGAGGCGCCGATGGCGGGGAAGGCCAGTGCGAGGCCGAGTTCCGCCGTGCTGAGGTCCAGGTGATCCTTCAGCCAGGGGATGCGGGTGGCGAAGCTGCCGCTGACGGTTCCGTGGAGGGCGAAGACGATGCCGACCGACCGCCGGGCCCGGCGGACGCGGCTCCGGTCGTCGGTGGCGTTGTGCTGCTGCGTCATGGGTGGTGGGGCGCCCTTCGTGAGCGGGGGACGGGTGCCGTGACGAGGCCGCATGAGGCCGCGGGCTAAACTATCAGGAAGCCTTACTGATAAAAAGTCTGCGAGGATGCCCGCATGATCCGAGCGCGCACCGCGTCGCCCCGCACGGCGCGGGCCATCAACGACCGCATCGCCCTCGAACTCCTCGTTGAACGGGGGCCGTTGACAGCGGCACGGCTGCGGGACCTCACCGGCCTCTCGCGGCCGAGCGTCGCCGACCTCCTGGGCCGTCTCGGCCGGGACGGGCTCGTCGCCGTCGTCGGCGAGGCGGGGGAGGAGCGCCGGGGACCCAACGCCCGGCTGTACGGGCTTGTCGGCGACCGCGCGCACGTCGCCGCCCTCGACGTCCGCACCCACGGCGTCTCACTCGTGCTCGCCGACCTGACCGGGCAGATCGTCGGCCGCGCCGCCCGCCCGGTACCCGCCGGAGCGCACGCCCAGGCGCGCGAGGCGGTGAACGGCGTGCTCGGCACTCTGGAGCACACCATGCGCACCGCCGGCGTGCCCGCCGTGCACACGGCGGTGCTCGGCGCCCCCGGTCTCGCCGACCCGGCCACCGGCGCCCTGCTGCCCGTCACCTCGCTGCCCGGCTGGCACGGCGACCTGCTCACCGCCCTGCGGCGCCGCCTGGCCGCCCCGGTGCTCCTGGAGAACGAGGTCAACCTCGCCGGTCTCGCCGAGCACCGCGCCGGAGCCGTCCGCGACCGCGACACGTTCGTCCTCCTGTGGCTCGGCCACGGCACCGGCGCCGCCGTCGTACTCGACGGCGCCCTGCGCCGCGGCGCCTCGGGCGGCGCGGGGGAGCTCGGCTTCCTGCCGGTACCCGGCACCGGGGGGCTGCCCTCGGCCACCGACTGCGACGGCGGCTTCCACACCCTGGCCGCCAGCGCCGCCGTCTGCGCCCTGGCCAGGCGGCACGGCCTGCCCGCCGCGGACGCCGACGACGCCAGCGCCGCGGAGGAGGCCGTCCGCGCCGCCGGCGCCGCCGACGCGGGCCCGAGCGCCGCGTTCCTCGACGAGCTGGCCGACCGGGTCGCCGTCGGCACCGCCGGGGTGGTGGCGGTGCTCGACCCCGGCTGCGTGGTGCTCGGCGGCGAGGTCGGCCGCGCCGGGGGCGCCGCGCTGGCCGGCCGCGTCGAGCGGCGGCTGCGGACCCTCTCACCCCTCGTCACCGAGGTCCGCGCCGCCACGGTCACCGGCAGCCCCGTCCTCAGCGGGGCGCTGGCCACCGCCCTGGACACCGCGCGCCGCGAACTCTTCGGCACCGAACGCTGATCCGTCCCTTCCCGCGCCGTGCGGCCCGAGTGGCGCGGGACCTGACATTCTCGCTGTGAGCCGGCCCACAGCCACAGGTGGCCGTCGGGCGGCCGTGGCACACTGGTATCCGTACCAGTGACGTAGCGCACTCCGGGGTCGGTGAAATTCCGAACCGGCGGTTATAGTCCGCGACCCGGCCGCTTCCAGCGGCCGGTTGACCAGGTGGAATTCCTGGGCCGACGGTTAAAGTCCGGATGGGAGGCAGTGCGCGGCGGAGCGGGACCGGCAGGCCCCGCGCGCCGGTTCGTCCCCCGTGGGGGCGGCCGGTTGCCAGGCCCGCCATCTCCTTGCGTCCGTCTGTCTCTTCGAGCCCCGGAGCCGTGCCTGATCCAGGCAGGAGGACCGGTGGCCGCCCCACCCGCAGCCCGCCCCGGCGGCACGCCCGAGGCAGCGGCGATGCGCCGCGCCATCGAGCTGTCCGCGCGTGGCCTCGGCAGCACGAGTCCCAACCCGGTCGTCGGCTGCGTCGTGCTCGGCCCGGACGGCCGGACCGCGGGCGAGGGCTGGCACCGGCAGGCCGGCGGCCCGCACGCCGAGGTGCACGCGCTGGCCGCCGCCGGGGCCGCGGCCCGCGGCGGCACCGCCGTGGTCACCCTGGAGCCCTGCAACCACACCGGCCGTACCGGGCCCTGTGCCCGCGCCCTCGTCGACGCCGGAATCGCCCGCGTCGTCTACGCCGTCGCCGACCCCAACCCGCTCGCCGGGGGCGGTGCCGGGACCCTCCGCGCCGCGGGCGTCGAGGTCGCGGCCGGTCTGCTCGCCGGCGAGGCCGCCGCCGTCAACGCCGCCTGGCTCACCTCCGTACGCCGCGGGCGCCCGCACGTCCGCTGGAAGTACGCCGCCACGCTGGACGGCCGCGTCGCCGCCGCGGACGGCACCAGCCGCTGGATCACCTCCCCGGCCGCCAGGGCCGACGTCCACCGGCTGCGCGCCGAGTCCGACGCCGTGCTCGTCGGCTCCGGCACGGCCCGCGCCGACGACCCGCACCTGGCCGTGCGCGGCGTCCCCGCCGCCCGGCCGCCGCTGCGCGTCGTGGCCGACACCGAGGCCGCAGCCGTCCGGCCGGGCGCCCGCGTGCTCGACGACGCGGCGCCCACCCTGATCGCCGTCGCCGACGACCTCCCGGCCGAGCGGACCGGGCGCCTGGGGGCCGACGTGGTGCGGCTGCCCCGCGCCGCAGGCGGGCGCGGCCTCGACGTCGCCGCGCTGCTCGCGGCCCTGCACGCGCGCGAGGTGCGGTCGGTCCTGCTGGAGGGCGGGCCCACCCTGGCGGGCGCGTTCGCCGCCGCGGGCGCCGTCGACGAGGTCGTGGGCTACCTCGCCCCCGCACTGCTCGGCGCGGGGCCGCACGTTCTGGCGAACGCCGGAATCACCACCGTCGCGGAGGCGTTGCGCCTTCGCATCACCGACCTGGTCCGCATCGGCCCCGACGTGCGGATCACTGCCGTTCCCGGCTGCCTCCCCGAGGAGTTGTGAGTGTTCACCGGAATCATCGAAGAACTGGGCGAGATCGTCACCATCGAGCGCACCGGCGACTCCGCTCGCCTGCGCCTGCGGGGCGCCGTCGTCACCGAGGACGCCGGGCACGGCGACTCCATCGCCGTCAACGGTGTCTGCCTGACGGTCGTGGAGACCGGGGAGGGCGAGTTCACGGCCGACGTGATGGCGGAGACCCTGCACCGCTCCAACCTGGCGCTGCTCGGGCCGGGCGACCGCGTCAACCTCGAACGGCCCACCCCCGTGGGCGGGCGACTCGGCGGCCACATCGTCCAGGGCCACGTGGACGGCACGGCCACGGTCCTCGGCCGCGCCCCGGGCGACCACTGGGAGTCCGTCACCTTTTCGCTGTCCGAGGCCCTGTCCCGCTACGTCGTGGAGAAGGGCTCCATCACCGTGGACGGGGTCAGCCTCACCGTGGTCGAGGCCGCGGAGGACCGTTTCTCCGTCGGCCTCATCCCCACCACGCTCGACCTGACCACCCTGGGGTTCCGGCAGCCGGGCGACATGGTGAACCTGGAGGTCGACGTCCTGGCCAAGTACGTGGAACGGCTGCTCGCCCACCAGGAGCGCACACCTGACCGGGTGAGCACCCGATGAGCCTCGTGGACCAGCTGAACGCCACGGCCTTCTCCGCGTTCGGCCAGGACGTCATGTGGTCCGACATGACGGGGAACCTGGCGGGGCTCGCGGCCCTCGCCCTGGGCTGGCGCCGCTCCATCTTCACCTGGCCCGTCCAGCTGCTCTCGGGCCTCATACTCGTCGCCGCCTACACCGCCGCCCAGCTCGGCGGCGGCGTGGGCAAGCAGCTCCTGGTCGTCACCGTCGCCCTGTGGGGCTGGCGGCAGTGGCAGCTGGGCCGCAGGCAGTCGGGCGACGGCCAGATCGTCGTCCGCTTCGCCACCTGGCCCGAGCGCGCCGTGCTGGCGATCGGCACCGCGGTCGGCACCCTCGTCGTCGGCGGGCTGTTCTCCGCCTTCCCCGACCTGTCGTGGAACCCCTGGCCGGACGCCTACATCTTCGTCGGCACGCTGGCCGCCATGTTCGCCCAGGCCCGCGGCCTGGTCGAGTTCTGGTTCGCCTGGCTGCTGGTGGACGTCGTCGGCGTGCCGCTCGCCTTCAGCAGCGGACTCCCGTTCTCCGGCCTCGTCTACGTCGTCTACCTCTTCCTCGTCCTGTGGGGCCTGCGCGACTGGTGGCGGCGCTCCCGCACCGCCGATCCGCGGCCCGTCCCGGAAGGAGCCACCACGTGACCGTCACGGACCGCACCGCCCCCGCGCTCGGCGGCCAGCCGCCCCTCGACCCGGTCGCCCGCGCCGTCCAGGACTTCGCCCAGGGGCGCCCGGTCGTGGTCGTGGACAGCGCCGACCGCGAGAACGAGGGCGACCTCATCGTCGCCGCGGAGCTGATCACCCCCGAGGTCGTCGCGTTCATGATGAGCGAGTGCCGCGGGATGATCTGCGTGCCCATGGCGCCCGACGACCTCGACCGGCTCGACCTGCCGCAGATGGTCGAGAAGAACACCGAGTCGATGGCCACCGCGTTCACCGTGTCCGTCGACGCCACGGCCGCGCACGGCGTCACCACCGGCATCTCCGCGGCCGACCGCGCCGCCACCATCAGGCTCCTCGCCGACCCCGCCGCCGCCCCGTCCGACTTCGCCAGGCCCGGGCACGTCTTCCCGCTGCGGGCCCGCACCGGCGGTGTCCTGGTGCGCCCCGGCCACACCGAGGCCGGGGTCGATCTCGCCGCGCTCGCCGGTCTGCGCTCCGCGGCCGTGGTCGTGGAGATCGCCGCCGAGGACGGCACCATGCTGCGCCTGCCCGCGCTGCGCTCGTTCGCCCGCAAGCACGGCCTCGCGATCATCTCCATCGAGGACCTCATCGCCTACCGCAGGACCACGGGCGAGGAGGCCGCCCCCACCGTGCGGCGCGAGGCCGACATCGCGCTGCCCACCGTCCACGGCGACTTCCGCGCCTACGGCTACCGTTCCACCGCCGACGGCGTCGAGCACATCGCGCTCGTGGCCGGCGACCTCGGCGACGGGGAGGACGTGCTGGTCCGCGTCCACTCCGAATGCCTCACCGGCGACGTCTTCGGCTCCCGCAGATGCGACTGCGGGCCGCAGTTGCGCGCCTCCCTGGACCGGATCAGGACCGAGGGCCGCGGCGTCGTGCTCTACCTGCGCGGACACGAGGGCCGCGGCATCGGACTGCTGTCCAAACTGCGCGCCTACGAGCTTCAGGAGCGCGGACGCGACACCCTGGACGCCAACCTGGAACTCGGCCTGCCCGCCGACGCCCGCGACTACGCCGCCGGTGCCCGCATCCTCGCCGACCTCGGGGTGCGTTCCCTGCGGCTGATGACCAACAACCCGGAGAAGACCGCCGCGCTCCTCCGGCACGGCCTGCGGATCAACGGCCGCGAGCCGATGCCGGCCCCCGCGAGCGAGCACAATCTGCGCTACCTGCGCACCAAGCGGGACCGCATGGGGCACGACCTGCCGTGGCTCGACCCCGCCCCGGCCCACGCCTGCGGCAACCAGTGACCGGCCGCGGCGGCCGACGGCCCGCGGCCCGCGAGGCGCCGGCCGCCGCGGCGAGGCCCGGAAGCGGCCCCGAAGCAGCCCGGAAGACGCGCCGGTGGAGCACCGGCGAGACCGACGAGACCGACGAGACCGACGAGAACGAGGAGACCGACGAGTGAGTGGCAACGGCGCCCCCGAGCTGACCGTGACCGATTCCGCCGACCTGCGCGTCGCGGTGGTCGCCGCCCAGTGGCACACCACGGTGATGGACGGCCTGGTGGCAGGAGCTTTGCGCGCCCTGGACGAGTTGGGCGTGCCAGAGCACACCCTGGTGCGCGTGCCGGGCAGCTTCGAACTGCCCGTCGCCGCCCGGGTCCTGGCGACGCGCGGCTATGACGCGGTCGTCGCGCTCGGCGTCGTCATCCGCGGTGGCACCCCGCACTTCGACTACGTCTGCCAGGGGGTCACCCAGGGCCTGACCCAGGTAGGTGTGGACACCGGTGTGCCCATCGGCTTCGGTGTGCTGACCTGCGACACCGAGGAGCAGGCGCGCGACCGGGCGGGGCTGGCCGGCTCCGCCGAGGACAAGGGCCACGAGGCGGTGTCCGCCGCCGTCGCCACCGCGGCCGTGCTGCGGGCCGTCCCCGAACCCCGGGGGTGAGCCCCGAACCCCGGGGGTGAGCCGCGGGACGCAGGCCGTAGGGTAAGAGGACCATGGCCAACAAGACATTCGACGAGCTCTTTGCCGAGCTCACGCAGAAGGCCGCCACGGGCGACCCGTCCACCTCCAGGACCGCCGAGCTGGTGGCCCAAGGTGTCCATGCCATCGGCAAGAAGGTCGTCGAGGAGGCCGCGGAGGTGTGGATGGCCGCCGAGCACGAGGGCGCCGACCGCACCGCCGAGGAGATCTCCCAGCTGCTGTACCACCTCCAGGTGATGATGGTGGCCAGGGGCGTCACCCTCGAAGACGTATACGCTCATCTCTGAGCCGGCCCGGCCCGGCCCCGCCGCGGCCCGCGTTCACGCTCGTACATCCGTACATCCGTACATCCGCATCCGCCGAGAAGGAAGCCTTCCGCCATGCTGCGCATCGCCGTTCCCAACAAGGGTTCACTGTCCGAGCCTGCGGCGGCGATGCTCCATGAGGCGGGCTACCGGCAGCGCAAGGACCGGCGCGAGCTGGTGTTGATCGACGCCGACAACCAGGTGGAGTTCTTCTACCTGCGCCCCCGCGACATCGCCGTCTACGTCGGCTCGGGCCGTCTGGACATCGGCGTCACCGGGCGCGACCTGCTGCTCGACTCCGGGGCCAGGGCCGAGGAGATCATGCGCCTCGGCTTCGCGGCCTCCACCCTGCGCTACGCCACGCGCCCCGGCACCGTCACCGAGGTCGGGGAGTTCGGCGGCCTCACGGTGGCCACCTCCTTCGCGGGCGTCGTGGCCAGACACCTCGCGGACCACGGCGTCGAGGCATCCGTCGTGCACCTGGACGGCGCGGTCGAGACCGCCATCCAGCTCGGGGTCGCCGAGGTCATCGCCGACGTCGTCGAGACCGGTACCACCCTGCGCAACGCG
Source organism: Streptomyces johnsoniae (assembly GCF_031845565.1). NCBI lineage: Bacteria > Bacillati > Actinomycetota > Actinomycetes > Kitasatosporales > Streptomycetaceae > Streptomyces > Streptomyces johnsoniae. The sequence continues at coordinate 195,784 of NZ_JAVREV010000004.1, read as the reverse complement.
GGGCTCGAGATCATCGGCGCGCCCATCCTCGAATCCGAGGCCGTCGTCATCCGCCGCCCCGGCGACACCTCGCAGGAGACCAAGGTGCAGCAGTTCCTGCGGCGCCTCCAAGGCGTCCTGGTCGCCCGCAGATACGTGATGATGGACTACGACATCAGTGCCGAGCTGGTCGACAAGGCGGTGGCGCTGACCCCGGGTCTCGAATCGCCCACCGTGTCCCCGCTGCACGACAAGGGCTGGGTCGCGGTCCGTTCCATGGTTCCCGTCGAGGATGCCCAGCGCATCATGGACGAGCTGTACGATCTCGGCGCCCGCGCGATCCTGACCACCGGCATCCACGCCGCCCGGCTGTGAGCGCGCCCGCCGTCCGCCCGCCGGACCTGCCCGTCACGTTCCGCCCGGTCCTCACCCGGATCGTGCTGCTGACCACCGGCGGCATCGTCTTCGGCGTGCTGACCCTCATCGCCGCGCTGCTGCCCGCCGGCGGCGCGGTGAGCTGGGCCCTGGGCGAACGCCTGGCGGTCGCCGCCTCGGGCCTGCTGATATGGGGCGTGCTGTGCCTGCTGAGCCGCCCGCGGCTGGCGGCCGACCGGGACGGGGTGACCGTCGTCAACCTGACCACCAAACGCCGCCTGGCCTGGGCGGAGATCGTGCGGGTCACCCTGCGTCCCGGCGACCCGTGGGTCACGCTCGACCTCGCCGACGGCACCGTGCAGCCCGTCATGGCCATCCAGCCGGGCGTCTCCAGGAAGCGGGCGCTGGCCGACGCGCGGGCCCTCCGTTCCCTCGCCGAAACGTTCGGCACCGCCCACACCACCTCCTGACCGGCCGGCCGCCGGGCCCGGCGGCTCAGAGCACGGGGGGCAGCCCGTCCTCCTCCTCGGCCCGCGGGCCGCCCCGGCCGGACAGCACCTCGCCGTAAGCCTGCATCAGGTCGGGCAGCCGCAGCGTCGACAGCTCCTGGCGGGTCGGCGCCGCCGCCGACTCCGACAGCCGCACGTCCCGGAACGCGCACGACGATTCGTACAGGGTCCGCAGGAAGCGGCCGTTGCCCAGCTCGTCGATCCAGCCCTCCCCGACCACGTGCTCCCCGATGCTGCGCAGCTCCTCCAGCGCCTCCGCGTCCCACGCGTCGCCGTGCTCCGCCGCGAGCAGCTCGCCGATCGCCGTCAGCTCCGCCGGCTGGTAGCTGGGGAACTCCACCCGGGCGGAAAAACGGGAGCCGAGACCGGGGTTGGCCGCCAGCAGCCGGTCCATGCCCGCCGGGTACCCGGCCAGGATCACCACCAGATGTTCGCGGCTGTCCTCCGCCCGCTTCAGCAGCACCTGGAGCGCCTCGTCCCCGTACGCGTCGCCCTTGCTGTAGCCGGAGTGCACCAGGCTGTACGCCTCGTCGATGAACAGCACGCCGCCCAGCGCCGAATCGATCAGCCGATTCGCCTTGACGGCCGTCTGCCCCAGGAACTCGCCGACCAGGTCGGCCCGTTGCGCCTCCACCAGCCGGTCGTGCGACAGCACGCCCAGCGCGTGGAAGATCCGGCCGAGGATGCGCGCCACCGTCGTCTTCCCCGTGCCCGAGGGGCCGGAGAACACGAAGTGCCGCTTCGGCGGCTGCACCGGCAGCCCTTGGCCCGAGCGGAGCCTGGCCATGCGCAGCTGCGCCGACATCGCCCGCACCTGCTCCTTCACCGGGCCGAGGCCGACCATCCGGTCCAGCTCCGCCAGCGTCCGCGCCAGCAGCGCGGGATCGGGCTCCGGCGGCAGTCCGCGCGAGGCGGCGGTCGGCAGCCCGTGCCCGGCCGCGGTGCCGGGAGCGGACGCGGGCGCCGCGGGCGACGGCATCCGCCGCCCCTGGTAGCCGAAGCCGAACGGCGCGTCCGCCCCGCCGTCCGCGGCCTCATCCGCCCACGCCTCCTCGTCCCCGTGCAGCGCGGCCGCCATGTGCGCGGCCTCCGGGTCCTCCGCCGCCAGCGCCGTCAGCCGTACCGCCGTGTCCATGAACTCGGGGTCCACCCCGTGCACCGCCCGGTACAACGGGATCGCCGCCGCGCTCCGCCCGCTGCCCTCGCGCGCCCGCGCCAGCCAGTACCGCAGCTCCTTGCGCTGCGGCTGCTCGCTGCGGCAGCGCATCAGGGCGGCCGTCAGCAGCGGCTCCGCCTGGTCGTACATCTCCAGCCGCACCCGTGCCATCCCGGCGAAGAGCCCGGCCTCGACGCCGAGCAGCGGATCGCCGGTCAGCGTGGCGGTGAAGCGGTACAGGCCCTCCCAGTCCTTGGAGAGGTAGCAGCGGCAGGCGTGCAGGAAGCGGGCGCAGGGGTCGGACTCGGGAGCGGGGCACTCGGCCAGCGCGCGGTCCAGCTCCGACATGCGCCGCCCGTCCAGCAGGTGCGAGGCGTAGGCGAGCCGCAGGTCGCGGGCGCTCTCCAGCACCGGCTGCACCCACCAGCCCAGCCAGTACCAGGAGCTCAACGGGCGTCCGTGCCGGGCGCGTTGCTCCCCGAAACGGGCGCGGTGGCGGTACATCTGGGCCAGCGCGGCCGGCACGTCCGTGCGCAGCGCGTGCAGCCCCAGCCAGGCGTCCGCCATCCCCGGGTCCTCCCGGACCGCGGCGCGGAACTCCTCCTCCGCCTCGGGGTATGCCGCCGCCGTGTAGGCGTCGACGCCGCGCAGCCAGGCCAGGTCGGCGCCCGTATGCGGGCCCCGTGCATCGGGCGGGCCCTGCGTGCCAGAACTCATGAAGACCCCCACAACGGGCTCCGGTTGCCTGCCTCCGGCACCCGCCGGGCCTCACGCGCAGGCATGGTAACCGCCATCCCTCGGTACCATCAGGATATCCGCAAAGGGCTTTGACGGATCTTCAGCGAAATGCCTCCGCTCGGCCGCCGCCCACATCCGCCAGAATTCCGCCAGCCCCGGGCCGTCGCGGCGCAGGCCCTGCGCGTGAGCGGTCTCCTCGGGCACGGCCAGCCAGATCAGCAGCGCCAGCCACGGGCGCACCACGCGCCGGCCCGCGCCCACCCCCTCAAGCAGGACCACCGGCGCGGGCGGCAGCGCGGCGGTCCGCGCGTACCTCCGGCGCTCCCAGTCGTACACGGGGTACCGCGCCGGCCCGCCCGCGGCCAGCGGGCGCAGCACGCCCCGCGCCAGCCGGTCCTCCCAGCCGAAGAACGCGCCGTGGCTGGCGAGGTCGTCGAGGTGTACCACCGGGGCGCCGCCCAGGGCCGCGGAGAGGCGGCGGGCCAGGGTGCTCTTTCCCGAGCCGGCGTGCCCGTCGATCCCCACCAGGCGCACGGGACCGCAGGAGGGCCGCAGGGCGCGCACCCGGGCCGCAAGACCGCCGAGCCCTTCGCCGGGGCGGTCGGCGTCCTCGGCGTCGTCGGATTCGAAGATCATCTCTGCCAGGGTATCGGCGCCACAGGTCGACACCAATATTGTTTCTGCGCGTTCCCTGTCGCTTACTGGTCGTCAGGACGGCGACGGGCGATAGTGGTCGGCACGCGTCCTTCAGACGACCGGAGACAACCGGGAGAACATCACCGTGACCACGACGCCCCGCCGCACCGTACTCGCCGCCGCCGTCGCCGCCGCGGTCGGCTCGACCGCCTCGCTCCCGTCCGGCGCCGCCGCGGCGGAGGGCTCCGCCGCCGGCGGGCGCCGTCGCCCGGCCGCCTCGACCATCCACAACAAGAGCTGGACCACCGCGGCACAGTGGCGGTCCGGCACCGCGGACGGCGTGACCGTCGTCACCGGCGCAAGGCCGGGCGTGGCCGTGGGCACGCCCGCTGGCACCGCCGACTACGCCGACCCGCACACCGGGACCACCCGCAGCTGGGAGTACGCGACGTGGCTCTCCCCGCGGCAGCGGGCGGCCACCCCGGCGAACGAGCTGATCGCCTCGTGGAACGCCGAGACACCCGCCGGGACCTGGCTGCGGGTCGAGATGCGCGGCACCTACACCGACGGCACCGACACCCCCTGGTACACGCTGGGCATCTGGGCGTCGGGCGACGAGGACATCAGGCGCACCTCCGTCGACGACCAGTCGGACGGCAGGAGCAGCGTCTGGACGGACACCTTCGCCGTCGACGATCCGGCCGCCGGTCCGCTCCTCGCCTCCTACCGGCTGCGCCTGACCCTCTACCGGGCGCCCGGCGGCGGCGCGACGCCGACCGTCTGGCGTCTTGGCGCCATGACCTCGGCCGTACCGGACCGCTTCGAGGTGCCGACGACCGAGCCGGGGCCCGCCGCGGGCGTCGAGGTGACCGTTCCCCCGTACTCGCAGAACGTGCACATCGGGCGGTACCCGGAGTACGACAACGGCGGCGAGGCGTGGTGCAGCCCCACCTCCTCCCAAATGATCATCGAGTCCTGGGGCCGGGCGCCCACCGAGGAGGATCTGGCCTGGGTCGACCCGCGGTTCGACGACCCGCAGGTCTGCCACGCCGCCAGGTACACCTACGACTACCAGTACGCGGGCTGTGGCAACTGGCCGTTCAACGCCGCCTACGCCGCCACCTACTCCGGTCTCCAGGCGGTGGTCACCCGCATCGCGACCCTCGCGGACGCGGAGCGGCTGGTCGCCGCTGGCATTCCGCTGATCACGTCGCAGTCGTTCTACGAGGCCGAGCTCGACGGTGCCGGCTACGGCACCGCGGGGCACCTGATGACGGTCACCGGCTTCACCGAGGACGGCGACGTCATCGCCAACGACCCGGCCAGCAGCGACAATACGGCCGTCCGGCGGGTGTACGCGCGTCGGCAGTTCGAGAACATCTGGCTGCGCACGAAGCGGTACGACGCGGCCGGCCAGGTCAGGAGCGGCACCGGCGGGGTGTGCTACCTGTACTTCCCGACCGAGCTGACGGAGCAGCAGAAATCCGCGCTGGCCGCGGTCGGTATCGACTGACCCGGCGGGCCGTTTCGGCGCCGCCGTGGCCCCGCGGACGCGCGGGGCCACGGTGACGCCCGGGGAGGGCCGCGGCCACGGTGGGCGTTCCGGCCCCCACCGTCGCCGCGGTTAAGGTGATCGGGTGCCGCATCCGAGCCCCGTCACCGCCCCAGGAACGACAGGAGTGCGCATGAAGAAGCGGACGTACACGTGCGGGCTCGACGCCGCCATCGACGTCATGGGGGGCAAGTGGAAGGGGCTGATCCTCTTCTCGCTCGACGAAGGCCCCCTGCGCTTCGGGGAGTTACGGCGTGCGGTGCCCGGGATCAGCGAGCGGATGCTGGTCCTGCAACTGCGTGAGATGGAGAACAGCGGCCTGGTGCACCGCGAGGTCTACCACCAGGTCCCGCCCAAGGTCGAGTACTCGCTGACCGACTTCGGCCGTTCCCTCAACACGGCCCTGGAGCCGCTGGGTGCCTGGGGCGAGGAGAACATGCGGCGCATCGAGGCCATCCCCTGACCCGGCCGCGCCCCGGGCCGCGCGTACCCGCACGTCCGGGTGGGTAGGGCCGAGGCGTGACCGCGACGAGGGGGCAGCGTGCCGGGGTGCCGTGGGGCGTGGGAAGCCGGCCCGGCGGCAGCCGGCCACGGCGCTCGCCGTCTCGGCGGTACCCGTTCGCACGCGCGGGCGCCAGGTCCCTGCCGCACACCACCGGTGGTGACCCGCGCCGCCGCGCCGAGCGTTCCTCATACGCGGCAGCTCCGGAGCGGCCATAGCATCGGCCCCACCCCTCGTGCCGCGCACGCACCACCACCACCCGGTCGGCCGATCGCCCGCCGGCCCCGATACCCCTGCCCACCACCCGGCCGCCGCGACCCGGCGGTCCGACGTGTGACCTGCCGTCACCCCAGGGAGGAAACGCGATGGCCACCATCGACCGCGCCGGACGTGTCCGGCGCCACCTGCCGACCCAGGAGGCGCGCGACCTGCTCGCCCTGGTCGGCGAGCTGAGCGAACGCGAGATCCGGCCGGCCGCGGCCCAGGAGGAGGCCACCGGTACCTTCCCCCGCGCCACGTTCGGACGGCTCTCGGCCGCCGGGCTGCTCTCGCTGCCCTACCCCGGCGAGTACGGGGGCGGCGAGCAGCCGTACGAGGTCTACCTCCAGGTCCTCGAAGAGCTGGCCGCCGCCCGGCTGACCGTCGGCCTCGGCGTCAGCGTGCACACCCTCGCCTGCCACGCGCTCGCGGCCTACGGGACCAAGGAGCAGCGGGCCGCGCACCTGCCCGGCATGCTCGGCGGCGGGCTGCTCGGCGCCTACTGCCTCTCCGAGCCCTCCTCGGGCTCGGACGCCGCCAGCTTGCGCACGCGTGCCGTCCGGGACGGCGGCACCTGGGTGCTGACCGGCACCAAGGCGTGGATCACGCACGGCGGCATCGCCGACTTCTACACGGTCCTGGCCCGTACCGGGGGCGAAGGACCACGCGGCATCACCGCGTTCCTCGTGCCTGGGGACGCCGCAGGGCTCGGCGCCGCCGCGCCCGAGCGCAAGATGGGCATGAACGGGTCGCCCACGGCGCAGGTCCACTTCGACGGGGTCGTGGTGCCGGACGACCGCCGCCTGGGCGAGGAGGGGCAGGGCTTCACGGTGGCCCTCGCCGCCCTCGACTCCGGCCGCCTCGGCATCGCGGCCTGCGCGATCGGCGTGGCGCAGGCCGCGCTCTCCGAGGCGCTCGCGTTCACCGCCGGGCGGGAGCAGTTCGGGCGGCCCGTCGCCGACTTCCAGGGGCTGCGGTTCATGCTGGCCGACATGGCCACGCAGATCGAGGCCGGCCGCGCTCTCTACCTGGGTGCCGCCCGGCTGCGCGACGCGGGCGAGCCGTTCTCCCGGCAGGCAGCCATGGCCAAGCTGTTCTGCACGGACACCGCGATGCGCGTCGCCGTGGACGCCGTTCAACTGCTGGGCGGTTACGGCTACACCGCGGATTTCCCGGCGGAACGGTATCTGCGCGAGGCGAAGGTGCTCCAGATCGTCGAGGGCACCAACGAGATCCAGCGCAGCGTCATCGCCCGCCACCTGGTCGGCCCGTCCTGAACGAGCGCGGGGCAGGCGGCTGTCAGGCCGCCTGCCGCAGCGCCGCGTCGTCGGGGGTCGCGTGGGAGAACGGCTGGAGGCGCCAGTCGAGGCTCTCCGGCAGCGAGGCCAGCAGCGCGGTGTCGTGGCCGGTCCGCGGCACCGGCGCCACCGCCGCCTTCTCATCGGCGACCATGCGGCCGGACCCGGCACACACGGTCAGCCCGAACGGGTTCCACGGGGTCGGGCAGAGCGCGTGCTCGGGCAGCGCCGTCCCGGGGGCGGCGAGCGCTATCGGCTGGGTGCAGTCCGGGCAGACGACGCGGAACAGGTCAGCCGCCTCCATCTCTTCGTCGGACACCTCGGCATCCTCATGGAACTCGGCCCCGAAACCGCTGTGTTCGGAACGCTTCAGTGGCTTCACGGTGCGCATGACATCCCCCTAGGACGGCACAGTGGCGTCGGCCACAGCAAGCACTTCCCGCGGCGATCAGCGAATAATCGTGAAGCAGAACCGGACGCCGACAGCATTTTGTGTCGTTGGTCACACAAACGTCGCGAACGCGTCACCACGCGGCGGTCCGCACGGCGCGCGCCCCCCGAACGCCGCCGTTCCGGGTAGGTTACGGGACCGTGGAGGAACTGGACCGGCGCATCGTGGAACTGCTCGTCAAGGACGGGCGGATGAGCTACACCGACCTGGGCAAGGCCACCGGCCTCTCCACCTCGGCCGTGCACCAGCGGGTGCGCCGCCTCGAACAGCGCGGCATCATCCGCGGCTACGCCGCGATCGTCGCGCCCGAGGCCGTCGGGCTGCCGCTCACCGCGTTCATCTCGGTGAAGCCCTTCGACCCGAGCGCGCCGGACGACATCGCCGACCGCCTCGCCGGAGTGCCCGAGATCGAGGCGTGCCACAGCGTCGCGGGCGACGAGAACTACATCCTGAAAGTCCGCGTCGCCACGCCCGCGGAGCTGGAACACCTGCTCGCCCGCATCCGTTCCCTGGCGGGCGTCTCCACCCGCACCACCGTCGTGCTGTCCACCCCCTACGAATCCAGGCCCCCGAGCATCTGACACCGGTCGGCCGTCTGCCGCGGCCCCGCGGGCCCCGCGGGCCGGCCGGGGGCGGGGGAGCGGAAGACTGGGGGCATGACCGAAAGCACCACCCCCGGCAGCCGGCCGCGCACCGTGCTGCTGCGCCGCGGCGAGGTCCACAGCCCCGCCGACCCGTTCGCCACGGCCATGGCCGTGACCGGCGACCGCGTCGCCTGGGTCGGCTCCGAGGCCGCCGCGGACTCCCTTGCCGCCGCCGCTGACGAGATCGTCGACCTGGACGGCGCACTCGTCACACCCGCGTTCACGGATGCGCATGTGCACACGACCGCCGCCGGGCTCGCCCTCACCGGCCTCGACCTGGCGACGGCCCGTTCCGCCGCCGACGCGCTCGCCCGTGTCCGCGCCCACGCCGCCGCGCAGCCGGGCGACGGGGTGCTCCTCGGACAGGGCTGGGACACCACAAACTGGCCGGAACGCGAGCCCCCCGCGCGGCGCGAGCTGGACGAGGCCGCCGTCGGCCGCCCGCTCTACCTTTCCCGCGTCGACGCCCACTCGGCACTCGCCACCACCGCCCTGCTCGACCTCGTGCCCGGCGTCGACCGGCTCCGCGGCTACCACCCGACCGGACCGCTCACCGCCGACGCCCACCACGCGGTGCGCCGCGCCGCCGACGCCGGTGTCAGCGCCGAGGGGCGGCGGGCCGCCCAGCGCGCCGCGCTGCGCCGGGCCGCCGCGCTCGGCATCGGTGCCGTGCACGAGTGCGCGGGACCTGAGATCTCCAGCGAGGACGACCTCGCCGCCCTGATCGCGCTGGCCGCGCGGGAGCCGGGACCCCGCGTCTTCTGCTACTGGGCCGGTCTCGTCACATCCGCGAAGGACGCCGACCGCATCCGCGAACTCGGCGCCGTCGGGGCCGCGGGCGACCTGTTCGTCGACGGCTCCCTCGGCTCCCACACCGCGCACCTCCACCATCCCTACGCCGACGCCCCGCACACCGGCACCGCCCACCTCACCGCGCACGAGGTCGCCGCCCACGTCACCGCCTGCACCGAGGCCGGTCTCCAGGCCGGTTTCCACGCCATCGGCGACGCCGCGCTGACCGCCGTCACCGAGGGCGTGCGGGCCGCGGCGGAACGGCTCGGCGCCGCCCGGGTGCGGGCGCTGCGGCACCGGGTCGAGCACGCTGAAATGCTGACCGAGGACACCGTCGCCGCCTTCGCCGACCTCGGGCTGACCGCCTCCGTGCAGCCCGCGTTCGATGCCGCGTGGGGCGGCGGGGACGGCATGTACGCCAGGCGCCTCGGCCCCGGCCGGGCCAGGACCCTCAACCCGTTCGCCGCCCTGCTGGGCGCCGGCGTCCCGCTGGCCTTCGGCTCGGACGCCCCCGTCACCCCGCTCGACCCGTGGGGCACGCTGCGCGCGGCGGCGTTCCACCGTACGCCCGGGCACCGCATCTCCGTGCGCGCCGCGTTCACCGCCCATACCCGCGGCGGCTGGCGCGCGCTCGGCCACGACGACGCGGGGGTGCTCGTGCCGGGCGCCCCGGCCGACTACGCGGTGTGGGACACCGGGGAGCTGATCGTCCAGGCGCCCGACGAACGCCTCGCGCGCTGGTCGACCGACCCCGGTTCCGGCACCCAGGGGCTGCCCGACCTCGCCCCCGGCGCCCCGCTGCCCGGGTGCCTGCGCACGGTCGTCGGCGGCCGGACGGTGTACGACCGGCTGAACGAGTGATCTGCTCGCGGGCCATACCGCCGAACGACGTGCGCTGAGCCTGTCGGCCGCCGCCCCACCAGCCGCACTGACCTGCCGGTTTGGCGGAAAGTTCCAGGTCAGACACCTGTTGACAGGCGGCGGTCGGGCAAGGGTAGGTTCGGCCGGGTCCACCACAAGACGTCCGGCCGGCGCTCCTCCGCGCAGCCGTCGAACGCTGCTGGGCCAGTGGGCGGAGTGCCAAGACCCGGCGCTCCGCCGGCGGGAGCCAGGTCCAGCCGCCTGCGGCACGGGGGCGGAAGGTTTCGTCCGGTCGGCTGGTGCGACCCGGGGCGGGGCCCGGACGCTCAGTAGACAACGGCTTTCGGTCGGTCCGCAGCCAGCGGGTCCCGGGTCGGACCGAAGGGCGCCGGGCCCCGATCCGCAGCCCCCGCGTCGCCGCAGTATGCCGCGTTCGAGGTACGGTCGTTCATCATTGCCCGCTCTCCAGAGAGGCCACGACCGTGCCATCGGGCCCTGAGACGACCATGGCAAGCGAGACCGACGCACCGGGACCGGACGGGTCGGCGCGCGACGGCGAGCCGCTGCGGGCCGCCCCCGCCCGCCGTCCCGGCCGCATCCGCAGGTCGGTGGCTGCTGTCCGCCTGCACTGGCGGTCCGAGCTGGTGGCCGTGGCCGCCGGTCTCGCACTGGCCCTCGCGTTCCCGCCCTACGACGTCTGGCCGCTGTCGATCGTCGCCGTGGCCGTCCTGTCCGCGCTCGTCCGCGGCCGGAGCGCGCGGCAGGGCGCCTGGCTCGGGTTCCTGCTCGGCCTGCCGTTCTTCATCGGCCTGCTGAAGTGGCTGCACGTCATCGGCTGGGACACGGTGATCGGCCTGTCCTTCGTCGAGGCGCTGTTCTTCGTGCCGCTGGGGGCCGGGCTCGCCGTCACCTCGCGGCTGCCCGCGTGGCCGCTGTGGGCGGCCTGCCTGTGGGTCGCGCAGGAGTGGGCCAGGGACCGGGTGCCGCTGGGCGGCTTCCCGTGGGGCCGCCTGGCGTTCGCCAACACCGGCACCCCGTTCACGCCGCTGGCCGCCCTGGGGGGCGCCCCGCTGGTCACGTTCGCCGTCGCGCTGAGCGGCGCCCTGCTCGCCTGGGCCGCGCTGCGGCTGCTGCCCCTGCTGCGCACGTGGCGGACCCGGCGCGCCCCCGCGGCCGCGCTGCCCGCGCTGGGCGCGACCGGCCTCGCCGCGGCCGTCGCGGCGGCCGGGTACGCGGTGCCGGTGCCCACGGACGCCGACGACACGGTCTCCGTCGCGGTGGTGCAGGGCAACGTGCAGCAGGCGGGCATGGACTTCCTCGGCCGTCCGATGCTGATTCTCAACAACCACGTCGAGGCCACCCTCGACCTGGCCGACGACATCGACGCCGGCCGGGTGGCGCGCCCGGACCTCGTGCTCTGGCCGGAGAACGCCTCCGACCTCGATCCCTACCGCAGTACGGAGGCGCGCGCCGCGATCGACCGGGCCGTCTCCGCCGTCGGCGTGCCGATCCTGGTGGGGGCGCTGGTCGACCACCCCACCAAGGAGGGCTACGTCGAGAACCAGGGCATCGTGTGGGACCCGGAAACGGGCCCGGGCGACTCGTACACCAAGCAGCACCCCGTGCCGTTCGGCGAGTACGTGCCGTTCCGCGACCAGCTGAGCAAGGTGATCAGCCGCCTGGAGCGGGTGCCGCGCGACTTCCACCCCGGCGAGGAGCCCGGCGTCCTCGACGTCGGCCCGGCGCGGCTGGGCGACGTCATCTGCTTCGAGGTCGCCTACGACGGCATCGTGCGGGACACCGTGAACGCGGGCGCGCGCGCCCTCGTCGTCCAGACCAACAACGCCACCTACGGCAACACCGGCCAGCCCGAGCAGCAGCTCGCCATGTCCAGGCTGCGGGCGGTGGAGCACGGCCGGGCCATCGTCACCGCGGCGACCAGCGGCATCAGCGCCATCGTCGCCCCGGACGGCACCATCGAGCAGCAGACCGAGGAGTTCACCCAGGACGTGCTGACGGCCGAGCTGCCGCTGCGGGACGACAGAACCGTCTCCGACCGGGTGGGCGCCGCCCCCGAGTGGACGCTGGCGGGCCTCGGCCTGCTGATGTGGGCGGGGGCCGCGGTGCGCGAGCGCAGAGGGCGGGGCGGCGAGCCACGGGCGGCATCGAAGGAGGCCGCCGAGTGAGCGACCGCGCCCCGCGCGAGGGAGCCCCGCCGGGTCCGGCCCTGGTGATCATTCCGACGTACAACGAGGCCGACAACCTGGCGCCGCTCATCGCCCGTCTGCGGGCCGCGGTGCCCGACTGCGACATCCTGGTGGCCGACGACAACAGCCCGGACGGCACCGGCAAGATCGCGGACGAGATCGCCGACGCGGACGCGCAGGTGCACGTGCTGCACCGGGCTGGCAAGGAAGGGCTCGGCGCCGCCTACGTCGCGGGCTTCCGCTGGGGCCTCGCCCGCGGCTACGGCGTGCTGATCGAGATGGACGGCGACGGCTCCCACCGCCCCGAGGAGCTGCCGCGACTGCTGACCGCCCTGCGGGACGCCGACCTCGTGCTCGGCTCGCGCTGGGTGCCCGGCGGCCGGATCGTCAACTGGCCGCGGCACCGCCAGCTGATCTCCCGCGGTGGCAGCGCCTACTCCCGGCTGCTGCTCGGGTTGCCGCTGCGTGACATCACCGGCGGCTTCCGCGCGTTCCGGGCGCACGTGCTGGACAGCGACCTGCTCCAGGACGTCGACTCGCAGGGCTACTGCTTTCAGGTGGACCTGCTGAACCGCACCGTCAGGGCCGGGCACCGGGTCGTCGAGGTGCCCATCACCTTCGTGGAGCGCGAGCACGGCGACAGCAAGATGAGCGGGGACATCGTGACCGAGGCGCTGTGGCGGGTCACGGCGTGGGGACTCGCCGCGCGCTTCGGGAAACCGACCGGCTCCAGGCACACTTGAGACATGACGAGCGGCAGTCCTTCCCCTCACCGGTCCGGGCCCCCGCGGCGCCGTGGCCCCCTGGTCCTCCTCCCGCTGCTGATCGCGGCCTGGGCGCTGCTGGAGATCTGGCTGCTGATCCTGGTCGGGGACGCGGCCGGGGGCGTGACGGTCTTCCTGCTGCTCCTCGCCGCCCTCGTGCTCGGCGCGGTCGTGATCAAGCACGCCGGACGGCGGGCCTGGCAGCGGCTGGCCGAGAGTCTCCAGCGTGGCGGCGAGCCACCGGCCGGTGACGAGCGGGCGGCGCGCGGCGGGCACGGGCTGACGATGCTGGGCGGCCTGCTGCTGATGGTGCCGGGGCTCGCCTCCGACGTGCTCGGGCTGCTCTGCGTCTTCCCACCGACGGCGGCCCTGCTGCGCCGTGCCGGGGCGCGGTACGTCACGAGCCGCAGCGGGCCGCTCGGCGCCGCGTTCGAGGAGGCCAGGACGGCCAGGGAGCAGATGCGCATGCGCCGGGGCGACGGCAGGGTCGTCCAGGGCGAGGTGATCCGGGACGACGAGGACGGACCCGGCGAGCCGGGTGAGGGCAGCGGCGAGGTGCGCCCCGGGCAGCCCTGAAACCGCCCGCGCGGTTGGGCGCGGGCGGTGGGAAAGCAGGCAAAGATAAGGGGCCGGGTCACCGTGCGTGACCCGAGCCCTCGTCCTTTAGCCGCCGTGGCGGCTAAGCCGACTTGCGGCTGTCGCGCGGATGCACCGCGATGTTCATGGCGCCGGAGCGCAGGACCGCCAGCCGCTCGGCCAGCACTTCCTCCAGCTCCTCACGCGTACGGCGCTCCATCAGCATGTCCCAATGCGTGCGGGCGGGCTTGCCCTTCTTCTCCTCCGGGCCTTCGCCGTCCACCAGCAGGGCCTGCGCCCCGCAGACCTTGCATTCCCACTCCGGCGGGATCTCGGCTTCCACCGAGAACGGCATCTCGAACCGATGTCCGTTCTGGCATGCGTACTCCACCGCCTGACGCGGCGCGAGGTCGATACCGCGGTCCGTCTCGTAGCTGGTCACCACGAGCCGCGTGCCGCGCAGAGCTCGCTCACTCATGAATCGTGCCTCCCGGGCTGGTCGCCCACAGGACAGGTTTCGCTGTCATCATCAATCAGGTCAACGTCCGGTCGGCGGTGAAGATTCCCGTTGCTGGTCATACGTCGCCCGTCGTACCGCCCCTTCTCGTACCCGCCGGCGTCCGGTTTGTCACATCTGACTTGAGATGTCACCCGGCGTCCGCACAGGATGGCTCGGGGTGACGGTCCATCCGGCGGGGCCAAGGGCGTAGAATACCCCGCCGCCGCCGGACCTCGAAATCCATTCCGGATTCCGGTTTCCGGACTCCGAACATCCGCAGGAACATCTGGGCCAGCGGGCCGATGGCGAGGGCGTAGACCACGGTCCCCACGCCGGCCGTGCCGCCCAGCAGGATTCCGGCCGCGAGCACCACCAGCTCGATCCCCGTGCGGACCAGCCGTACCGACCATCCGGTGACCCGGTGCAGCGCGGTCATCAGGCCGTCGCGCGGGCCTGAGCCGAAGCCGGCGGCGATGTAGAGGCCCGTGGCCAGCCCGTTGAGCACGACCGCGCACAACATGAGCGGCACCTGCGCCGCCAGGGCACCCACCCGGGGGACGAGCGCGAGGGTGGCGTCCATCGACAGCCCGACCAGAGCTACGTTCGACACCGTCCCGAGTCCGGGGCGCTCCCGCAGCGGAATCCACAGCAGCAGGACCAGCGCGCCCGTGATGTTCACCACCAGGCCGATGGACAGGCCGGTGTGCTCCGAGACGCCTTGATGGAGCACGTCCCACGGATCGAGGCCGAGGCCGGCGCGCACCATCAGGGCGATGCTCGCCCCGTACAGCAGGAGACCGCCGTACAGCTGAACGAGGCGGAGCGGCAAGCGGTTCATCGGAAGGGTCCCCCTGGTGGAAGTGGACTGGCCTGTGTCACTGTGTGGCCTGCGTGCCGCGCGAAACGAGAGCCAATGATCGAAAGGTGGCCTGAATCCATGGCTCAGTGGACTTCTACGGTGGGAGCCGCTCATCTGGCCCGTTTGCTCGGCTCCCAGCACGGCGGCGACCGGACCGACCCCGGACGCGCGCCCGCCTACCGCGCACTCGCCGACGGGCTGCGGCTGCTCGTGCTCGAAGGGCGCGTGCCCGTTGCCGCGCGGCTGCCCGCGGAGCGCGAGCTGGCCGGTGCGCTGCGCGTCAGCCGCACCACCGTGGCCTCGGCGTTCGAGGCGCTGCGCGCCGAGGGCTTCCTCCGCTCGCGCCGCGGCTCGGGAAGCTGGACCGCCGTGCCGCCGGGCCGGCCGCTGCCGGGCCGCGGCCTCGATCCGCTGCCGCCCGAGGCGGCCGGCTCGATGCTCGACCTGGGCTGCGCCGCGCCGACGGCCCCCGAGCCCTGGCTGACCCGGGCCTGCCGCGCCGCGCTCGACGCCCTCCCGCCCGCCGCCCGCACCCACGGCGACTTCCCCGCCGGGCTGCCCGCGCTGCGGCAGGCCCTGGCCGACCGCTACACCGCGCTCGGCGTGCCGACGATGCCCGAGCAGATCATGGTCACCACCGGGGCGCTGGGTGCCGTCGGCGCGATCTGCCGGCTGTTCGCCCCGCCGGGGGAGCGCGTCGCCGTCGAACACCCCTCCTACGCGAACGTTCTCCAGCTGATGCGCGAGGCGGGCGCGCGCCTGGTGGCCGTTCCCCTGGGGCCCGGGCCGGCCGGCTGGGACCTGTCGGCCTGGCGCCGGGTGCTGAAGGACTCCTCACCCAGGCTCGCCTACGTGATGGCCGACTTCCACAACCCCACGGGCGCCCTCGCCGACGAGGAGCAGCGCCGCGAGCTGGTCGCGGCGGCCCGCGCCGCGGGCACCCTGCTCCTGGTCGACGAGACGATGGCCGACCTGGCTCTCGACTTCCCGCCGGGGGACCGGCCCCGGCCGGTGGCCGCCTTCGACCACGGCGGGGCCGGGGTCGTCACCGTCGGCTCGGCGAGCAAGACCTTCTGGGCCGGGCTCCGCATCGGCTGGGTCAGGGCCGCCCCCGAGGTGATCCGCAGTCTCGTCGCCGCCCGCGCCTGGGCCGATCTGAGCAGCCCCGTGCTGGAACAGCTCGCGCTGACCTGGCTGATGACCTCGGGTGGCTGGGACGAGGCCGCGGACCAGCGCAGGGCGGAGATCAGGGAGAGCCGCGACGCCGTGGTCCTGGCGCTGCGCGCGCACCTGCCGGACTGGGAGTTCACCGTGCCGTCCGGCGGCCTCACGCTGTGGGTGCGCACCGGCGGCCTGTCCGGCTCGCGGATCGCCGAGGCGGCCGTGCGCCTCGGGGTGCGCGTCCCCTCCGGTCCCCGCTTCGGCCTCGACGGCGCCTTCGAGGGGTACATTCGCGTCCCGTTCACCGTGAGCGGCCCGGTCGCCGACGAGGCGGTGGGACGGCTGGCCGCCGCGGCCCGGTCGGTGGCGGACGGCACCGCCACCGGCGCCGAGGCCCCGCTCGCGCACATCGCCTGACCGCCGGCCCGGCACGCCCGGGAACAACCCTCCGGGTCAACACATCTAGCGGGCGTCCGCGTAGCACTCCACGACCGACGTCGTGAACGGGAATCTGACCGGCGTGCTGCCGAACGTCAGGCGGCCGGCGGACTCCCCGGCCGCGCGCACCGCCTCCGCCACCGTGCCCGCCTCCTCGGTGGGGCAGTGCACGATGACCTCGTCGTGCTGGAAGAACACCAGCTCGGCCCGCAGGTCCCGGAGCATGGCCCGCAGGGCGGCGAGCATCAGCAGCGCCCACTCCGCGGCGCTGCCCTGCACCACGAAATTGCGCGTGAACCGGCCGCGCGCCCGCGCCGACGGGGTGGCGCCGCGGGGCCGCTCCGGCTCCTCCGCCCCCTCCGGCGGACCGGCCGGCTCCGCCGTGCCGGGCGGCGGGCAGGTGCGGCCGAGCCAGGTCCGCACCAGCCGGCCCTCCTCGCCCGCCCGCGCCGCCTCGTCCACATAGGCGACCGCCGTGGGGAACCTTCGCCGCAGGTCCGCCAGATGCCGCAGCCCGTCGCCCGACGTCTGCCCGTACACGGCCCCGAGCAGCGCCAGCTTGGCCGCCGCCCGGTCGCCCGGGAAACCGCGCCGCGACAGCGCCGTGTAGAGATCGCCCGTGCCCCCGGAGACGGCCATCAGGCCGGGATCGCGCGAGATCGCAGCGAGCACCCGCGGCTCCAGCTGGTCGGCGTCGGCCACGACCAGGCACCAGCCCGGATCGGCCACCACCGCCCGCCGCACCGCGCGGGGGATCTGGAGCGCCCCGCCGCCGTGCGTGGTCCAGCGCCCCGAGGCGGCGCCGCCCGGCACGTACTCCGTGCGGAACCGGCCGTCCCGCACCCAGGAACGCAGCCACGACCAGCCGTGCGCCGTGTGGATGCGGTAGAGCCGCTTGTACTCCAGCAGTGGGGCGACGGCGGGGTGGTCGATCTCCCGCAGCTCCCAGGCCCTGGTCGAGGTGAGCCTGATCCCGGCGCGCGAGAACGCCCGGATGATGTCGGCCGGCAGGTCGGGCCGTACCCGCACGCCGTCCCCGAAGGCCACCGACACCCGCTCGGCCAGCTCGGCGAGCCGCCGGGGCGGCGCCCCGCCCGGATAGCGCTCCCCGAGCAGCTCCGTCAGCAGCTCCCGGTGCACGTCGGCCCGCCACGGGAGACCGGACCGGCCCATCTCGGCCGCGACCAGCGTGCCCGCCGACTCCGCGGCCAGCAGCAGCCGCATCCGCTCCGGGCGCACCGTCCCCGCCGCCCGCGCGAGCTGGCCGGCGTACACCCGCAGCAGGGCCTGGAGCGGGTCCGCGTCCAGCGGCAGCGGCACCGGCTCCGCGGCGAACAGCGAAGGCTGCGCGGAATCCGCCGGGCCCTGCGGCGGGTCGTCCGGCACCGGCAGGCCGCTGAGCCGGGCGAAGGCCGCGCTCAGCGAGCGCGGCAGCCCGTACGCGCCCTCGTGCCCGAGCAGGAGCGCCTCGGCCGCCTCCACGTCGTAGCAGCGCTCCACCCGCAACCCGGCGGCGAGCAGCCGCGGATACAGGGAGGCCGTGGAACGCCACACCCACCGCGCGACGCCGGGCCTCGCGCGCACCGCCTCGGCGGGGCCCGCGGACCGCTCGGGCGGGCCGGCGGGCCGCCCCTCCTCGTCCAGCGGGCACACCACGACCGAGCTGTCGGCGTACTCCGCCATCGCCCATCTGCCGCCCACCGGCCGCTTTTCGCTCATGTGGTCGATTCTGGCAGCCGCCACTGACAGCGCCCGGCCGCGCGGCACGGACCTACTCCCGGGGGAGCAGCGCGGGAGCCGCTGCCCGTACGACGACGCGGGGCCGTGCGGGCGCAAGGCTCGGGGGTGAAGAGAAACGCGTCCCGCGGACGTCCCGCGCACGGCGGGCGGCCGTCGGCAGCCCTCCGGAGAAGGAGCGACACACCATGGAGATCCTGGCGCACGCCTATCGCGACGACGGCCCCGGGCCGTGGCTTCTGCTTATTCCGCTGCTGTGGGCGGCGATCGCGGCCCTCGCCTTCTGGCTGCTGCGCCGCACCGTGTGGCGCGGCGGGCGGGGGCCGGGACACGAAACGCCGGCCGGTCTGCTGGGCCGGCGCTTCGCCGCCGGGGAGATCGAGGCGGAGGAGTACCGGGCGCGGCTCGCCGTGCTCGGCGAGGGCCGGCTGTCCGGCCGGCGGCGGACCTGACGCGGTCGGTCCCGGCTCAGGCGTGCGCGGCCCAGGGGTGGCGGACCGCGTGCGCCTCCGGCGGCGTCGGCGGGTGCGGGACCGGCAGGGTGAACCAGACGGTGCGGCCCCGTTCGTCCTGGTGGGCCCGCAGCCCGCCGCTGTCCGGCACGGCGGCCACGGACGGTGCGTGGTGGGCGCGGGGCCCGTGGTCCCGCACCGAGACGGCCACGCGGTCCCACAGCAGGCGCAGTTCGACGGTGCAGGGCGGCTCGGCGCCGGCGCCCGCGTGCCTGCGGGCGTCGGCGAGCAGGCGGACGACGCCCGCGGCGGCTCCGTCGCCGAGCTGCGGCAGCCGCCACTCGTGCAGCTGCGCCGCGACCGTGCGGCACGCCTGGTCGGCGCGGGAGGGCAGCGCGGCGAACTCCACCGCGCGGGTAGGGGCGGGGGACGGGGCGGCGGAAAGTCTGATCACGGTGCGGGCTCACTGCTCCTGTGCGCGGGCGCGGTCGGCGCGGTTCGGCGTACATCGACGGGGGCGTCGGGATCGACGGGAAGCTCCGGACGGGAAAGTGTCCGGATTATTCCAGTTTTTCCGTCGAGGCTGCCGCCTCGCATCACGGCGTGGGCCGTTCCGGTGTGTCCGGCTCTCCGGCGATCAGCAGTTCCGCGAGGTGCTCGCCGATCTCCTCCCGGTCCGGCGCCGCCAGTCCGGCGTCCGTCACCAGCGTGTCCACCTCGTCCAGCGAGGCGAACGAACTCAAACCCGTCGTACCCCACTTGGTGTGGTCCGCCACGACCACCACGCGCCGCGCCGAGCGGATGAAGTGCCGGTTGGTCTCGGCCTCCGCCAGATTCGGCGTGGAGAGCCCCGCCTCCACCGAGATGCCGTGGACCCCGAGGAAGAGCACGTCGAAGTGCAGGGAGGCAATGGCCGCGTCCGCCACCGGGCCCACCAGCGAGTCCGACGGGGTGCGCACCCCGCCCGTCAGCACCACCGTCGCCGATTGCGGCGCCGAGGAGCCGCCCTCGGCCGCCTGCCCCGCGTGGTGGAACACGTCCGCCACCCGGACCGAGTTCGTCACCACGGTCAGCTCCGGCACCTCAAGCAGCTGGTGCGCCACCGCGTACGTCGTCGTGCCGCCGGAGAGCGCCACCGCGCTCCCTGGAGTCGCCAGCGCCGCGGCGGCCCGTGCGATGTCACTCTTGGCCGACAGCTCCAGGGACGACTTCGCCTCGAAGCCGGGCTCGTGCGTGCGCCGCTCCGCCACCGGAACGGCGCCCCCGTGCACCTTCTCCAGCGAGCCCTGGCGCGCCAGCACGTCCAGATCCCGCCGCACCGTCATGTCCGACACCTGGAGCATGCGCGTCAACTCGCTGACCCTGATGCCCCCGCGCCGCCGCACCTCGTCCAGGATGAGCGCCCGCCGCTGCCCGGCCAGCAGGTTCTGGTTGTCGCTCACGCCGTCTCCTCTTGGTGTCGCGGGCCGCCCGGAACCCCGTCCGGGGGTTGCGCACGGGCCAAACGTCCCCATGCTGCCGACGTCATCCTTGCATGCCAAACATCCCCCTCACGAGGGCGGTTCGGCACGGCCCCGCGCGGAGAAGAGCTGAACAGGGCAGCGACGGAGGGGGACCACGATGACCACGGACGGCACGGCACCGCCCGCGGGCCGGGACGGCACGGCGGCGGTGCGCCCGGTCCCGGAGCCGCTCGCGGGGACGCCGCCGGAGCCCGCCGTCGAGCTGATGGTGCACGGCGTCGGCGGCACCACCCCGGAAAAGATGCTGGAGGACGCGCGTACCACCCGGGTCACAGGCGACGCCACGGCCAGCGTCTACCGGCGCACCGAGGACCTCGCCGACCGGCCGTGCGGGGACACCGGGCCCGTGCGCGAGGCGTACATATGGTGCAACCTCACCTCGGGGAACGGGGCGCG
Source organism: Streptomyces johnsoniae (assembly GCF_031845565.1). Taxonomy (NCBI): domain Bacteria; kingdom Bacillati; phylum Actinomycetota; class Actinomycetes; order Kitasatosporales; family Streptomycetaceae; genus Streptomyces; species Streptomyces johnsoniae. Next base: position 175,421 of record NZ_JAVREV010000004.1, on the reverse strand, counting down.
CGCCCTGTGGCTGCTGCTCCTGCCGTTCACCATCGTCAATCTCGCGCACTGGATGCGGCCCGCCGCCCCGGGGCCGCGGCGCACCGACCGGCTCTACGACACCCTGGTGCGGCTGACCGCGCTGTCGCTCACCGTACTGCTGGCCGCCGGGGCCTGTGCCGTGTCCCTGGACCTCCTGGCCTGGCAGTGCGCCGCCTCGGCCGCCTGCGCCGAGGGCACCTCCTGGATCGAGCCCTTCGGACCCGGCCACGGCTGGTGGGCCCAGCCCGGCCGCCGGCTCGCGCTGGCCGCGGTCGTGCCCCTGGCGCTGATTGCCCTGCTGTGGTGGCTGTCCCACCGGACCTGGAGCGCTTACGAGTCGGCGTCCCCGCCCGTCAGGCCGCGCCCCGACGGCGGAGACCACGCGCGCCTGAGCCTGCCCGGCTTCTGGTACGGCCGCGCCCTCGTCGCCCGGCTGCGCGCCACCCACGTCACGGCCGCCCTGCTCACGGTGGCCGCGGCCCTGCTGACCGCCACCGGCCCCTACGACCGCGGCGGGCAGGGCAGTACCCCGCTCGCGGTCTGCGGCTGGCTGCTGCTCGCCGCGACCGTGGCGGGCGGCTGCGTCGTCGCGGTCCAGCAGGCCAGGCACGGGCGCACGGAGGAGGAGCCGGACGACCGGCCCGAGCCCTCGGTGACCCGCACCCTGCCCCGGGCGGCGATGCTGCTGCTGCTCCTCGTCGTCGTCCACACCGGCTGGAGCCGCCCCGACTGGGCGGCCACCGGCCGCCACCCGGCCGGCTCCGTCGTCTTCCCCGTCCTGACCCTCGTGCAGGGCGCGCTGGTCGTGGCCGTCGCCCTCGCCGCGCACCGCCTGCACCGGCAGGCGCGCAGCGCGGACCGCGGCGCGCTCGGGGGGCTCGGCGGCGCCTGCGTCGCGATGCTGGCGTGCGGCCTCGGCGGGGTGCTCACCGGCGGTGTCGCGCAGCGCCTCGCCGACTGGCTCGACCCCTCCGCGGCGCCGGGGGAGCCGGGCGCGGCCATCGCCGGGCCGCCGGTGCTGCTCAGCTGGGAGGCGTCGGTCATCCCGCTTCTGCTCGTCGTGGTGCTCGGCCTGGCCGTGGCCGCGCTGCTGCACGCGCGCCGGAGCAAGAAGCGGCTCGCCGCGAGCGTGCGCGACCAGTACCCGGACGAGAGCTGCGAGCCGCTCCGGGAGCGCAGCGACCGCATCGCGTCCGCCGTCGCCCGCGCCTCGCTGACCGACCACGCGCCGGTGCTCGTCGGCTGGATCAGCGGCGCCTGCCTGGTGTTCGGGCTCACCGCCGTCGCCGGCTCGCTGACCGGCGACTCGCCCTCGCGGGCCGCGGCGGACTCGCCCGCCGTGCTGTCCTTCACCGCCGACGCCTGCCAGGCCCTCGGCTCCTGGCTGATGGGGATAGGAGTCGTCCTGCTGCTGGCCATGGGCCGCCGCGCCTACCGTGACACGGCTTCCCGCAGGACCATCGGCATCCTCTGGGACATCGGAACGTTCTGGCCGCGCGCCGCCCATCCGTTCGCGCCGCCCTGCTATGCCGAGCGCGCGGTGCCCGACCTGTCGTGGCGCATGGGCACCTGGGTCGACTCCACCGGCGGCCGGCTGATCATCTCCGGGCACTCCCAGGGCAGCGTGCTGGCCGCCGCGGCCGTGTGGCAGCTGGACGCGGCGACTCGCAGCCGGATCGCGCTGCTGACCCACGGCTCGCCGCTGGCCCGGCTCTACGGCCCGTGGTTCCCGGCGTTCTTCGGCCCCCAGGCCCTGGACGCGCTGCACCGCGACATGCCGCGCTGGCGGAACCTGTGGCGGGCCACCGACCCGATCGGCGGTCCCGCGGGGGGCGGCGATCCGCCGGTGGACCGCGGGCCGCTGCCCGACCCGATGCACTACGGCCGGAATCTGCAACGCCCCCTGCCCGAGCCGATCCTCGGGCACGGCGACTACGAGGAGGACCCGGCCTTCGCGCAGGAGCGCGCCGAGTTGTTCCGCGCGCTGGGCCACGCGCCCCTGGCCGTGCCGGCCCAGCAGGGCCAGGCGGCCGAGCAGCGGGGCCCGTGAGGTCTCAGCGCGGCGCCGGCAGGTCCTCTGGGTGGAGCAGCGTCAGCTCCTCGGTGCTCGGCTCCGCGAGCCGGGCCACGCGCCCCGCGTGCCGTTCGACCATCGCCTCGAACGTTTGACGGGCCGCCCTTCCGTTGCCGAACGAGGGGCCGCGGTCCAGCACCGTGAAGTACTTCAGCAGTGCCTCCCTGGTGCCGTCGGCGAGGTCGTACTCCTGCTCCCGCGCCTGCTGGTCGACGATGCTCAGCAGCTCCTCGGGGGAATAGTCGCCGAAGGCGATGGTGCGGGAGAAGCGCGAGGCGACCCCGGGGTTGACCGCGAGGAAGCGTTCCATCTCGCCGGTGTATCCGGCGACGATGACCACGACGGCCTCGCGGTGGTCCTCCATGAGCTTCACCAGCGTGTCGATGGCCTCCCGGCCGAAGTCCCGGCCCGCGTCCTCGGGCGAGAGCGCGTACGCCTCGTCGATGAACAGCACGCCGCCCCTGGCCCGTTCGAACGCCTCCTGGGTGCGGATCGCGGTGGAGCCGATGTGCTCGCCGACCAGGTCGACGCGGGACACCTCGATCAGGTGGCCCTTCTCCAGCACGTCGAGCGAGGCCAGGATCTCGCCGTACAACCGGGCCACCGTGGTCTTCCCCGTGCCAGGGGAGCCGGTGAACACCAGATGGCGGCGGACCGAGGCCGCCTTCAGACCGGCCTGTTTGCGGCGCCGGCCCACCTCGATCATGTCGATCAGTGCCCGCACTTCGAGCTTCACCGTGTCCAGGCCCACCAGGGCCTCCAGCTCCGCCAGCACCTCGTCGGCCGCGCGCCCGGCCGTCGCGTCGGGCACCCGCGGCGGGGGCGGTGCCGCGCCGCCCTGCGGTGCGGTCTCCTGCCGCGCATGCCCGGCCACCGGCTGCGCCGCCCGCGGCGTCTCCTTCTCCTTCAGCCTGACATCGGCCCCCGGCGCCGAGGTTTCGTCGCTCTGGCACTCGGTGAGGACGGGGCTGTCCTCCGCGAAGACGTAGCCGCCGCGGGTGCAGCGTTCGGTGCGGCAGTGGCGCAGCGCGGTGCGGCAGCCGTCGATGATGTGGAATCCGTAGCCGCCCGAGCCGGTGATCCGGCAGCGCGAGAACGTGCCCCGCCCGCCGGCCGAGACGTACACGCCCGCCTCGGCCGGGCCGCTGACGGTGCAGTCCGACACCTCGGGGTCGGCCTCCTTGGTCACGATGACCCCCGTTCTGGCGCGGTCGATCGTGCAGCCCGTGACCGTTCCGCCGCTGCCCGGGTCGCGGAACCACGCGCCGGTGCCGACGCCTTGTATCCGGCAGGCGTCGAGGCGGGCCGTCGCGCCGTCGCTGACCGAGACCGCGGAGCCGCGGACCTCCTCGATCCGGCTGTCCACCACGTCCGCGCGCGATCCGGCGTCCAGCACGAACAGCGCGTCCGGCACGTGGTGCACCCGGCAGGACTCCAGCACGGCCGTCGCGCCGTCGCTCACCCAGACCGCCGGGTAGTCACCGGTGGACTCCCGGATCTCGCAGTCGTGCGCGTCGGCGTGCGTGCCCGGGTCCCATACGGACATCCCGTTGCGCCCGAAGCCGCTCACGGTCGTCCGCACCAGGGTCAGCACCGAACGCGACCGCAGGTCGAGGGCGTTCTCCGGGATGTCGGACACCTGGCTGTCGGTGAGGGTCAGTACGGCGTCGGAGTCGAGCGAGATCCCGTCGCCCGTCGGCGAGCTCACCCGGCAGTCGGTGAGGTGCGCCGTGGCGCGGTCGGCGAGCTGGACGCCGGTGCCGCGCACGTCCTGGACGGCGCAGTTCACCGCGTCGACGGCGCTGCCCTCGCCGCTGACGGACAGACCGGCGCCGCCGGAACGGCGGACGCGGCAGCCATCGAGCCTGAGATGGGCCGGGCCGCGGACGGTGATGCCCGGCTGTCCCGACTCCGCGACCTCGCACTCCTCGAACAGCCCGCCGGCGCCGTCGGTCACGCTGATCCCCGTGCCGGTGGGGTTGCTGACGCTGCACCGGCGCACGGTCGGCCGCGCGCCGCCGCGCACCTCTATGCCGGACGCCGAGGCGGTGTGCACCGTGAGGCCGCTCAACTCCGGTGTGCTGTTCTCGATCAGCACGGCGGGCGCGGCCGTGTCCTGTCCCTCGATGCGCAGTTCCTGCACGGTCGCGGAGCCGCGCACGGTCAGCGGCACGCCGTCCGGCGGCGCGATGCGCGCCGGGCCGTCCTTGGCCTCGCCGGGGCCGCGCACGGTGACCGACTGCTCGATCACCAGGTTCTCGCGGTAGGTGCCGGGACCGAGCACCAGCACGTCGCCGTCGGCCGCGGCGGCCAGGGCTTCGGTGACCGTGGCGTACACGGCGGTCCTGCGCCGCCAGCGTGCTGTTCCGGTGTGCGTCACCTGGACCGAGCCCTTAGTCATGGAACCGATGTGCCCCAACCTCGTGCGATGACGGAAGCGCGTTATCACGCGTACTTGGCCGCTCCACCGTAGCGCGCCGCAGACCGATCGAATGACTGGATCGATGTCGGCGCACGCGCGCCGTTGGCTCACTCCCGCGCGCCGGTCGTGCGCCCGAGCGCCCCCCAAGCCTATGCGGTGACGCACCGTGTTGATCAATGCACCGTGCGTGCGTTCTTGCAGGAACGTGTCGCCGCGATACCCACAATTCGGCGCGGGAACCGAGGAGTTGCCCCCACTTTCGAGTGATTGCCCCCCATCTGGACAGCCCTTAGCTTCGTTCGCGGGATCTCCCCCGAATGGCCCCGAAGTACGACCGCAGATAGGCGGGTGTTTTGCATGTCCACCTCTACCGAGCCGACCATGGGAAATGAGTCGGCCCATCCCAGGCTCAGCCTGGACACCGCCGCCGCACGCAATCTGGCGACCACCACCAAGACGCCGCCGCAGATGCAGGGGATCACCTCCCGCTGGCTGCTCAAGGTGCTGCCCTGGGTGCAGGTCTCCGGCGGTACGTTCCGGGTGAACCGCAGGCTGACCCACACCGTCGGGAACGGGCGGGTGGAGTTCGAGTCGACCGGCGCCGAGGTGCGGGTCATCCCCGCCGAGCTGGGCGAACTGCCCGCGCTGGCCGGCTTCGAGGACGACGGCACCCTCCGGGAGCTGGCAGCGGCCTGTGTCCAGCGGGACTTCGCGCCCGGCGAGGTCGTCGTCGAGCCCGGTGCCGCCGCGGACGCGGTGGTGCTGATCGCGCACGGCAAGCTCGCCAGGCGCGGCGCCGGCGCGTATGACACGGAGACCCAGCTCGGGGTGCTCGCCGACGGGGACTTCCACGGCGCGGCCGCGCTGACCGACGAGGACCCGGGCACCAGGGGTGAGGGCCTGACCGCCCTCACCAGCGGCACCGTCCTCACGCTCAGCAGGGCCGCCTTTCAGGAGATCGCCTCCCGCTCCCCGGCACTCACCGGCCACCTCGCCGCGTTCCGGGCCGCGGTCCCGGGACAGCGCAACGCGCACGGCGAGTCCGCGATCGAGCTGGCGTCGGGGCACGTGGGGGAGCCGGTGCTGCCGGGCACGTTCGTGGACTACGAGGCGGCGCCGCGGGAGTACGAGCTGAGCGTGGCGCAGACCGTGCTGCGGGTGCACAGCCGCGTCGCGGATCTGTACAACGAGCCGATGAACCAGGTCGAGGAGCAACTGCGACTCACCATCGAAGCGTTGCGGGAACGGCAGGAGCACGAGCTGGTCAACAGCCGGGAGTTCGGCCTGTTGCACAACGCCGACCTGCGGCAGCGCGTCCACACCCGCGGCGGCCCGCCCACGCCCGACGACCTCGACGAACTGCTGGCCACCGTCTGGAAGGACCCCAGCGTCATCCTGGCCCACCCCAAGGCGATCGCCGCCTTCGGCCGCGAGTGCAGCGCCCGCGGCCTCTACCCGGGCAGCGTGGACCTGGAGGGGCACGCGGTGCCCGCCTGGCGCGGCGTTCCCCTGCTGCCCTGCGACAAGCTGCCGGTGAGCGCGGCCGGCACCAGCTCCATCCTCGCGCTGCGCACCGGCGAAAAGGCCCAGGGCGTGGTCGGGCTGCACCGCACCGGAATCCCCGACGAATATCAGCCCAGTCTTTCCGTGCGGTTCATGGGCATCAACGAGCAGGCCGTCATTTCCTACCTCGTCAGCGCCTACTATTCCGTGGCCGTGCTGGTGCCCGACGCGCTCGGAATCCTCGAGGACGTCGAAATCGGGCACTGAATACCCGAGAGGCGGGCGCAGCGGCCGGCCGGGACGGGACGGCGGGCACGCGGCCGGCCACCCCGGCCGGTGCCTGCGCCACGGCCGCCGCCCGCCCTTATCCCGCACGCAGGCTCACCGCTACGGAAGGCCCCTTGTGAATCCGCCCGTGAACTCCCCGGCGAACCCGACCCGCACCAGCCTCGACACCCGGGCCGCGGCCAAGCTGGCCAGCACCCTCAAGACGCCGCCGCAGATGCAGGCCATCTCCCCGCGGTGGCTGACGAAGGTGCTGCCCTGGGTGCAGGTGTCCGGCGGCACGTTCCGGGTGAACCGCCGGCTCGCCCACACCCTCGGCAACGGCCGCGTCGAGTTCGTCGCCACCGGCACGGACGTGCGGGTCGTGCCCGCGGAGCTGACCGAGCTGCCCGCGCTCCACGGCTTCGACGACCCCGGCGCGCTCGACGCCCTGGCGGCCGCCTGCGTCCAACGGGAGTACGCCGCGGGCGAGGTCATCGCCGAGGCCGGGCGGCCCGTCGAGGGCGTCCTGCTGATCGCCCACGGCAAGGTCCGCAGGTCGGCGCCCGGCGCCTACGACGGCGAAACGACCCTCGGCGTCCTGGCCGGCGGTGATTTCGCCGGCGACGAGGCCCTGGCCGGAACGCCCGGCGCCTGGCCCCACACCCTGACGGCCCTGACCCGCTGCACCGTTCTCGCGCTCCCGCTCTCCGGCGTGCAGGCCGTCGCCGGGCGTTCCGGCGGCCTGCGGGCCCACCTCGACGCGGTCGCCGCCCGGCCCGCCCCCCGCCGCAACAAGCGCGGCGAGGCGGACGTCGAGCTGGCGTCGGGGCACGTGGGGGAGCCGGTGCTGCCGGGCACGTTCGTGGACTACGAGGCGGCGCCGCGGGAGTACGAGCTGAGCGTGGCGCAGACCGTGCTGCGGGTGCACAGCCGCGTCGCGGACCTCTACAGCGAGCCCATGGACCAGGTGGAGCAGCAACTGCGGCTGACCGTTCAGGCGTTGCGGGAGCGGCAGGAGCACGAGCTGGTGAACAACCGGGAGTTCGGCCTGCTGCACAATGCCGACCTGCGGCAGCGCGTCCACCCCCGCGGCGGCCCGCCCACGCCCGCCGACCTCGACGACCTGCTCGCGCGCCGCCGCAAGACCCAGTACCTGCTGGCGCACCCGCGCACCATCGCCGCCATCGGCCGCGAGTGCAGCGCCCGCGGCGTGTACCCCGGCCAGGCCGAGGTCGACGGCGTCCGCGTGCAGGCGTGGCGCGGCGTTCCCCTGCTGCCCTGCGACAAGATCCCCGTGACCGCGGCCCACACCAGCTCGGTGCTCGCGCTGCGCACCGGCCAGGAGAACCAGGGCGTGGTCGGCCTGCACCAGACCGGCATCCCCGAGGAGTACGAGCCCAGCCTGAACGTCCGCTTCATGGGCGTCAGCGAGCAGGCCGTGGTCTCGTACCTCGTCAGCCTCTACTTCTCCGCGGCCGTCCTCGTCCCGGACGCCCTCGGCATTCTGGAGGACGTCGAAATCTGACGGCCGCGACCTCTCCGCGGTGCGCCGGTCACGCCGGCGCGGATCGCCACCCCCCGGGCCGTGCCCCTCCCCGCCCCGCCCGGGTGGTCCCCGGTGGCGCGGTGCCTGTGCACCGCGCCACCGGGCCCGTGCGTGCGCGCGCCGTGGCGGCGCGGCGGGGCTCCCCGTTCGCCGGGGCGCGGGCCCGTGAGGGCTCGGCGTCGTGTGCTAGTGACCGGTCCCCTGTTCCGACCAGTACCCGGGCGACGGGTACTGGTGCTGGGCCTGCTGCTGTCCCTGCGCCGGGTACTGCCCCGGGTACGCGCCGGGCTGCATCGGCCGCGGGGCGCCAGGGCGCGGCGCCGCGGGCCGCATCTGCTGCGGCGCCGGGGCCTGCGGCGCGTGCGAGGCGGAGTACGGCCGGGGCGCGGCGGCCTGCTGCGGGAAGTAGGGGGCGGGGGCCTGCGGCCCGCCGGGGCCCGGCAGCCCGCGGGCGGGCGTCGACTGGTATCCGGGGTAGCCGCCCGGCTGCTGGTGGGGGTGCGGCTGGGCCTGCTGGTGCGAGGGGGCCGCGGGCAGCGCCGGAAGCGCGGAAGGGAGCGCCGGCTGTGCGGGGCCGGGCTGGTAGCCCAGGGACGACTCGTAGGCGGCCGGGACCCGGATCGGCGCGATCTGCGGGGTTCCCCGCTCGGCCACCAGCCTGTCGTAGATGGGGGTGTCAGGGAACGACGGCGAAGAGTAGGCACCGCCGTAGGGGCGCGGGGAGGTCATGCTCCATAAGTTAAGCCCACCATGTGGTCGTTGGGGAGACCGATTAGAGGGTCTTTTCGCGTGGTTGAGCTGACTCCGGGTGGCCAATTGGAAGGAATTCCGGAAAAAACGTCGATGCCCCGTCTCATGATGTTGTATCAGGGGTCCCGCACGCGGGCTCGCCGCCGGGGGATGGCATAGTGGGCCGTACCCGCAGACCAGGTGGCGTGACGACCGCCGCCCGACGGAGGAACCCACATGCTCAAAGGTGCGAACGTTCCGGTGGCCGCGAGGTCGGTCCGCGTCGAGATCGGCTGGAACGCCGGTGGCGGAGTGCCCGACGTGGACGCCTCGGCCCTGCTGCTCGCGGGTGGCAAGGTCCGTTCCGACGCCGATTTCGTCTTCTACAACGAGCCGCGGCACACCTCGGGCGCCGTGCGCCACGAGGGCAAGCAGCCGCAGGGCGGCACCGTGACCGACCGCCTCGCCGTCGACCTGGCGGCGGTCGAGCCCGCCATCGAGAAGGTCGCGCTGGTCGCCTCGGCGGACGGCGGCACCTTCGGCCAGGTGCCGGGGCTGCACATCCGTGTCCTCGACGCCGACAGCGGTGCCGAGGTGGCCCGCTTCGACAGCCAGGACGCCGGCAGCGAGACCGCGTTCGTGCTGGGCGAGCTGTACCGGCGCCAGGGTGCCTGGAAGTTCCGGGCCGTCGGCCAGGGCTACGATTCGGGGCTCGCCGGGCTCGCCACCGACTTCGGTATCAGCGTCGACGACGAGCCGCCCGCCGCGGCGCCCGCCCCGCCGCCGCCCCCGCCGGCCGGTGCGGCCGCCCCACTGCCGCCCCCGGCCGCGCCCGCCCCCGCGGCGCCCCCGCCGCCGCCCGCTCCCGCGGCGCCCGTGCCGCCGGCGGTCCCCGCCCCGCCGCCGCCTCCGCCTCCGGCTCCGGCTCCGGCGGCGCCCGCCCCGGGCGGCAGCCCGATCCGGCTGAGCAAGATCACGCTCACCAAGGAGTCGCCGGCGATCTCCCTGGCCAAGCAGGGCGCCACCTCCGGCCGGATGCACGTCAACCTCAACTGGGAGCAGCGCACGCCCCAGAAGCAGGCGGGCGGCGGGTGGCGCGACCGCCTGAGCAGGGCCATGTCGGGCGGTCTCGACCTGGACCTGGGCGCACTGTTCGAGCTGGCCGACGGGCGCAAGGGCGTCGTCCAGGCGCTGGGCAACGCGTTCGGCTCGCTGAGCCAGCCGCCCTACATCCACCTGGACGGCGACGACAGGACCGGCGCCGTCGCCAGGGGCGAGAACCTGACGGTCAACCTGGACCATGCCCGCGAGCTGAAGCGCGTCGTCATCTTCGTGACGATCTACTCCGGCGCGACCAGCTTCCAGAACATCAACGCCACGGTCACCCTCACCCCTGAGCAGGGCGCCCCCATCGAGTTCCACCTCGACGAGTGCACCGTGGCCTCCCCGGTGTGCGCCCTCGCGCTGCTGACCAACGAACGCGGTGACCTCGTCGTGCACCGCGAGGCCCGCTACCTCATCCCCGACCGCGGCGTCAGCCCGCAGCGGACCGTGGACGCCGCCTACGGCTTCGGCATGCAGTGGACGCCGGGGCGGAAGTGAGGATCGCGCTCGTCGATTCGGGCGTCGGGCTGCTGCCGGCCGCCGCCGCGCTGCGGCGCGTGCGGCCGGACGCCGGCCTGGTGCTCTCCTGCGACCCCGACGGCATGCCGTGGGGGCCGCGCAGCCCCGAAGAGATCACGGCCCGCGCGCTGCGCTGCGCGCGGGCCGCCGCGGCGGAACGGCCGGACGCCGTCGTCGTCGCCTGCAACACCGCGACCGTGCACGCGCTGCCCGCGCTGCGCGCCGCGCTCGAACCTGCCGTTCCCGTGATCGGCACCGTGCCGGCCGTCAAGCCGGCCGCCGCGTCGGGCAGCCCGTTCGCCATCTGGGCCACCCCCGCCACCACGGGGAGCGCCTACCAGCGGCGGCTGATCGGCGAGTTCGCCCCGGACGGCCGCGTCGCCGAGGTGCCCTGCCACGGCCTCGCGGACGCCGTCGAACGGGCCGACGAGGCCGCCATCGCCGCGGCCGTCAAGGCCGCCGCCGAGCTGACCCCGCCCGAGACCACGGCGATCGTGCTCGGCTGCACCCACTACGAGCTGGTCGCCGCACGCATCCGCGCCCATCTGCTGTCGGTGACGGGGATCGCGGTCGCGCTGTTCGGCTCCGCCGAGGCCGTCGCCGTCCAGGTGCTGCGCCGCACCGGCCGCGCCGCCGCGCCGGACACCGCCGACCGCGGCGGCCTCACCGTCTTCGCGAGTGGCCGCCCGGCGGCGCTGCCCCCGGCCGCCCTCGCCTACGCGGAGGGCCGCTTCCTCGCACCCCCCGCCCGCCGGACAGCCGCGCCTGCCGCGGGCAGCCGTGGGGGAACGGCCTAGGCTCGGGCCCATGAGTACTCCTGGCTTCATCCGTGACCTGCGTGCCCACATCGGCCACGGGCTGCTGTTCCTTCCCGGGGTGAGCGCGGTCGTTCTCGACGATGCGGGCCGCGTGCTGCTCGGCCGCCGTGCGGACAACGGGCTCTGGGCGCTCATCTCCGGCATCTGCGAGCCGGGGGAGCAGCCCGCGGAGACGGCCGTGCGCGAGGTGTACGAGGAGACCGCCGTGCGCTGCACCGTCGACCGGGTGCTGCTCGTGGAGACGCTGGAGCCGACGCGTTACCCGAACGGCGACGCCTGCCAGTTCCTCGACATCTGCGTGCGCGCCCACGCCGTGGGCGGCGAGGCCCGTGTCAACGACGACGAGTCGGTGGAGGTGGGCTGGTTCCCGCTGGACGGACTGCCGCCGCTGCGGGAGTTCGCGCTGGCGCGGATCAAGCTGGCCACGGAGGACGGCCCCACCTGGTTCGCGCCGGGCGGCGAGGCGCCCGCGGCGGACTGACTCCGGGCCCGTGGCGGGGCGGCGGGCCATGGGTCAGATTTTGCGGTAGGTGTACGCCTCCCCGGCCGCCCCCGCGACGGCCGACAGGTCCCCGCCGGCCGAGGCGGTGACGAGTGCGGCGACGGCGCCCTCCAGGAAGGGGGCGTCCACCAGCCGTGTGTCCCGCGGGAGTTCGTCGCCCTCCGCCAGCATGGCCTGAACGGTGAGCACGGCGCTGCCCAGATCCGCGAGGACGGCCACCCCGGCTCCCCGGTCGGCCTCCCGCGCCGCCTCGGCGATCAGGTCGGCACTGGTGCCGAGACCGCCGTCGGGGGTGCCGCCCGCGGTGGCCACCGGGGCCAGGTCGCCGCCGCCCGCGAGTCCCGCGGCGAGACGGGCCACCGACTCGGCGACCTCCCTGCTGTGCGAGACCAGAACGAGGCCCACGGCACCGGCGCGCTCAGGCATCCGCCGTCACCTCGGCCAGGGCTTCGAACAGCAGCGTGGCGGAGGCGGCCCCCGGGTCCATGTGCCCCTCGCTCCGCTCGCCCAGATAGCTGGCCCTGCCCTTCCTCGCCCGCAGCGGAACGGTGGCCTCCGCGCCCCGAGCCGCGGCCCGCGCGGCGGCGGCGGCGTCCGGCAGTGCCTCCACCGCGGGACGCAGCGCGTCCAGCATCGTCTTGTCGCCCGGGGCCGCGCCGCCGAGCTGTGCCACGGCCTCCACTCCGGTGGCCAGGGCCTGGCGCAGCTCTTCGCCGCCGACCCGTTCGGCATCGCCCAGCGCCTTGCCGGTGCGCCGCAGCAGCGTCCCGAACAGCGGGCCCGCGGCGCCGCCGACCGTGGACACCAGGGTCCGCCCCGCCAGCAGCAGCACCGCCCCGGGAGTGGCGGGCTCCTCCTTGTCCAGGGCCGCGGTGACCGCGGCCGTTCCGCGGCGCATGTTGCTGCCGTGATCGGCGTCCCCGATGGCCGAGTCCAAATCGGTCAGGCGGTCCGCTTCCCGTTCGACGGCCAGTGCCGCCGTGGTGAGCCAGCGCCGGAAGAACCCGGCGTCCATCTCAGCCACCTCTGCGCTCCTCTCAGCGACCCCACCGCAGGCCCGGCGTGCTCACCGGGGCGTCCCACAGCCGCAGCAGTTCGTCGTCGGCCTGGCACAGGGTCACCGAGCAGCCCGCCATGTCCAGCGACGTCACGTAGTTGCCGACGAGCGTACGCGCCACCGCGACGCGCCGCTCGCGCAGCACGCGCTGCACCTCGGCGTTGAAGCCGTACAGCTCCAGCAGCGGCGTGGCGCCCATCCCGTTGACCAGGACGAGCAGCGGGCCGCCGGGGCGCAGGTCCGCCAGCAGGGTGTCCACGGTGTAGTCGGCGATCTCCCCCGAGGTCATGATGCGGCGGCGCTCGCGGCCCGGCTCGCCGTGGATGCCGATGCCGAGTTCGAGTTCGCCCGCGGGGAGGTCGAACGTGGCACTGCCCTTGGCCGGGGTGGCCGGTGCGCCGAGCGCGACGCCGAAGCTGCGCGAGGAGTCGGCGACCTGCTGGGCGAGCGCGGTCACGCGCTCCAGCGGCGCCCCCTCCTCGGCGGCCGCGCCCGCCACCTTTTCCACGAACAGCGTCGCGCCGGTCCCGCGGCGGCCCGCGGTGTGGGTGCTGTCCTCGACGGCCACGTCGTCGCGGACGAGGACCTTCGCGACCTGGATGTTCTCGTCCTCGGCCAGCTCGGCGGCCATCCGGAAGTTCAGCACGTCCCCGGTGTAGTTCTTCACGATGAACAGCACCCCGGCCCCGCTGTCCACGGCCGCCGCGGCCCGCACCATCTGGTCGGGGACGGGGGAGGTGAACACCTCGCCCGGGCAGGCCGCGTCGAGCATCCCGGGCCCGACGAAGCCGCCGTGCAGCGGCTCGTGGCCGGAGCCGCCGCCCGACACCAGCCCGACCTTCCCCGCCACGGGCGCGTCCCGCCGCACGATCACCCGGTGCTCGACGTCGACGACCAGCTCGGGGTGCGCGTCGGCCATTCCGCGCAGCGCGTCGGCGACGACGCGTTCTGCCACGTTGATCAGCATTGTCACGGGCTGTCCTCCTGACGGTTGCGTCTTCGGCCGGACACCAGGGTACGGATCTTGCCCGTCTTCCACAGCGCCCTCGGCGCGGACACGGGGGGCCTTTTCGTGCCGGGTCCGGCCGGTGCTGGTTCGGACCTGTGTGCGGCGATCCGTCCGGGGGAACCCGGCGGCCCCGGCGGGAAGACATTCCGGGACGGCGTCGACGGTGAATCGAGGCAGGCCGGTGAAAATCGCACTCGTGGCCCAGAGATATCCGCCGATCGCGGGCGGCGGCGAGACGCATATCCAGAATCTGGCCGACGGCCTCTCGGGGCGCGGATATGACGTGACCGTGTTGACGAGCGACCCGGGGGCCGAGGCGCGGCGGTATCGCCATGCGGGGGTGTCCATCGAATACGTCGACGGTTTCTGGGCGGCCTGTCAATCCCTGGAATGCAAGGACGCGGTGGTCGATCTGTATGCGCGGCTCTCGGGGCGGGCCTGGGATCTCGTGCACGTCTTCAACCACGTTCCTGCCCTGCTGCCGAGTTGGCTGCGCGCCGCCGTTCCCCAGCCGGTGTGCGTATCGCTGTTCGAAACGCAGGTTCCCGCGGGGCGGGTATTCGGTCTGTGGGGGGATTACGCCCTTGAAAAGGCGCTGCAGCGTTCGCTGTTCGGGCAGCTGGCCGCCGAACGTGTGATCTGCGGTTCGGAGGCGTACCGGCGCTGGGCGCTGGCCGGTGGCGCCGCGGAGGAGCGGATTCGGGTGGTTCCGTTCGGTACGGAGACGCGCCGGTTCGCGCGGGCCGGTGCGCTGCGCGCCGTCGCGCGCCAGGCGCGCGGCCTCGGCGGCGAGTTCGCCGTGCTCGTTCCGGCGCGGCCGGTGCGGCGCAAGCGCATCGAGGACGCGCTCCGCGCGCTCGCGCTGGTGCGGCGGGAGCGGCCGGGGGTGCGGCTGATGCTGACGCTGCCCGATCGCACCGCCGACTCGGAGTACGTCGGCGAACTGCGGCTGCTGGCCGCCGATCTGGGACAGAGCGACGCGGTGTGGTGGGAACGGGGCCCCGGCTGGCAGGACATGCCCGAGCTGTACGCCGCGGCCGACGCCGTGCTGCTGCCGTCCTCCCACGAGGGCTTCGGCATCGCGCTGATCGAGGGCATGGCGGCGGGCCGCCCCGTGATCACCAGCGATGTGGAGGGGCACGACGAGATCGTGACCCACGCGGAGACGGGCCTGCTCTACCCCGCGGGCGACGTCGAGGCGCTCGCGGACCGGCTGCGCGCCGTGGCGTCGGGGGCCGGGGTGCCCGGCATGGTCGAGCGCGCGAGGGAACTGGCCCGCGCGCGGTTCGACGTGGCGGCGATGGTGGCGGGCCACCACCGGGTCTACCGCGAGCTGGTGGAGTGAGCCTCAGCGCAGCGCGGCGCCGAGCGCGTCCAGCATCTCGGCGGAGACGTGCGGCCCGTTGCCGATGTAGAAGCCGTGCCGGTGCACGTGATCCGCCACCGGGGTGGGCGCCGCGGCCCTGACCCGGTCGCTCGTGCGGACGAACGGCTGCGCCAGCAGGTTGCCCGCGACGATCGGGCGGGCCTCGATGCCGAGCCGCTCCGCGGCCGAGCGCGCCCGGCGTGCGCCGTCGGTGTCCTCGGCGATCAGCGGCAGCGTGAAGGAACTCGCGCCCTCCGTCGCGTAGTCGCGCCACAGATAGGGCGGCAGCACGCGCAGGAAGTGCGCCAGGTTGGCGTTTCTGCGCCGGATCGCCCCGTCGAGCCGGTCCAGCTGGCGCAGCCCGAGCAGCGCGTTCAGGTCGGTGGAACGCAGGTTGAGCCCCGGCACCATGAAGAGGAACCGCGGGTCGACGTCGGGGTGATCGGCGGCGAACCGGTCGAAGTGCTCGCTCTCCCCGGCCAGGCCGTGCGAACGCAGCAGCCGCAGCCCGTCGAGCACCTCGGGATCGTCCGAACTCACCATCCCGCCTTCGACGGTGGCGACATGCTGCCCGAAGTAGAACGAGAACGTGCCGGCCAGCCCCGCGGTGCCGACGTGCGCGTCGGCGAAACGGGTCCCGGCGGCCTCGCAGCAGTCCTCCAGCAGAATCACGCCGTGCCGGGCCGCGGTGGCGACGAGGTCCGGGGTGAGGGCGTTCAGCCCCAGCAGGTGGACGACGAACAGCACGTCGATCTCCCCGCGTTCCATCGCCGCGCACGCCGCGGCGGAGTCGATGCCCAGCGTGGTGCGGTCCACGTCGAAGAGCACCACCTCGTGGCCCAGGAGCAGCGCGGGGCTGATGGTCGTCGCCCGGGCGACGGCGGGCGCGCCGACCCGCAGCGGGCCCGGCTTCGCGCGGCCGGCCGCGACGAGGGCTGCGAGGTTGGCCGAGGAGCCGGAGTTGACCATGACCGAGCCGCGGACGCCGATCCGCTCGGACCAGCGACGTTCGAGGTCGGCGACCAGCTTCCCCTGCGCCAGCCAGGGATCGCTGCCGAGCCAGTCCGCGAGGGCGGCCAGGTCCTCGCGCGAGATCGTGTGGTCGGCCAGGCGCCAGCGGGCGGGAATCGGGTGCGTGCTCAACTGCGCGGTCCTTCCGGTGCGAAGAGACGGAGGAGCGACGAACGGCCCGCCGTGCCGGGGGAGTCGGCACGGCACCGAGCGGAACAAATGCGGGTAGACGCGGAATAACGGTACGCGCGGCCCCACCGCGCGGCAAGGTCAGCCGATCTTCCACAGCCAGCCGAGGGGGCGCAGCCCGAGGGTGCGCGCAACCGACCGGGAGGCGGCGTTCTCCGCGGTGGTGCTGTAGAACAGCACCTCCTTGGTGCGGCCCTCGCGTCCGGCCCAGGCCGCCACGACCGCGGGCCCGATGCGGCGGCCGCGGAAGTCGGGGCGGGTCCAGATGCCGGCCTCGGCCGCCGTGGCGTTCCTCGCGGGGGAGAAGCAGATGGACACCGGCCCGTTCCCGTGGGTGGCCATGGCCCATTCCCCCAGCTCGCCGCGGATCAACTCGCCCCACTCGCCGGGCTCCCAGTTGTCCGGGCGGTCCAGCAGCCCGGCCGCCCGCTTGCCCCCGGCGTCCGACACGATCACCGGCAGGGACGTCGCGTGGCCCCCGGCGAGGCGGCCGGGGAAGACGTAGCTGGGCCCGCCCTCGACGGCGGCGCCCGCGCCCAGGGCCTCGGCCAGGCGGCCGACCGCCCGCGGGACCCCGCCCGGCGCGTCCTCCCGCGGCTCGCCGCCGCCCGAACCGTCGCCGCCGCCCGAACCATCCGCGTCGTCAAGGCCGTTGAGGCCGTCGGGGCCCGGCTCCGCAACGCCGGGTCCGAGCGCGAGCAGCCGCGTTCCCGGGGACCAGGCCCACACCGCACGCACCTTCCGGTCCCTCAGCCGGGCGGGCCGCCTCCCCGCGGTCCGGTCGAGCCCGTAGATCGTGTCCACTTCCAGCGCAAGCAGCTCCGCCTCGTTCCGGTCCATGCGGCAAGGCTAGCGGCTCGCGGTGCCGCACCGTGACCGGATGGCTACCGGGTCAGCTCCCTCGCCTGGGTCTCAAGACGCCGCGCGCTGACCACCGCGCCGCCCTCGTCGAGCACCACCTCGGCGGGGCAGGGCCGGCCGGCGAACGCGACGGCGTTCGGGATCTCCAGCACGTCGAGCCCTGGTGGGCCCCCTCCGGGGCCGGCAAGTCCAGTCTCGGGCGGCTGCTCGCGGGGATCGACGCGCCGCGCGCCGGCCGGATCACCGTGGGAAACGTGCCGGTGGCCGAGCTCGGCCCGAGCCGGCTGCGCCGCCAGGTGGTGCTGGTCACCCAGGAGAACCACGTCTTCGTCGGCACGCTCCGCGGCAACCTGTCGATCGTCGCCCCCACGCCTCGGACGGCCGGCTCCGTTCGGTACTCGCCGCGGTCGCCGCGGACTGGCTCGACGAGCTGCCCGACGGCCTCGGCACCGAGTTCGTGGCGGGCGGCCACCGGCTCGACGCGGCGGCGGCCAAGCAACGCGCGCTCGCCCGCCCGCGTCGTGCCGGCCGACCCGCACACCCTGATCCTCGACGAGGCGACGGCGCTGCACGACGCGGACCGGGTGGCGGTCATGAAGGAGGGCCGCCTCATCGAGGTGGGCGCGCACGACGACCTCGTGGCCAGGGGCGGGGCGTACGCCGCCGTGTGGGACGCCTGGCACGGTCGCCCGGCCGGTCCTTCCTGGTGAGCACCGGCCAGCGGTGCGCGCCGCCCGGTGCGGGTCAGGAACGGGCGCGGGCCGCGGTGAACCGTTCGGTCCAGTACCGGGTGCGGTCCAGGTACGCGGTCTCCGCGGCGGCGCCGGTCGTGCCGTAGGCGCCCGCGAAGGTCAGGTAGCCGTGGCCGGGCGGTGGGCTGGCGGAGGCGGGCTCGATCATGGTGCCCTCGTGCCACTCGTTGAAGGACGTGATCGACACCCAGTCGGGCGGGCCGCCGTTCTCCGGTGCCAGCGCGCCTGACCACTGGGCGTCGTAGGTCGCGCCGCGGCACCGCCCGTTCCGCAGGGAGTCCCGATGCACAGCGCCGATCTCCTCGCCGAGGCATTCGACCGGGTCCGGCAGGCCGTCCACGAGGCCGTGGCGGGGCTGACCGGCGACCTGCTCGCCGAGCGCCCGGCCGCCGGGGCGAACTCCGTCGCCTGGCTGATCTGGCACCTCACGCGCGTGCGGGACGACCATGTCGCCGACGTCGCGGAGCGGGAGCAGGTCTGGACCGCGGAGGGCTGGGCGGGCCGGTTCGGCCTGGCTCTGCCCGCCTCCGACACCGGGTACGGGCACGGGCCTGGGGAGGTGGCCCGGGTCCGCGTCGCCGACCCCGCCCTGCTCACCGGCTACCACGACGCCGTGCACGCCGCGACGCGCACCCATATCCGCGGGCTGGACGACGCCGCGCTCGACCGCGTCGTCGACCGCGGCTGGACGCCGCCCGTCACCCTCGGCGTTCGCCTGATCAGCGTCGTCTCCGACGACCTCCAGCACGCAGGTCAGGCCGCCTACCTCCGCGGCCTGCTGCTCGGCAGCGGCACCTGACGGCGCGTCACCTGCCGCCCGCCGCAGCCACGTTCACGTCGAGTCGCGGATCACCAGCCGGCACGGCAGGTACTCCACGCCGCTCCTGGCCCGGCCGTCGATCGCCTCCAGCAGCCGCACGGCGGCGGCGCGGCCCAGCTCGCCGAGCGCCATGTCGACGGTGGTGAGCGGCGGGCGGCAGGCGGTGGCCATCACGTCCCAGTTGTCGAAACCGGCCAGCGCGATATCCCCCGGAACGGTGCGCCCCACCTCCCGCAGGCTGTCCGCGGCGCCGCGGGCGATCTGGTCGCTGCCGCAGAACACCGCGTCGCACCGCGGGTCGGCGTGCAGCACGTGCTGTACCGCCTGCCGCCCCCACGGCTCGTTCCACTCGCCGTACAGCACCTTCCCGGCCGCGGGCGCGAGACCCGCCTCGGCCAGCGTCCGGCGGAAGGCGGCGGCGCGCACCTGGGAGGAGTGGTGCCGTGCCGGGCCGGTGATGTGCGCGATGCGGGAACGGCCCGCGGCGATCAGATGCCGCACCGCTTCGCGCGCGCCCTGTGCCTCGTCGGGGGCCACGGACAGGTCCTGCGCGCTCTGCGAGGGCGCCATGGCGTAGACGACCGGTACGTCGAGGAACTGCCGCAGCGGCGGCCGGGGATCGGTGCGCCGCCCGGCGACGATGATGCCGTCGACGCGCCTGGAGGCCAGCGCCTGGAGGTGGTGCCGCTCGCGGATGGCGTCGCCGCGGGTGTCGCAGAGGAACACGGAGATCTCGCCCGCGCCCAGCGCGTCCTCGGCGCCGAGCAGCACCGGCAGGCTGAAGCGCCCGACGTGGTCGGTGGTGAGCAGGCCGACGGTGAAACTGCGGCCGCTCAGCAGGCTGCGGGCCATCTCGTTGGGCCGGAAGCCGAGTTGCCTCGCGGCGTCGGCCACCCGCGATCTGGTCTCCGCGCGCAGCTTGCCGCGGTTGTTGAGGGCCTTGGACGCGGTGCCGACCGACACTCCGGCCAGGGCGGCGACGTCGGCGATGGTGACACGCGGCCTGGCCGGGGCCCGCCTGCCGTCCGGCCGCGCCTCCCGCCTGCTGCCCTGTGAATCGGACAAACCTTTTCCCCACTCCTCGCCCGCGGGTGCGAGCGCCGAATCCTGAGCACCGTCCGCCCGGCCGGGACCCGGACCGCCGGACGGTCGATCATACTCCGGGCGCACACCTCTTGACCCGCCGATCCCGGCGCACCTAGATTCCGAGACGACATTTGAGGAAACCCTTTTCCTTGATTGCCGCCGAGGCGACAGTCGAAGAAGCGTCCGAGACGCAGTCGAGATCACTGCCCGCGCCGCGCACCGCCCTCAGGGAGCACCACATGCCCGTCCGTACCGGACCCGTCCACGGACCCCTCATGCCGACCGAATCAGCCCGCACCGCGCTGCGGCCCGCGAGCGACGCCGAGATCACCGGGGGCCTCTGGGCCGCCCGCCGATCGGTCAACGCCGACGTCAGCGTGCCCGACGGCTACGAACGCCTCACGGAGGCCGGTAACTTCCACAATCTCCGGCTCGCGGCGGGCACCGCGACCGGCGAGTACGTCAACAACCTGCCGTTCCTCGACTCGGACGTCTACAAGTGGCTGGAGGCCGTCGCCTGGCAGCTGGGCGACCCGGCCACCGGCGCCGACGAGGCCGCCCGGCTGACCGAACGGGTCGAGGAGGTCACCCGCCTGCTCGCCGAGGCGCAGGAGGAGAGCGGCTACCTCCAGTCCTACTACCAGGTGGTGCGCCCGGAGCGGCGCTGGGCCGAGCTGGACTGGGGCCACGAACTGTACTGCGCGGGGCACCTGATCCAGGCGGCCGTGGCGCACCGGCGCACCACCGGCAGCACTGGGCTCCTCGACGTCGCCCGCCGCTTCGCCGACCACATCGACACGGTCTTCGGCACGGCGGAGGGCCGCATCGACGGCGTGTGCGGCCACCCCGAGATCGAGACCGCGCTCGTCGAGCTGTACCGCTGCACCGGCGAGGAGCGCTACCTGACGCTGGCCCGCTACTTCATCGACCGCAGGGGCCACGGCCTGCTGCCCGTCGGCCGCTTCGGCGACAAGTACTGGCAGGACCACGTCCCGGTGCGGGACGCCGACGCGGTGGCCGGCCACTCCGTCCGCCAGCTGTACCTGCTCGCGGGCGAGGTGGACGTCTACGCGGAGACCGGCGACACCGGCCTGCTCGCCGCCTCGGAACGGCTGTGGGAGGAGATGGCCGCCACCAAGACCTACCTGACCGGCGGCCTCGGCGCCCACCACACCGACGAATCCTTCGGCGACCCCTACGAACTGCCCTCGGAGCGCGCCTACACCGAGACCTGCGCGGCCATCGCCTCCGCCATGTTCAGCTGGCGGCTGCTGCTCGCCACCGGCCGCGCCCGGTACGCCGACCACATGGAACGCGTCCTGTTCAACGGCTTCCTCTCCGGCGTCTCGCTGGACGGGGCGCACTACTCCTACGTCAACCCCCTCCACGTGCGCGACGGCCATGTGCCCGGCGGCGGCGACCGGCTGGCCTACCGGACCCGCTGGTTCCACTGCGCCTGCTGCCCGCCCAACGTCATGCGCATGCTCGCCGCCCTGCCGCACTACCTGGCCGCGCGCGACGGCGAGGGCCTCACACTGCACCAGTACGCGACCGGCACCTACGCGGCCGAGGCCATCGGCGGCGCGACCGGCCGCGCCGCCGTCGAGGTCGCGACCGACTACCCGTGGAACGGCCGGGTGCGCGTGACCGTCACCGAGGCCCCGGACGCCGACTGGACCCTCACCCTGCGCGTCCCGGCCTGGTCGTCCGGCGCCTGGCGGGCCACGGCGGCGGGCGAGCCCGTCGAGGCGGACGCGGAACGGGAGGGCTGGCTGCGTATCCGCCGCCGCTGGCGGGCGGGCGACACGGTGGACCTCGACCTGGACCTCGCGCCGCGGCTGACCGCGCCGCCCTCGCGCGCCGACGCGCTGCGCGGCTGCGTCGCCATCGAACGCGGGCCGCTGGTCTACTGCATCGAGGGTGCCGACCACCCCGAGGGCACCGCGCTCGACGACCTGCGCATCGACCAGGCCCGGCCGCTGCGCGAGGCCGAGGCGCCCGGCCTGCTCGGCGGCATCGTCACCGTGCACGCGACGGGCGCCGCCGCCCCGCCCGCGGACACCGGCGACTGGTGGCCCTACGGCCCGGCCGCCGTCGCGCCTGCCGAAGCGGCCGGGGAGCGCGCCGAGTTCACCGCCGTCCCCTACCACCTGTGGGGACACCGCACGCACGCCTCGATGCGGGTGTGGCTGCCCGCGCTCGGCGCGGCGGGCGGCGCCGGCGGCGGACCCGCGGCGAACGGAGCGGTCCGGTGAACCGTTCCGCGCCCCCGCGGCGCGGGGCGCGGCTGGTGGCGGCGCTCCTCGCGGTCTGCGCGCTGGCCGTGACCGGCTGCGGGGGCGGCGGCGACCAGGGCGGCCCGGTCACGCTCGACCTGTGGGCCAGATCGGACCAGGCGGGATTCATGGCGGAGATCGTTGACGCGTTCAACAGCGCGCACGACGACGTCCAGGTCGAGCTGACGCTGCTGCCCGCCACGAATTTCGTGCAGAAGCTCGGCGTCGCGGTCGCCAGCGACGCCGGGCCCGACCTGGCCTCCATCGACCTGGTGTACGTGCCGTTCTTCGCCTCCTCCGGCGTGCTGGCCGACATCACCGAGCGCAGCGAGGCCCTGCCGGACACCGACGCGCTCAGCGCTCCCCACCTCGACCAGGGCACCTACCAGGACCGCCGTTACGCCCTGCCGTTCACCGGGGAGGCGTCCCTGCTCTTCTACAACAAGGACCTCTTCCGCCGGGCGGGGCTCGATCCCGCGCAACCGCCCCGCGACTGGGAGGAGTTCACGGAAGCGGCGCGACGGATCAGCGACCTGGGCGAGGACGTGCACGGGTACCACTTCTCCGGCAGGTGCGGAGGCTGCAACGTCTTCACCCTCTCGCCGTTCATCTGGGCGGCCGGCGGCAACGTCGTCGAGGGCGAGGCCGGCGAGGAACGCCCGGTCGTCGGGGAGGACCCGGCCGTCACCCGCGCCCTTGAGCTGTACCGGACCCTGTGGCACGACGGCCTGACAGCGCCGCAGGCGGCGGCCGACACCGGCGCCCAGGCCCTGGCGCTGTTCGGCAGCGGCCGGATCGGGATGTACCCCACGGGCGCCTTCGCGCTCGACGAGATCCGCGGCACCTATCCGGACGTCGACTTCGGCGTCACCCCCATCCCCGGCCCCGAGGGCGGCAGTTCGTCGTTCACCGGGGGCGATGACATCGCCATCACCAGCGGCTCCGACCACCAGGACGCCGCCTGGACCTTCATGGAGTGGTCGGTGCGGCCCGACGTGCAGGAGATGATCTCAGGACTCGGCACCGTGCCCGTCCACACCGAGGTGGCCCTCGGCCCCTACAGCGAACGCGGCCCCGAGTACGCCGCGCTCGCCGAGGCCCTGGTGAACGGGCGCACCATCCGTAGCGTTCAGGAGAACGCACTGTTCAACGCCAGCACGTCGCCCTGGGCGACGATGATCGCGCGCGGCGTCTTCGGCGAAAGTCCGGACAGCGTCGACCGCGCGGTCGCGGAAGCCCAGGACGCCATGGCCAACATCCTGTCCCGCGGCTGACCGCAGGGAGATTTCCATGACCCGCCGCAGGGGCGGCACCGTCGCCGCCCGCTCCGCCTCCTCCGCACCGTCCCCATCGACCCCGGCCGCTTCGGCGCGCGCGCCGCGCAGGCGCGCCGAAGGGCCGGCCAGACGGCGTTCGCTGACCGGGCTGCTGCTGATCAGCCCCGCGCTGCTGCTGGTCGCCGTGTTCTTCCTGGCCCCGCTCGGCCTCACCGTGTGGATGTCGTTCCACAAGTGGCCGCTGCTCGGCACCCCCGAGTGGTCAGGATTCGACAACTACGCCGCGATGCCCGGTGACAGGACCTTCCTCGACGCACTCGGCTACACCGTCCTGTACACGGTGATCATCACCCCGCTGCTGCTGTTCATCGGCCTCGGCCTGGCGTTCCTCGTGCGCGACCAGCGGCGCGGCGTCGGCATCTTCCGCACCGTGTGGTTCCTCCCGTACGTCTTCGGCTTCGCCTCCTCGGCCTACCTCTTCCTGTGGCTCTTCGACTCCTCGGTGGGCTTCGTCGACCCGGTACTGATGGACCTCGGGCTGACCGACGCACCCGTGCAGTGGATGAACTCCGCGGACACCGCCACCACCGCGGTCATCGTGATGGTGGTGTGGAAGGTCGTCGGCTTCCAGATGCTGCTGCTGATGGCCGGGCTCCAGTCCGTCCCCGACGAGATCAACGAGGCGGCCCTGATGGACGGTTCCGGCCGCTGGTCGACGCTGCTGCGCATCACGCTGCCGCTGCTGCGCCGCCACGTCGCCCTGGTCCTGGTCTTCTCGGTGTCGGGGTCGATGCTCGCGTTCGAGCAGTTCTTCATCATGACCGGCGGCGGTCCCGGCAACGAGACGCTCACCGTCGTCAACTGGATCTACAACAGCTCCTTCGCCAACTTCCAGCTCGGCTACGGCTCGGCGCTGTCCGTCCTGCTCCTGGTGCTGCTGATGATCGTGAACGGAATCCAGCTCTTCCTGCTGCGCGAACGC
Organism: Streptomyces johnsoniae; assembly: GCF_031845565.1. NCBI lineage: Bacteria > Bacillati > Actinomycetota > Actinomycetes > Kitasatosporales > Streptomycetaceae > Streptomyces > Streptomyces johnsoniae. The sequence goes on along the minus strand of NZ_JAVREV010000004.1, from coordinate 151,230 downwards.
GACTGACCCCGGAGTGCCGATGCCTGCCGTCCGCCCCGCCCGCCGTCCCGCCGGCCCGCCCGCCGACCGGGAAGTTACGGAGAACTCATGTCCGCCGCCTCTGCGTTGACCGCCCGCACCCGGGGTCCGCGCCGCACGCGCGGCAGCGACCGCCGCCGGGGGAAGATGCCCGCCTGGGCCTGGTGGACGGTGTGCTCGCTGATCGCCGTCATGTTCCTGCTGCCGCTGATCGCGCTGCTGGTCACCGTGTTCAAGACACCGGAGGCGGCCACCGCCAGCCCGCCGTCCTACTTCCCGGAGGCGGTGTCCACGGACAACTTCTCGGCGCTGACCGACAGCCGCGAGGGCCTGTGGCGTTACGTCGCCAACACCTTTCTCGTCTCCTGCGGCACGGTGCTGCTGACCGTCACCGTCGCCACCCTCGCGGGGTACGGCTTCGCCCGCTTCCGCTTCCCGATGCGCGAGCCCCTCTTCGGCACCGTGCTGCTGTGCATGATGATCCCCTTCCAGGCGATCCTCACGCCGCTTTACATGGTGCTGCGCTTCCTGCACCTCCAGAACTCGCTGATCGGGCTGATCTTTGTCTACGCGACGTTCCAGCTGCCGATCTCCGTCTTCCTCATGCGCAACTCCTTCGAGCAGATACCCAAGGCCCTGCCCGAGTCCGCGCAGATCGACGGCTGTTCGAGCCTGTCCGCGCTGTGGCGCGTCCTGCTGCCCGTGGTCAGGCCGGGGGCCGTGTCCGTCGCGCTTTTCGCGTTCTTCTCGGCCTGGAACGAGTTCCTCGCCGCCCTGGTCCTGCTGTCCGACGAGGCGAAGTTCACCCTGCCGATCTTCCTGACCGCGCTGGCCTCCGGGCAGCTGGGCACGATCAACTGGGGCGTGCTGGAGGCCGGGGTGCTGGTCACCATGATCCCGTGCGCGGTGATCTTCCTCATCCTCCAGCGCTACTACGTGCGCGGCCTGGTGGCGGGCTCGGTCAAATGACCGCGGGACCGGGCCGCCCCGCGGCTCCCGCGCTCCTGTTACGGTGGCGTGAGCCGGGACAGCGGGTCCCGGCCGTGGTCGATGAGGGAGGTGAGGTTGATGACCGTCGTGGCGGCTGCCGTTCCGTGCAGCGTCCGGGCCATCCTCACGTCCCGGGCCCCGGCCTGACCCACGTCCGCCGTGCGTGAGCCCATCGGCTCACCGGCGTTCCCGCGTGCACCGGGGCCCTCTCTCCCAGGGAATCCACGTTGTCCACTTCTTCACCAGATCACCACATCGACGCCCTGCTCGACCTGCACCGCGGTCTGCCGCGGCAGGGCCCCGGCTCCGACGCCACCACCCGCCGCCTGCTGGCACTCGCCGGCGAGCTGCCCGCCCGGCCCCGCGTGCTCGACGCGGGCTGCGGCCCGGGGCGCGCGGCGCTGCTGCTCGCCGCCGAGGCGGGTGCCGACGGCGCCGATGTCGTCGCCGTCGACCTGCACCGCCCCTACCTCGACGAGCTGGACACCGCCGCTGCCCGGCTCGGCCTGGGCGCGCGCATCACCACCCTCGCCCGCTCCATGACCGAACTCCCGTACCCCGACCACAGTTTCGACGTGATCTGGGCCGAGGGCTCGGTGTACACCGTCGGCTTCGACACGGCGTTGCGGGCCTGGCGCCGCCTGCTCGCGCCCGGCGGCGTGCTCGTCGTCACCGAGGCCGAGTGGGCCACCCGCGCCCCCTCGCCGGAGTCCAGGGCGTTCTGGGACGCGGCCGCCCCGCTGCGCACCACGGGCGCCAACGTCACGGCCGCCGAGGCCGCGGGCTACCGGGTGGACGCCGTGGTGCCGCTGCCGGAGAGTGACTGGTGGGCCGAGTACTACGACCCGCTGGCCGAACGGATCGCCGCGGCGGACACCGGCCGGCCCGGCATGGCCGAGGCCGTCGCCGCGTCGGGTGCCGAGATCCGGCTGCGGCGCGAGTACGGACGGGAATACCGGTACACCGGGTACGTGCTGCGGCACGATCCGCGGCCGGGGGCCACCGGGCACGACGGCCCGGGGCTCTGGCACGTCCGCCCGGAGACCGCGGCGGACGCGGCGGCGGTGCGGGAGGTGCTGCTTGCCGCGTTCCCGACGCCGCTGGAGGCCGACCTCGTCGACGCCCTGCGGACCGACGCGGGGGCCTGGCGGCCGGGCCTGTCCTTCGTCACCTGCACGCCCGACGGGCTGCCCGCCGGGTACGCGCTGCTGACCCGCTGCCACATCGGGTCGGCGCCCGCGCTCGCCCTCGCGCCCTGCGCGGTCCTGCCGGCCCACCAGCGGTCAGGCGCCGGTTCCGCCGCGATCCGCGCGGCGCTCGGCGCGGCGCGCGCGGCGGGGGAGGACCTGGTCCTGGTGCTCGGGCACCCGGAGTACTACCCGCGGTTCGGCTTCGTGCCGGCCTCACGCTTCGGCATCCGCGTGCCCTTCGAGGTGCCGGACGAGGCGATGATGGCGCTGCCGCTCGCCGAGGACCGCACCGTTCCGCAGGGCACCGTCCGCTATCCGGCGGCCTTCGGGCTCTGATCGGCCCGCGGTGCCCGGCCGGGGCCCCCGGCCGGGCACCGGAAGCCGTTTACCGCGGGCGGACTTCTCACCGATGCCAGGTGCCATTGCATGAGCAGAGGAATTGTCATCGACGCCGAAGGGTGAAATCGCACCAACTCCGGGTTGGCATAATGACGGGCGCGGGGCGGGCCGGCCCCCGCGCCCCTTCGACGCCGAGCAGGGTTTCCGAGCAGGGTTTCCGAGCAGGGAGATGGCGATGGACGCACAGGTCACGGCGGGGCGACTGCGGGCGATCACCGGTGAGCTGTCGGAGCTGTTCTACGAACGGGACGACGTGGTACGGACGTTGACGGTGGCGATGCTGGCCGGTCAGCACTCGCTTGTGCTCGGCCCTCCCGGCACCGCGAAGTCGGAGCTGGCCCGCGAGCTGACGGGACGGATCGAGCACGCGAACTATTGGGAGATCCTGCTCAGCAAGTTCACCGCGCCGACCCGGATGTTCGGTCCGATCGACGTGGGCGCGCTGAGCCGGGGCGAGTACCGGCAGATATTCGACGGCCGCGCGACGACGGCGCATATAGCCTTCATAGACGAGATTTTCAAGTGCTCCACGGCCGCGCTCAACGAGACCCTCGGGTTGCTCAACGAGCGCGTTTATCACCCGGAGAACGGCGGCGAGCCGATTCACTGCCCCTTGATCAGCGCCATCACCGCATCCAACGAGCTGCCCACCGGCGACGACAGTGCCGCGATCTACGACCGGCTGCTGGTGCGGCTCGAAGTGGGATATCTCGCCGACCCCTCCAACTTCGCGGGGCTGGTGCGTTCCGCCGTCGCTGCCCCGGCCGCCCCGGTCAGGACCACCGTGGAGCTGACCGAATTGCAGCAGGTCGTGACCGATGTCGTGCCGGCCGTGGGCGTTCCGGACCCGATCGTGGATGCCGTGTGCACCCTGCGGGCCGCCCTGCGCCGCAAGGAGCTGATCGCATCCGACCGCCGTTGGCGGCAGTCGGTCCGGCTGCTCCAGGCGAGCGCGTTCCTTGACGGCCGCGAGCAGGTGGACGAGAGCGATCTGTCGACGCTCACCCACGTGCTGTGGGATTCTCCCGCCCAGCGCCCGACCGTCGAGCGCGAGGTCCTGCAACTGGTCAACCCCGACGCCAAGGAGGCGCTCGACCTCGCCGACGCCATCGAGGAGCTGGAGGCCGAACTGGACGCGAAGGCCGGCCAGTCCCGCGAGGCCCTGAGTGACTGGGCGATCAGGGAAGCGATCACCAAGCTCAACAAGGCCGGTAAGAAGCTGGAGAAACTGCACAAGGAGACACGGGCCGCCGGACGCTCAACGGCCGCCGTCGAGCGCGTGATCACCCGCCGGCGCGCCGTCCATGCCCGCGTCCTGACCGAAGCGCTCGGAATGGACGCGAGCATCGTGCAGGCCCAGCTCTGAGCGGCGAGGGGACCGGGTATGCGAGGGGACCGGGCATGGGCGAGGCCCTGAGCCACATCAACGAGCTGGCGGGCCGCGCCGGGCAGTGGCTCGGCCCGGCCGGCGGCACCGAGCGGCCGAAGGCGACCGCAGCGGTGGCCGCCGACCGGTTCGACACGATGGCCTGGCGCGAGATCTACGCCCAGGTCGCCGTGCTGCGGGACCTCGCGGACGACCTGAACGGGCGCTACGACCACACCGAGGACCTGCTCTCCGACGTGTTCCTGGCCGCCTACAAGGTCAGCCCCCGGGTGCGCGAGCGGGCCGAGATGGACCCCTCGCGGCTGGTCAACCACCACGTCATCACGTGCATGACGGGCAGCCCGGCGTTCGCCGGGCTGCACCGCGAGACGTCCGGCGACCCCTATGCCGCCGCGATGGCCGTGCTGGCCCAGTCCGACGCCCTGCGCCGGATGCTGGAGTGGGCGAAGGACGCGGCGGAGCGGGCCCGGCGGGCGAAGGACGCCCAGGAGGCGGCCGAGCAGGCCGCGGCGGCCGTCGCGGAGGCACTTCAGCTGGCCGCCGGGGCGGCGGACGAGGCCGGCGCGGTGCCGGACGGGGCGGCCGCAGCCCTGACGCGGGCGATCGAGACGGCCGGGGCCGCCGACGCCGCCGCGCGGCAGGGCCGCCATGAGGCCGAGCAGGCACTCGCCGCCGCGGCGGCCGGTATCCGTGCGGCCGCGCGCAACACCACGGCCAAGGCCGCCGAGCAGGCCGGCGAGGAGACCGCGCTGATGCGCGCGTGGGGGGTGGGCCCCGGTGAGCTGGAGCGGATGCCGTTCGACCAACGGGCCCGGCTCGCCGAACGGTTGCGTTCGGGCCGGCTGGGGCGGTTCGCGGATCTCATCGGCCGGTTCCGGCAGATGGCCACCGGCGAGCGCGCCCGCAAAGTCGAGCAGGCCACGGGCGAGTTGGTCGGAATCACCCTGGGCGACGACCTCTCCCGGGTCATCCCCTCCGAGCTGGCCAACCTCGGCGTACCGGCGATGAGGAGCGTGTTCGCCGCGAAGTACGCCGAGGCCCGGCTGATGCTCTACGACAGCCGTGGAGAGCAGACCACCGGAAAAGGCGCCATCATCGCGTGCGTCGACTGCTCGTACTCCATGGACGAGCCCGGCCCCGGCGGGGTTACCGCGGAGGCGTGGGCCAAGGCGTGCGCCCTGGCCCTGCTGGACCAGGCCCGCCAGGGGCGGCGCGATTTCGTCGGCATCCTGTTCTCCTCCGCCGAGCGCGTGAAGGTGTGCCGCTTCCCGGCCTCCGAGCCGGCCGGTATCGCCGGCGTGCTGGACTTCGCCGAACACTTCTTCGGAGGCGGTACCGACTACCAGGCGCCGCTCTCGGCGGCCGTCAGGCTGCTGGCCGAGGAGTTCGACACCGACGGACGCCGGCGCGGCGACATCGTGATGATCACCGACGGGGAGTGCGAGGTCACCGAGGGGTGGATGCGCGGCTGGAACGACGCCAAGCACACGCTCGGCTTCCGTTCCTTCGGCGTGGCCATCCGTGCCCCGGGTGCCGTCGAGCCGGGCACGGCCCTGGACGCCCTGTGCGACAACCTCCGCGGCATCGAGGACCTGACCGACATCCACGCGGCCGGCGACCTCTTCCGGGTCATCTGAGCCACGTCCTCGGCGGGCGCCGGCCGGGCCGTCACGACGGGCGCGCGTGCTCCCTGCCCCGCCACTCCATGACGGACCAGGGCGGCGCCAGGTCCTCGTGCGTCGTGATCTGGTGCGGCTTCAGGCCGCGCGGGTCGGGCGCCTCACGGTGGCGGGTGAAGGCGCGCTCGACATAGCGGTGCCCGGTGTCGGGGCCGATGATCAGGTGGGTGCGGCCGGGGCTGCGGGCCGCCTCCCAGCCCGCGGCGAGGTGCGCGGCGCCGGTGGAGAGACCGGCGAACACCGCGTGGCCGCGCAGCAGCGCGACGGCCCCGGCCAGCGCGTGGCCGAAGCCGATCCAGTGCAGCGTGTCGTACAGGTGGTGGCGGACGTTGTCGAACGGGATGGCGCTGCCGATGCCCGCGATGATCGCCTCCGGGTCCTGGAACCGTTCGCTGCCGAACGTGACGCTGCCGAACGGCTGGATGCCGACCAGCCGCACGGTGCGGCCGCGTTCCCGCAGCGGCAGGACGAGCCCGGCGGTGGAGGCGCCGGTGCCGACCGCGCCGACCACGGTCAGCTCCCGGTCCGGCAGTGCGGCGGCCACCAGGTCGGCGAACTCCCGGTAGCCCGCGTAGTGGACGGCGTCGTGGTACTGGCGCATCCAGTGCATGTCCGGGTGGCGCGCGACCAGTTCACGCACCCGCCGCACCCTGCGTTCCTGGTCGAGGCGCAGGTCCTGCGAGGGCGGCATCTGGTCGACGGTGGCGCCGAGGATCTCCAACTGCACGCGCATGGTGGTGTCGACGGTGGTGGAGGCCACGATGTGGCACCGCAGCCCGTGCCGGTGACAGGCCATGGCGAGCGCCAGTGCGTATATGCCGCTCGAACTGTCCACCAGGGTCTGCCCCGGCCGGATGGTGCCCTGCTCCAGCAGAGCGCGGACGGCGCCGAGCGCCGCATAGACCTTCAGCGTCTCGAAGCGCGCCAGCACGGTGTGGGGCGTCAGCCTGATCAGGTCGGGCGCCTTGATGGCGTCGGTGATGTGCTCGTGCACGGCCCATTGCATAGCGTCGCCACCTCGGATGGAAAATCGCGCCCACGGTACCCGGAATGGGCGTGAAGAATGGTGAACTGCCGGGGCAGAATGAGAGCATTGAGGGCGACGTCCATTGTGCCCGGGGCGGCCTGCCTCAAAACGCTTCGTGCGCCCCCTGATTGAGAGGGGCCGACAGGGAACCGCGCCCGGATTCCGTACGACAAATAATGGGGGAGTATCGTCCCGGTGCGCGGAGATCATCGCGTTAAGGGCCCGTTGACCTGGTCCTATCCGCGTTCCGTGCCGCTCCCTTTCTATGACGGAAACGGCACGGAACGCGCCGGTGTCAGTGCGGTGTTTCGCCGTGCTCCGCAGTGGCGAGCTGCGAAATGAGAGCCTGTCTCGCCCGTGCGACCCGGGATCTCACGGTGCCGATCGGGCAGCCGCTCGCCGCCGCGGCCTCGGCGTATGGCATTCCCAGGATCTGGGTGAGCCGGAACGCCGTTGCGCGGTCGGAAGGCAGCCGGGCGAGAAGTTCGTTCAACGCGACGCCCTCCTCGAATCCCGGTATGTTTCCGTGCTGTTTGCTTTCGACCGCGGACATCCAGTCGGCCGTTTCGGCGAGCCGTGGCCTTGAGCGCTCGTACCTGATGCGGTCGATCAGGGCCCGCCTGGCGATGGACAGCAGCCAGGTGCGGGCCGAGGAACGGCCCTCGAAGGACGGCAGACTCCGCAGGGCGCGCAGGAGCGTGTCCTGCGTCAGGTCCTCCGCGCCCTGCGGGTCGCCGCTGAGCCGGATGAGGTAGCGGTGGAGGTCGCCGCGCACGGCGCGGACGAAGAGTTCCGCGGCGCGCGGGTCGCCGCCGCGCGCCGCCAGGGCCCAGGCCGTCACGGTGGCGTCGTCGGGGCGGCCGGCCGGCCGGTCGCCGGGGGAGGGGCGGCGGTCGTCGGTTCCCGGCCGTCGGCCGTGGCTGCCGGAGGGTTCCGGCTCGCCGCGGGGCACGGCAGCAAGGGTGGGGGTCACAGTCCAGTCGCCTTTCGCGTGAACCGCGCCGTTGCAGCTCAGGGGCACGGTGGGGAAGGGAGGCCGGGGCTGCCGGAGTTCGGGGGCGGGGGGCCGCCCAGGTCAGGCGGGGGAGACCCGGCCGTGGCGCCGTGCTGCCGCGAGGGCAGCGGCGGGCGCGGGCGGGCCGCGGGACCCGGTGCGCCGCACGAGCAGCAGCTGCCGCAGCACCCTGCTGCCGTCCGGGCCCGGCACCGCCCGCCCGCCGGGCGCCGGTGCGGGGCTCGGCGCGGACCGCGGGACGGGCACCAGCACCCGCAGGACGGCCCACCGCAGGAGCGCGAAGACGGCGCGCTCCCCGGACCACAGCCACCCCGCGCTCAGCAGGGCCACGGCCAGATGGGCGGCGATCATGCCGGCCGTTCCGCCCGGCAGGCTGTGCGCGGCCTCGGCCACGGACGCTCCTGGACCACCGCCGGAGCCCGGGGGGTGGCCGTGTGCCAGATGTGACGTCAGGCCGGCGTCGTGCACCACGCGCAAAGCTTCGCCGTGGCTAAGGGCGTGGGCCTCGGCCGGGCACAGCACCCGCTCCGCCATCCACTGCGCGGCGGAAGCGGATGAACTCGTGGCGGTGGGCGGCGGCGCGGCCCGCACCTGGCCGAAGGAGAAGAGCACGTGCAGCAGCGCCTGGGTGGCGAGTGCCGCCGTGATCACCGCGACGCGTCCGCGCTCGCGGCCCGTGAAAGCGAGAGCGCCCGCCCAGATTCCGAGGAATGCCGCGGCAAAGACCCAGGACGGTACCGGAGTTCCGGACATCATCTCGTGGCCGGAAACGGCGAGCACCACGCAGAGCCCCGAAAATACGGCTGCCCGCGCGACTCGCAACACCCGGCCCGCTTCCATGACTCAACCATGGTGACACCGCCCGGTCCGGGTGACGATATGCCAGGCAGCACTTTCCTCGGGGGAAAACAAATGTCCCGGCCGGGGAACCGGGTCGGCATGCCGTACGACTTCTCAAGTGAATGGGTGCTGTGTCCCCCGGTCGAACGGCCCCAACACCCGTGGTGCGGTGGGAACTCAGCGCTGCTCCACGCCGACAGAAAGAGGTGGACGATACCGCGCCGACGGCCGGAACCTTACCGCCCGCACAGGGCGGCCACCCCCGGAAACGAGGTTTCTGTATCCATGCATTGGTACGAGGATGACGGTTTTTGGGTCGATTTCGCCGACGTCATGTTCTCCGAGGCGCGGCGCCGGGCGACCGCCGACCTCGTCGAACGTTCCCCGCTGCTGGACTTCCCCGCCGGCACGCGCGTACTCGACCTGTGCTGCGGTCCCGGCCTCTACGCGGTGCCGCTGGCCCGCCGCGGCTGCGCCGTGACCGGCGTCGACCTCAGCCCCGCCATGCTGGAACGGGCCCGCGCCGCCTGCGCGGCGGCGGGTGTTGACGCGCGGCTGGTCCACGGCGACATGCTGACGCACATCGAGCCGGAGACGTACGACGTGGTGCTCAACGTCTTCACGTCCTTCGGTTACTTCGCCCGCGAGGAGGACAACCTGCGGGTCCTGCGGAACGCCTACGACTCCCTGGTTCCCGGCGGCCGGCTGCTGATCGACATGATGGGCAAGGAGGTGCTGGCCGGCTGGATCGGGCGGCCCCAGGTCGTCGAGGCGGGCGACGCCTACGTGGTCCAGCGGGACACCATCCTGGACGACTGGACGCGCCTGCGCACCGACTGGACCCTCGTCCGCGGCGGGATCGCGCGCGAGGCGTCGATCACCTCCGCCCTGTACAGCGCGGCCGAACTGCGGGCCCTGTTCCACCGGGCCGGGTTCACCGACGTCGAGGCTTACGGGGACTTCGACAAGGTGCCCTACGACAACCACGCGAAGCGCCTCATCGTGCGCGGCACCCGCCCCGCCGCCGGTGCGCGGACCGGGCAGTGAGGGGAGGCCCCCGATGACCATTGCCGCCCTGGAGGCGCTGACCTTCGGCCTCGACCGGATGGCCGCCGCGGCGGCCGGCGCCGGTCACCGGCTGTGCCTGCTGACCGGGAACCGGGCCGTCTACCGCCACGAGCTGGCGCGGCTCGCCCCCGACGCGCCGCTGGACATCGTCGACGTCGACACCCACGACAAGGCCGCCTGCCGGGCCGCGCTGTCCGCCCTGCCGGGCTTGAGCGGCCTGATCAACTCCACCGACACCTGGAGCGTCCCCGCCGCCGAACTCGCCGCGGAGCTCGGCCTGCCCGGCCCCGACCCGGACTCGGTGCGCGTGCTGCGAGACAAGCTCCGCGTGCGCAACCTGCTGCACGAGCGGGGCGCGGGCCGCACGCGGGCGCACGCCGTCGTTCCCGGTCCTGGGGCCGCCGTCGGCGTCCTGCGGGAGGTCGGCCTGCCCGCGGTGCTGAAGGATTCCGCCGGCACCTCGTCCCGCAACGTCTGGCTGGTGCGCGACGAGCAGCGGCTGGCCGCGGCACTCGCCGAGGCGGGCGAACGTCCGTTCATCGGCGGCCTGTTCGCCGAGCCGTTCTTCGCGGGCCCCGTGTACAGCGCGGAGACCCTCAGCTGGGCGGGCCGCACCAGGCTGCTCGGGGTGCTCAGCCGCCAGATGTCCCCCGAGCCGCACGTCCGCGAGGAGGCGTCCGCGTTCCCCGTCGGCCTCCCCGGTGCGCAGGCGCGGCGGATCGAGGCGTGGGCGGACCGCACGCTGCGGGCCGCGGGGCACCTCGCGGGCTTCGCGCACGTCGAGTTCGTGCTGACCGAGAACGGCCCCGAACTGGTGGAGATCAACCGCCGCATCGGCGGCGCGCTGGTCGGCGAGGCCCTGTGCCTCTCCTTCGGCGTCAACGTCTACGAGGCCATGATCGACACGGCGCTCGGCCGCAGGCCGGCCCTGCTCGACGGCCCGGAGGCCGCCGGTCCCGCCACCGGCTTCGTCCTGAAGTACCCCGCGACCACGGGCACGTTGACCGGGTGGTCCGGTCTCGGCGGCCTGCACGCGTTCCCCGGCTCTCCCCGGTGGTACCCGACGATGGCGCCGGGGGACCGCGTGGAGCACCTGACCGACCAGCGCGGGTGCAGCGGCATCCTCCTCGCCGAGGGCGCGACCGCCGAACTCGCCCTGCACCGCGCGCTCAGCGCCGCGGGCAGCATCACACCCCTGATCGCGGACGCCGCGGCGTGACCGCACCGAGCGCCCCGGGCACCCCGAGCGCCTCGCGCCCGGCCCCGCACCCGATCCCGTCTCCCGAGGAGGACCACCAGGTGGAGAGCGTGACCTTCGTCGTCGGCACCGGGCGCAGCGGGTCGACGGCCCTGTCCGCCATTCTGCGGGCCCACCCGCATGTACTCAGCCTCAACGAACTGTTCGCCTCCCTCATGTCGCCGGAACGGGCCTTCCCGGCCGAGCCCGTCACCGGCGAGGAGTTCTGGCGGCTGCTGTCGCGCCCCAACCGCACCTTCGACGCGCTCGTCCGCAGCGGCGTGCCGATGGGGGAGTTCCTCTACCCGCGCCGTCCGGGGCGGTACTCGGCGGACGGCACCGGCATCCCGCTGCTGTGCATGATGGTCCTTCCGCACCTCACCGACGACCCCGACGGCCTGCTGGACGAGTTGGGGCCGCGGATCGTCCCCTGGCCGCGGCGGCCCGCCGCCGAGCACTTCGCCGCGTTCTTCCGGCTGCTGCGGGACCGGTTCGGCAGGCGGGCCGTGGTGGAGCGTTCCGGCTACTCGCTGCGCTGGGTGCCACACCTCCACCGGGCCTTCCCCCGGGCGCGGTTCGTCCACCTGCACCGGAACGGGCCCGACTGCGCCGTCTCGATGAGCCGCCATATCGGCTACCGCAAGATCATGCTGGTGACCGAGGCGCTCGGCATCGCCGGTGTCGCCAGCTCGTCCGAGCTGACTGAACGTCACCTGGTCGCCTTGCCGCCGCGGTTGGCCGGGCTGTTCGCCGACCGCTTCGACCCGGCCCTCGTCCTGGACGCCGACCTGCCGCTCGTCCGCTTCGCCACCCTGTGGTCCGAGATGATCGACGAGGGCGTCGCCGCTCTCGCCGACATCCCCGCGGAGCGGCGCACCTCGCTGTCCTACGAACGGCTCCTGGCGGACCCCGACCGTGAACTCGCCCGGCTCGCCGCGTTCGCCGGCCTCGACGTGCCGCCCGGCTGGCCGGCGGCCGCGCGCGGCATCCTCGATCCGGCCCGCCGCGACCTCGCGGGCCGCCTCACCCCGCGGGAACGGGCGGAGCTCGACGCCGCCTGCGCCCCCGGCGCCCGGGCCCTGGCCCTGGCATCAGGGAACGGCGCGGCCTGAGTCCCGCCGTCCGTTCCGCCGGTCGGGGCGTGCCGACGTGTCACCCGCGGCAGTTGAACGTCGCCGCCCGGCTGCCGTGCCGTACCCCTGGACACGTGCCCGCGGCTGTGCTGTCCTACCTGCCGGCCGCAATGTACATCGATGGAAACGCCCGCGGACCGGCCACCGGCCGGCGTCCCGGGCGGCCGCCCGACCCCCCACCCGACCCCCCACCCTGGAGCCGCAGATGTCTCCGTTGCCCTGGTTCCCCGGCAAACGGGCCCTCGCCGCCGCAGCCCTCGCCTCCGCCGTCGTCGTCACCACCGCCCAGCCGGCCGCCGCCGCGCCCCGCATCGTCATCGACACCGACTTCCCCGACCCCGACGTTCTCGCCGTCGACGGGACCTACTACGCCTACGCGACCAACTCGGGGGACGACAACGTCCAGGTGGCGAGTGCGGGCGCGGTGGACGGGACCTGGGAGCGGCAGGGCGATGCCCTGCCCCAGCTGGGCGACTGGGCCAGATCCGGGCTGACCTGGGCGCCGGACGTCTCCGAGCGACCCGACGGGTCCTACCTGCTGTACTACACCGCGCGCGACACCGCGTCGGACCGGCAGTGCATAGGAACGGCCGTGTCCGACAGCCCTGCCGGCCCGTTCGCCCCGGTCGGCGACGGGCCGCTGGTCTGCCCGGCCGAGGCGGGCGGCGCGATCGACGCCGCCTCGTTCACCGACACCGACGGCAGCACCTACCTGCTGTACAAGAACGACGGGAACGCCGTCGGGGCCGACACCTGGCTGTACCTCCAGCGCGTCTCCGCCGACGGCCTCACGCTCGAAGGCGACCCGGTGCGGCTGCTGAAGCAGGACCGGCCCGAGGAGGGGGGCCTGATCGAGGCGCCGACCCTGGTGGCCAGGGGCGGGAGCTACGTGCTCCTGTACTCCGCCGGGTTCTACGGCGACGGGAGTTACTTCACCGGCTACGCGACCGCCCCGGCGCTGACCGGCCCGTACACCAAGTCCGACACACCGCTGCTGACCACGGAGGAGACCGGCATCCCCGGCCCGGGAGGGCAGGACGTGGTCGGCGACGGCACCGACGACTGGCTGGTGTTCCACGGTGTGCTGAGCGAGGAGCCGCTGGTGCGTGGCATGTACGTGGCGCCGCTGCACTGGGCGGGGGACGTGCCGTCAGTCGGTTGACGGGTTGACGGGTTGACGGGTTGACGGGTTGACCGGTTGATCGGCTGACCGGCCGCCGGGCACGCGGCCGTGCGCCGCGTGCCCGGCCCGTTCCCGGTCAGGGGCCGATCGGCCCGGTGGCGTAGTACGGCTTGCAGACGTCGCCGTCCCAGTCGGTCGCGATCTGGAGCACCCGGCTGCCGTCCGCGGAAGGCAGCAGCGGGGAGCTGTAGTTGGGGCAGAAGTTCGGCTCGGCGCCCGGCACCTGGACCGGCGCGGCGAAGTCCTGCCAGGGCCCCTCGCCATTCGCGGAGTTCACCAGCACCGTGGCGCCGTTGCCCGCCGCCGTGCTGCCGTCCCGGTTCAGCAGCATCTGACCGACCAGCAGAATCCGCCCGTCACCGCCGCCGTCGGGCGAGGGCGCCCACGCGATGGTGGGCGTGGCGCGGAAGTACCTGCCGTCCGCCGTCTCCGGCCGGAAGCCCAGGTGGGCCGGATCGCCCCAGTCCCAGCCGTCGGCCGAGGTCCGGTAGTGCACCACGCACTGGTACTGGCCGCCCGGGTTGCAGATCTCGTAGCTCATGAAGTAGGTGCCGTTGGGCAGTTGCCGCACCATCGGCATGCCGGGGCGGTCGGGCTGCCAGGTGCCGGCCACGGTGTCGTGGTGTCCGCTCCACGTCACGCCGTCGTAGGAGCGGGCGGCGGCCAGCTTCTGGCTGTGCCCCGGGTCGGTCTCGTCGGCGTAGTGGCAGACCAGCGCGCCGTCCGACGCGATGGAGAACTCCGGCTCCCACAGGCCGCCGGTGCCGTTCGCCGTGGCGCACGAGGAGAGGTAGGACCAGGTGCGGCCGACATCGTTGCTGCGCCAGATCCGCAGGCTCATGCGGCGGTCCGTCTCGTCCTGCCCGGCGGACGAGGCCCACAGCAGGGTGCCCGCGGGCAGTTCCCCGACGGGGCGCGGCAGTTCGTACAGGGTCGCGCAGCACAGGCCCTGACCCCCGGCGGAGTCCGGATCGGCGACGGCGCCGACCTGCCGGAACGTGGCACCGTCGTCGGTGCTCTCGTGGATGGCGCCCAGGCCGTTGTTCCCGTCGAAGGTGACGACGCTCGCGAGGACGCGGCCGTTGGCCTCGCCGTTGTGCGCCAGGCGGATCGCCCGCGGATACAGGCCGGTGTCGTCGCGCAGCGGGGTGCCGGTGGCGGCCGGTGCGGGGGCCCCGGCCACGGCGGACGCCGGTGCGGAGTCCGGCGCGGGCGCGGGGCCTGCGGCGGTCGCGGCGGGGGCGGTGAGGAGCGCGGCCACCAGGGCGCCGACGCACAGGATCGTCCGTCTCAGGGGAGTTCGGGGCATGGATGTCCTCCGGTCGTGGGGGTACGGGAGGTGCGAAAGGTTCCGGGTCGCACGTTTCCATCGATGTAAGAAGCTGGCGGCGCGCCCGTCAATGCCCGGGGAACGGTTTTCTGCGGGCCGCATGACCGCCGCCGCGGCGGCTGCGCATGCGCCCTTTGCCCCCGTCTGTCACGATGGGGAGGATGAACGGCAAACGCGCCAGGCGGAACGCAACCGGCGGCGGCAAGGACCGGCCGCTCACGGAGTACCACCGCAAACGCGACTTCTCGCGAACCGCGGAGCCGAGCGGCGGGGCCGCGGGCCGCGGCGGCGAGCCGCGCTTCGTCGTGCAGATCCACGACGCCAGCCGCATGCACTTCGACTTCCGCCTTGAGGCGGACGGCGTGCTCAAATCGTGGGCGATCCCCAAGGGCCCCTCGACCGACCCGAGCGACAAGCGGCTCGCAATGCCGACCGAGGACCACCCGCTGGACTACCGGGACTTCGAGGGCGTGATCGCCGAGGGCGAGTACGGTGCCGGGTCCGTGATCATCTGGGACGAGGGCACCTACCGCCCCGACCCCGGCGGGGGCCGCGCCGGGGACGAGCCCGTCCCCGTGGCCGAGTCGCTGCGGCGCGGGCACCTCTCGTTCCGGCTGAACGGTGCGAAGCTGCGCGGCGGTTACGCCCTCACCCGCTTCCGCGACGGGGACGCGGCCGGTCGCGGCGAGGCCTGGCTGCTCGTCAAACGCGGCGAGGGCGGCGCCGCACGGGAACGGGCCCGCGGCGGTACCCCCGACCCGACCCGCGCCAGATCCACGCGCACCGGCCGCACCGTCGGCCAGGTGGCAGCCGACGCCCGACCGGAATAACCCCCGCCACCCGCCGGTGGCGGGGAACGGAACGCAAGACGTGCTTCTCCCTTGTGCCGTGCCCCTCACAAGGCGCGATCGGTCACTCATAGGTGTCGGGCGCGTTCCACTCTTGGAGCGTTTGATGCCGGCGACGCACCCGACCTGAGTGGACTGCCTCCCGCTCAGGCCACTCGCGTTCCTGTGGCGGTGTCGCTCCCGCTCCGGCAGGTGTGCCCTCTGGTCCGGAGCGTTCGCATGCCCGCGGTGTTCTCACCGCCGGACGCAAGTGCTGGCTAGTACTTCAGCTACTGACCCGCTTTTCTTGCACGCCCAACTCGCTCGCCAGGGCACGAAGTTGATCCGACGGCAGCGAACTCATGGTCAGGAGATCGGCGACGAGCTGCTTGACGGCGGGCTTGGCGCGGAACATCTCCGGCAGGGTCCGGTGCACGTTCACCAGGGCGGTCACCGCTTCGTTGATCTGCCTGCGCTGGGTGTGTGCCCTGGCCAGGTCGATGCCGAAGCGTGCCTGCCGCTCCGGCGACAGGCCGGAGGGATCAACGGCCCCCGCCGCGCGGAGAGCGATGCCCGCGTCGCCGAGGTCGACGGCCACGGCGACCTCGTGGAGGGCGATGTTGGTGGGGCCGAACTCGGTGTTGTAGACGTTACGGCCTTCGCCGACACGTTCGGCCAGCTCCTTGGCGAGCCGCAGGTGCTCGTACGCCTCCTCGGCCTGGTTCAACCGGCCGGCGGCGAGGGCGCGTTGCAGTGTCAGCGCCCCGCGCAGGGCCACGGCCTCCAACTGCCCGGTCTCGGCCAGAGGTTCGAGCGCGTCGGCGGCGCTTCCGGAAACCTGGGCGGCCTGGCCGTAGTGGCGGGCGCCGATGAACACGATGGACAGGCGGAATTCTCCGGCCGCCATCAGCAGCGGGTCGTTCGCCCGCTCCGCGGCGACGACTGCGCGGTCCGCGGCGATCCAGGCCGTTTCCGGTTCGCCCAGGTTCGCCAGTGCGGCGCTGCACGTGTGGTACATCGACGCCAGGAGTCGGAACAGCCCGGCCCGTTCCTCCTCTGAGGCTCCGGCGCGGGTGGCGGATTCGAGCCGCGGGACCAGGCCCTCCAGCAACTCGGCCAGGTCCGCGTAGTTGCCTTCGTGGGTCAGCGACCAGGCCCGGTCCACCCCGGCCCGCAGCGCGGGAACGTCCGGAGTTTCGGGCTGCGCGAGGACTGCCTTCAGCGAATGGGCCGTGCTGAGTACCAGCCGCAGCCGTGACGCGCCCGGGGCCTCGCCCTCCACAACGGAGGCAACGATGGGTGCCTCGGCCGCCAGTTCCGCGACCGGCACGTCCAGGACTTCGGCGACCTTCTCCAGGACGGTCATCCTGTCGATGCGACGCACGCCCCGCTCGACCTGGGAGACCCAGGCTTCCGACCGGTCCAGCAGGCCCGCGAACTCCTTCTGCGACAGGCCCCGCCGCTTCCGGTGCCGGGCGATCTTGCGCCCGAGTGCCTTCTCGTACTCCTCACCGCTCAAGGTCGACGCCCTTGCCGGACATGAAGTCCAGACGGTCGACCTCGGTCGAGGCGAGGTACTGGTTCCGCTCGGCGAGGAAGTGGATCACGTAGTCCTGCGACTCGTGGGTCTCGAAGGCCGCGACGTCGCGATAGAGCTCGTAGAAGATCCGCTGGAGCGGTTGCCCGTCAACGCGGTGGACGGTGTAGATCACCGTTCCCGGCTCGTTCGCACGGATCTGCTCTCCCGTCCGTGCCACCAGGTCATCGAACGCGGCTGCCGCTGCCTCGTCCTTGCAGGTGAAGCGCACCATCAGTCCGAACATTCCGGTTCCTCTCTCGTCGGCGTCTGGGCTGGGCACCGCCCCTCAGCCACGCTAAGCGGCCAACGACCCGCACGAAAAGTGCGAGGGCGTACTTCCGTTGCGCGTACATTGGGTACGGTGCTAGTACTAAATCTACTACCTCGCGCGGCTCGCGTCAGCGCAATCGACCTCCCGATGCGAAAGCCGCAGGTCACGACGGACGGAGGAACGTAATGCCGACCCACCGCCGTACCTTTCCCGGGCTCCCGGGAGAGGCCAGCCGAGCACGCCACTGGGCCCGCGACGCCCTTGGCAGCCATCCCCGCCCGGCCGCGGTCTCGAACTCGTCACGGTCTGCGCCACCAAGGTCGACATCCACCACACCGAGAACCACGGCCATACGGTCACCGCCGAACTCGGCCCGCAGCCTGACCGCCGAGTCGTCCGCAACGGCCCTCGCACTCCGACGCGCCTACTGGTGCGAGGCCATAGCCCTCAATTCCACGACCGGCCACACGCACTGGCTCTGCGGTGGCTGCGAAGTCGCGCCATTCACACAGGAGACCAACTCGACGGCCCTGCCCTCACCGGCCGACAGCCCACCCGCTTACCCGGCACACCAGCATGGGGAGACGCACATGTCCAACCGTCCAGCGCGTCTGACGAGTCCGACAGCGACCACTACGAGCGTGGTCCCGTACATCACCCAGTGGAGCAGCGAACGCCCCGCAGCCGTACGGCTCGTGGAACGGCGCGGGCGCCTGGCCTACGCCGATGATCGCTCCTACGATCGTGACACCGGAGACGTCCTGTGGCGTCGTATCCCCTCCACCCCGGGGAGAGGTAGGCCCGAATTCGGCGCGGTCCACGCCCTCCGCCAACGTGTGGCGATGGCCGGCCTGCTCTGCCAGGTCTGCGGACAGCCAGCCGACCGCAACCACCGCGGTGTTCTATGGCTCATGGGCGAAGCACCCGACGCACCCGGCACCTGGCCCCAAGGACTGGAAACCACCCACCCACCGGTCTGCCAACCCTGCGCCTCGGTATCGGTCCGAGCCTGCCCCCACCTGAAACAGCGCTACGTCACCCTGCGCGTCCACTCCTGGGCCGCGGCCGGAGTCCACGGCGCCCTCTACCGTCCCGGACGCCAGGGCCCCATCCTCACCGACGCCGCAGGCATCCCCTTCGACGACCCCGCCATACAGTGGGTCATCGCCACCCAACTCGTCATGCGCCTCAACCACTTCACCCTAACCGACCCCACCACCGAAACGCTCTACGGGAGTGTCTAATCAACGGCGGATCTGCTGATCAAGGAGAGACGCCAAGTGAGCGAGACGACGACCGGGCAGGAGTCCGTGGAGGAGTCGGCCGGTGGTGGGGTGCCGTCGGCCGCGTCGGACGAGCAGCTCGTCGCGATGCTGGTTGACCGGGCTTGAAGCGAAGGGCTGCAGCTGACCGGTGAGGGCGGGCTGTTGCAGATGCTGACCAGGCGGGTGCTGGAGTCCGCCCTGGAGGGCGAGATCACTGACCACGTCGGCTATGAGAAGCACGACGCGACGGGCCGGGGCAGCGGCAACAGCCGTAACGGCACGCGTGCGAAGACCGTGCTGACCGATGTCGGCCCGGTCGAGGTGAGGGTGCCCCGCGATGTTGCCGGCACCTTCGAACCGCAGATCGTCAAGAAGCGGCAGCGCCGCCTGACCGGCGTAGACGAGATGGTGCTGTCCCTGTCGGCCAGGGGTCTCACCCACGGGGAGATCTCCGCGCACCTGGCCGAGGTCTACGGCGCCCAGGTGTCCAAGCAGACCATCTCCACGATCACGGACAAAGTGATGGACGGCATGGCCGAATGGCAGAACCGCCCGATCGACCCGGTTTACCCGGTTCTGTTCGTTGATGCGATCAACGTGAAGATCCGGGACGGGCAGGTCGCCAACCGGCCCATCTATGTGGTGATGGCCGTGACCGTGGACGGCACCCGCGACATCCTGGGCATCTGGGCCGGCGACGGCGGCGAGGGCGCCAAGTTCTGGCTACATGTGTTCACCGAGCTGAAGAACCGCGGCCTGGGTGATGTGCTGATGCTGGTCTGCGACGGGCTGAAGGGCCTGCCCGAGGCGGTGGAAACCGTCTGGCCTCGCACGATTGTTCAAACGTGCGTGGTTCACCGGAGCCGTACGGAAACAAGGTGTCGCTTCCCGCGGTGTTTCTCGTTGATCTGGTATGGCGTTTTCGGAGGGGGTGCACGGTCAACTTGCCGTGCGATTCCAGATGTTGCTGCCGCATCTGGACGAGCGGCAACGGCGTCTGCTGCTGGCGGCCGAGGCGAGGTTGCTGGGGCATGGCGGTGTCCGGGCCGTCGCACGGGTCTCGGGGGTGAGCGAGACCACGGTCCGCAGGGGCGTCTTCGAACTGGAGGCGGGCGAGGCCCCGCCGCCTGCGGGACGGACACGGAGACCGGGCGGGGGCCGCAAGCGTGCCGAGGAGGTCGATCCAGGCCTGGTGTCTGCGTTGATGGCGTTGGTCGAGCCGGACGAGCGGGGCGATCCGATGTCGCCGTTGCGGTGGACGACGAAGTCATTGCGGAATCTCGCTGACGAGCTGACGCGTCAGGGGCATCCGATCTCCGCGATGACGGTGGGTCGGCTGCTGAAGGACAGCGGCTTCAGCCTCCAGGCCCAGGCCAAAACGTTGGAGGGCGAACAGCATCCGGACCGGGACGCCCAGTTCCGCTATATCAACGAGCAGGTCAAGCAGCACCAGGCCGACGACGAGCCGGTCATCAGCGTAGACACGAAGAAGAAGGAGATGATCGGCCAGCTGCCCAACCCTGGTCGGCAGTGGCGTCCGAAGGGCGACCCGGTCAGGGTCGATGACCACAGCTTCTTCTCCGGGCCGACGGGCGAAGCAGCGATCCCATACGGCATCTACGATCTTTCGGCGGACGCCGGCTGGGTCAACGTCGGCACTGATCACGACACCTCGGTATTCGCGGTCGCCTCGATCCGCCGCTGGTGGCAGGCGAGGGGGCGACACGCTTATCCACAGGCGACGCGGCTGCTGATCACTGCGGACGCGGGCGGTTCCAACGGCTACCGCTACCGCGTCTGGAAGGCGGAGCTAGCCAAACTCGTCTCCGAGACCGGCCTGGCGATCACCGTCTGCCACTTCCCTCCCGGCACCTCAAAATGGAACAAGATCGAGCACCGGCTGTTCTCCCACATCACGATGAACTGGCGAGGCAGGCCGTTGACCAGCTATGACGTCGTTGTCCAGTCCATCGCTGCAACCCGGACCCGCAGCGGACTGCGAGTCGACGCGGAACTCGACACCGGCCGCTACCCCCTGGGCATCGCCATCAGCAAGGCCCAGATGAAGAGCCTGCCGATCGACTACCACGACACGCACGGCACCTGGAACTACACCGTCCGCCCCGACGCCGACGGCGCCCTGGGTGAGGGGACTGTCCGGAACACGGACCACTACCACGCGGCTCGCCGACGGGTGCTCGACCTGCTGTCCGAGCCGGCCCTGACCGGGATGAGCCGCGAGGAACTCGCGGCCCTGACCGGGAGGATCACGCCCGAGCTGAGCTCACTGCGTGAGGAGCGTCTGCACCGCAAGCGCGGTGGGCCGCGTCGCCACGGGGCCGGAGACAACAAGCGCCCGGTCCTGAGCCCCGCGGACCGCGTCCTGGTGAGTGTGATCTATCTCCGGCATGTGTGCTCACAGAACCTGCTCGCCGAGATGCTGGGCCTGTGCCAGCGCACCATCGGCCCGTCGATCAAGGAAGTCCGTCGGCTCCTTCAGGAAAACGGCATCTCCGTCACGCCCACCACCTTGTGCTTCTCAAACAGCAAGGAGATCGAGGACTTCGTACGCACTGAGGCCCCGGTCAGCGCCCGGGGACAGCTCACGCACCGCCTGGCCGACCCGTCCCTGACCGGGATGGACCGCACTAAACTCGCCGACCTCATCGACCAGCTCTCCGTGCGGCAGGCCGCCTTGATCGAGCGCCGTCGGCACCAGCAGCGGGGCGGGCCGCGCCAGCCCGGCACACGAGGAGGCGTCTTCCGCCAGAAGATCACCGATGCCGAACGCCTCCTGGCCGCCGTCCTTTATCAGCGCAAGCTCGGCACCCGACAAATCCTGGCTGACGCCTTCGGCGTCAGCCTGGGCACCCTCAACAACGCCCTCGCCGACGCCCAACCCGTCCTCCACGAAGCCGGGATCACGCTGCCACCTGCCCCAACCCGCTTCACCACCGGCGCCGAACTGCTGGCATCCGTCAGCAGCAACACGCCAGCAAGTTGATTCTTTACGGCTCCACCTGCTGCGGAACAGCTTCCGTTACGCGGCCCGCCAGGACTGGGACAAGGTCGCCAAAGCACTCAAGCCCGTCTACACCGCGCCCAGCGAGGACGCTGCCACCGAGCGCTTCCTGGACTTCCAGGAGGCATGGGGCCGGAAGTATCCAGCGATCGTGAAGCTGTGGTCCGACTCATGGGCCGAGTTCGTGCCCTTCCTCGCCTTCGACGTGGAGATCCGCAAGGTCGTCTGCTCGACGAACGCGATCGAGAGCGTCAACGCCCGCATACGCAAGGCCGTCCGGGCCCGCGGGCACTTCCCGAACGAGCAGGCCGCTCTCAAGTGCGTCTACATGGCGCTGATGGAGCCTGGACCCGACCGGGAAGGGCCGCAAGCGGTGGACCATGCGCTGGAAGGCGCCGCTGAACGCCTTCCAGATCGCCTTCGAGGGCCGTCTGACCCCGAGGAACAACTGACCACTCAACAACCAAGATCAGCCGTTAAGTTGACACCCCCGGGCTTGGATCGCTAAAGAGATCCGCATGTCGAGACCCCCCGCTCGACCGTGAGGCAATGCGGCGCTTCGCCGTGATGCGTCGCGTCGAGGAGATCGCCCGGGAGCGTCGCGACGTCCTGCCGCGACTTCGGGATGAGCTGGCTGGCGTACTTCATCTGGTACCGCCGCTACCAGGCCGAGGGCGTTGAGGGCCTGCGCAGCCGTTCCGAGGCAACCAGGGCCTCCCCGAACGCGACCCACGTCGAGGTCGTGAGAAAGATCGTCCGCCTGCGGCAGCACTGCCACTTCGGCCCCGAGGAGATCTCCATGTACCTCAGGCGGTACCACGACGTCACCATCAGCAAGTCCGGCGTCCGGCGCATCTTCTACCGCCTGGACATGGGCCGCCTGCCGGCCCGCAGCGCTACAAGCGCCACGACAAGCGGTGGAAGCGGTACGAGAAGCAGTTCCCCGGCCACCGTGTCCAGATCGACGTGAGGTTCATCGAGCCCCTCGCCTCTGCTTCCGTTTCCGCAAGGTGCGAGCGCCCCTTCAGACAGTGAAAGGGCGCCCGATGATGACCGACCTCGACAACTACTGACAACTGAGCAAGCAGGTCGGAGCCTTGATCAGCCAGGCGTCCACAGGCCATGCCCGCCGTCGATCAGTTTGGGTCATACGGCATGGGGGCACCGGTTATTCACAACGCGAACAGGTAACCGGCGGTGCCCCGCTGGGTCGTCGCTGTCATGCAAGCTGACCGACTACTCAGTCTCGGATATGATCTTTGCGACCGGCAGGAAGCAGTGTCCTGTCTCACTGGCATACCGCCGCTTCCGGCGCATTAGCTCCTCCAAGCGGATGCGCTGGTCCAGTACCGCCATGAAGTCAAGGCCATCCATCGTGATGAACGGCGTGCTGTAGCTGTATACCGCCAGGGCATCAGAGGTGAAGCCACTCATGCTGATGTACAAGCCCAGCGTATTCTTGCCCTTCCGCTCGATATTGGCCTTGAAGACGTCCAGTAGTGAGCGGCCGATGGCTTCCTTCCACCACTTGGCTTCCAAAACGTAGTGGTCCGTGTCAAAGGAAAACGCCCCGTCTATCTGCTCGTGGTCCAGGCTGTAGGATGCCCGTGGCTCTAGGTCGTACAAGGCAAACGACTCGTTGATGAAGCCCTCAAAATCACGGCCCCGCTGGTGGACATCCGTGGCTCCATGCATTGTGATGAAACGTTGTCTTAGATTCTCGTGGGCCTCCGCAAACGCTCGTCCATCCTGGTCCTTCTTCGCGCTTTCGGCGATACTGGCCGCGTGAGCCTCATGCTCAGCGATGACTTCTCGTTGCTTGGCCGTCCAGCGCTTCAACTCGGCTACTGTTGTTGTTGCTTTTGCCACCATGATCTCGCTGTCGGGTTGCGAGTTCAGATTCGGAAATGTCTTCATGCCGGCAATGTCGAGCATGAGTGCCACCGTCAGATCGAGGTATCGGGCTTCGTTGGCTCGCAGGAGATTGACCAACTGGCCCGATACTTCTCGTTTGGTGGCCGCGAAGTCCAGCCGCGCCAGCAGCTCGCTGTGATCCTTCAGCATGCCCCTGACGTACATCTCGAAGGGCTTCTTGTTCCAGAAGACCGCAGTCAGCGCCTCGACCAGAGCAAGGTAGGCGCTGGGGTTCATCGTCTTACGCGTGCTGGACTGCATCGTCCCCTCCTCAACCGGCCACCGTGACCAGACAGTGACTGACCACTCACGGTACCGCGCTACCGTCTGGCGATCTGCCTGTATGACAGTGGTGGAGGGATGCGGGACGGAGGCCCGTGCCAGATGTGCGCCAGATCGCGTGGGGAACCGCAGGGCGCGCCGGGAAACCAGTCGACCGCCCGCCAGGCGCCGACACCGCTCCGCCGCAGGTCAGTCCCGGAGCAGGCCCAGCTGCCCTTCGCTTCGCGGGCTGAGAACTCCAGGTGCAAGCACCGACGCTCTGTTCAGTGCGAGGGCGTGAAGCCAGCAGACTGGTCGAGGTGGAACGCAGAGCCCGGCGTCGTCGGAGTCCAACCCTTATGCAGGGCAAGCCGAACAGCCGCGGCAACACCAGACGGCAGCACTGGCTCAGCTTCGCGACCGATCCAATTGCTCGGATGCGGGTGGTCGGTGGTGACCACGAGCGTCGTGCCCGGGGTGTCCGCATGCTCGACCGCGAACGTGCACGGCGACCAGGCCAGCCCCTGGAAGTACGTCGGCCAGCCTCTCACTCGCCAACGGTAGGCCGTGCCGTCGACGACGATCCGTCGTGATCCTTTCCGGACCAGAGCCATGGCTCCCCTCCAACGGCGACGATGCTAGTGAGTCCGGCTCCGCGCTCCGTCTCCGTCTCATTTAGCGCCGTTCACTGCCCTTCAAAACGGGAGTCGGAACCGTCCGTGCACCGGCGGTCGGCCACCCATGAGCGCAGGTGCACGCCCGCGAACGACGCCCATCATCCCACCAACAGACTTCGAGAGCATGTTGGTGGGAATCGATGGCCAACGGTGACGTCGGCCGCGGAGCCCGGTTGCGGTACGGCAACCACCGTGGCCTCAGCCAACCGTTGGCAGGTCGGTGCTGCCTGATGGCCAGTCCGGCAGGTCTCCATGCTCAAGGTGACGACCGGTAGCGCCAGGGCCGCGGGCAACGCGCCGATGCCGTCCCCGAGATGGTTCGGAGCCGGTTGACCGTGGCGCTGCCGTGTCGTCGCGGCGGCCGCCCACGTGCCGCGCGGGGCGCCCTGATGTCCGGGTGGGGGCGCCGAACGTGTTCTGTGCGAACTGTTTACACGACTTCTTGGGGCTCATAGCATGCCGCAAGTTTCTGCAACTACTTGCAGAGGCGGCCGCTGGCGCGTGTGGCCTTCCGATTCAGCAGAAGGAGCCGTTGTGCGCAGGCACTTCCCCCCACGATTTACTCTGCACGGTAAACCCGCCCGGCGTTCGCTGCTCGGGCTTCCCGCCGCGGTGCTGCTCGCGGCCCTGCTGCCCGGCAGCGCGCTCGCCGCCTCCGACCCCGCCCCGCGGGCGGCGGGCAACGACGTGATCGCCAACCTCTGGTCCTGGAACTGGCCGTCGGTCGCCACCGAGTGCACCGATGTGCTCGGCCCGGCCGGGTACGCGGCGGTGTGGGTCGCGCCGCCCGCCGAGTCGTTCGCCCACCCCGACGGTGCCTGGTGGGACGTGTACCAGCCGTACAGCTACGAGTTGAGCGGCCGATTCGGCAGCGAGAGCGACTTCGCCGCCATGGCGCGTACCTGCAACGAGGCGGGCGTCGAGGTGTACACCGATGTCGTGATCAATCACACCGCGGCGCAGACCGGGACGAGTTACGGCGGCACGCAGCTCACGGACAAGTACGAGTCGGCCGTCTACGGCCGCGGCGAGTACAACGTGGACGTGTGCGACCGGGAGATCAGCAACTGGAACGACACCTGGGAGGTGCAGAACTGCGAACTGCTCGGCCTCCCGGACCTCAAGACGGGCGGCGAGGGCGTCCGGGCGAAGATCGCGGACTACCTCAACGCGCAGATAGCCCTGGGCGTCTCCGGCTTCCGGGTGGACGCCGCCAAGCACATACCGGCCCCGGACCTGGAGGCGATCGTCGGCGCGCTGAACCCGACGGCCGACGGATCGGCCCCGTTCGTCTTCCACGAGGTCTTCCCCGGCGCCACCCCCACCCCGGAGGAGTACTTCGGCAGCGGCGACGTCCTCGACTTCGGCTACGCCGACCAGCTCAAGGCGGCGTTCCAGGGGGACATCGCGCAGCTGGCGGACTTCGGTCCCGGCCTGCTGCCCGCGGAGAACTCGGTCTCGTTCGTCACCAACCACGACACCGAGCGGGACGGCCGCCACCTCAGCTACCGCGACGGTGACACCGCGGTCCTGGCGAACGTCTTCCAACTGGCCTGGAACCACGCGGCGCCGACCGTCTACGCGGGCTTCGAGTACAACGGCAGGGACGACGCGCCGCCCTCCGACGCCGATGGCTTCGTCACCGCCACCGACTGCGACAACGGCTGGTACTGCCTCGACCGCGACCCGCGGATCACGGGCATGGTCGGCTGGCGCAACGCGGTCGGCGACGCCGAGGTGACCGACTGGCAGTCTCCGCAGGGCAATGTCATCGGGTTCGGCCGCGGTGACGGCTTCGTCGCGATCAACAATGGCTCCGCCGCGGTCAGTTCGCAGTTCAGCACCCAGCTGCCCGACGGGACCTACTGCAACGTCCTCGACGACTGCGCGACCGAGGTGACCGTATCCGGCGGCCTGGCGGCCCTGGACCTCCCCGCGAAGTCCGCGGTCGCCTTCCACGCCGGTACCGCCTGACCGGTGCGGGGCACCGGACGCCGGGGGGCGCGGGTCAGTGGCCGTGGCCGCTGCCGTGCCCCCCGGCGCCGCTCGTGGCGACGGTGAACTGGGCGGTGTGGACCGCCCCTTCGTGCTGGAGGCCGCCGGGCGCCGCGGGGGGCCGCGGCTCCGCCTCGCGGTCCGCGTGGCCGTCCGTGTGGGCCGGGGGGTCCGTGTGGGCCGGCTCCTCGTCCTCGCCGATCGGGCCGACGGCACTGCCGACGCCGAAGGCGGCGCCGAACATCAGGGTGAGTCCGGCTCCGAAGGAGCCGACCTTGGCGGAGGTCTTCATCGTCCCGTCCCGTCCCGTGCGGTGTCGTGTCGTGTCGGCGGGCACGCACCGGCGAAGGGGTGCGCCCGAGCATGATGATATACCCCCAGGGGGTATTAGTCGAACGGTCGGGCCCGCTGCGGGACTGCCTCGGCACCGAGACGGGCCCGGTGGTGGAACGCGGGCGAGGCCGGCGGGCCCGGCGCCGCCTGGCCGACGTTCGGCCGCACCCTCTCCGCGGGCCTATGCCCGCAGGGGCTCGGGGGCGACGCAGGCCGGGGCGGCCACGGTGAGCCGGTGCGACTCGCGCAGGACCCCGGTGGCCGGATCGAGGGTCAGCACCACCACGGCGTCCGCCTGCTGCGCGGCCACGTACAGCCGGTCATCGGTCACGGCGAAGTGGCGGGGCCAGGCGGCGTTCAGCGCGTACTCGGCGACCGGCACGGCCGAGCCGCCGGTGAGGTCGAACACGCTGATCGTGTCGGGCCCGCGGTTGGACAGGAAGCCGAAGCGCCCGTCGGGGGAGAGGGAGAACTGCGCGGGCATGTTGGCGTCCGGCCGCCGGGAGGCGGGGGCCGACCCGAGAACGGAGAAGACGCCGGGCGTCTCCTCCGTCACGGTCAGCAGCCCGGCGGCCAGCTCGGCCACGACGTAGGCGCGGCTGCCCGCCCCCGGCCTGATCAGCTGCCGCGGTCCCGTGCCCGCCGGCAGCGGCCCCGCCGCGACCCGCTCCATCGTGCCCGCGGGGCTCAGCCGGTAGGACCACAGGGTGTCGCTCCCCAGGTCGGTCACGGTCACCAGCGTTCCCGCCGCGTCCAGCGTGACCATGTGCGCGTGCGGCCCCTCCTGCCGGTCCGCCACGGGGCCGGAACCGCTGTGCTCGGCCAGGTCGGTGCGCACCGTCGGCGCGCCCCGGTCGTCGAGGGCGATCACCGCGGCGCTGCCCGAGCCGTAGTTGGCGGCGAGCAGGTGCCGCGCGTCCGGCGTGACGACCAGGTGGCAGGGCTCCGCGCCGCCGGTCGGCACCGTGCCGAGGACCGTGGCGCGGGTGCCGTCCGCGCTCAACTCCACGGCGGTGACCGTGCCCTCGGCCCGCTCGTGCACCGCGTAGACGACGGGCAGCCGGGGGTGCCAGGCCAGCCAGGAGCAGTCCGGCAGGTCGAGCTCCTGCACGCGGTCGGGGACGCCGCTGCGGGCGTTCTCCCTGAGGACGGTGATCCCGGGGCGGGCGTCACCGTTCCCCTGCGTGTAGGAACCGACGCAGAAGAGTCGGCCCGCCATGTCCGTGCCTCCGTTCGGTGCCGGACCGCCGGGTGGCGGACGCGGTGATCCTCACCGTACCCGGGGCGCCGCCGGTCAGTCGTAGGTATAGGTGCTGCTGCCGAAGATGGCGGCGTGCTCCAGGACGTCCTCCAGCGGGTCGTCGATCTGGCCCGTGTTCACCAGGGCGAACCGGGAGCCGATCGTCGTCTGCCCCGAGTAGTGCTCGTCGGCGTCCGCGGACCCGGAGGCGAGCCCCGCCGCGCCGAAGGTCGCGAGCGCCAGCAACGGCCAGCGTGCCCATGCGTTCATGTCCGCCCCTTTTCTCGTTCCGGACTGAAGGTGCTTCGGTCGTCTAATCACCCGGACATCCAAAAAGTTACGGTGGAGAACAGGTCGTATGACCGTGCGTCAGGTGATGCCCCGCTCCGGGCGAAGCAGACCACGTACCCCGCCCCGGTATTCGCGTCGAGGGTGCACTCCTGAGGCGGAACGGGATGCGGCGCGCCGTGCCCCGAGGTGGTCACGGCCGCCACGGCCACCGCGGTGGCGACGACGAGTTTGGCTGTGACGAACATGTCGCACAGCGTAAGAAGCGGGCCCCGTGACCGGTCGCGCCTCAGTCCACGGCCAGATGCTCCCTGAGCCAGTCCTCGACCTCGACGATGTGGGCCTCGGCCCGCAGCCTGGCGCGGTCCGGATCGCGGTCGCGCAACGCGGTGAGGATCGCCCGGTGTTCGCCGACCGTGCGTTCCACGGCCCGCGCGTCGGTCTTGCCGCGCCAGATCCGCGCGCGGGTCGTCCCGCCGGACATCCCCTCGATGACGGCGGCCAGCACCGGGTTGCCGGAGGCGCCGTTGACCAGGGCGTGGAAGCGCAGGTCGTTCTCCACGAGGGCGGTGTGGTCGACCTCGGCCCCCCGTACCAACTCCTCCGCCTCCCGCAGCAGTTCCTCAAGCTCCGCGAGCGTGGTGGGCTGGATGCGGGTGGCGGCCAGGGCCGCGGCCTGCGGTTCGAGGAGGCGGCGCACCTGGAAGAACTGGAGCACCGTCCGGTCCCGCTGCACGTCGACGGCGAAGCCGAGCGCGGCGAGCAGCATGTCGGGCGCCAGGGTGGTGACGTAGGTGCCGTCGCCCTGCCGGGTGCTCAGCACGCCCATCGCGGCCAGGGCGCGGACGGCCTCGCGCAGGGAGCTGCGGGAGACCCCCAGCCGCGCCGCGAGGTCCTTCTCCACGGGCAGCCGGTCGCCGGGACCGATCTCCCCGGAGATCAGCATGCCCTTGAGACTGTCCACGGCGTCGTCGATCAGTCCCACGGCACCATCCCGTTCATCCCGTTCATCCCGTTCATACCAGTCATCCGATCGTCCGGTCGTCCGGTCGGGGTGCTGCGGTCATTGTGCCGTGCCTGGCGCGGCGCGGAGACATGCCGTAGCGCCGCCGGAACGCCTTGTTGAACGTCTGGAGATCGCCGAAACCGACCGAGTGCGCAACGGTTTTGACCGGCATCCCGGTGGACGTCAGGAGGGTGCGGGCGCGGGCCAGCCTGCGGTGTCTGACGTGCGCCACGACCGTCTCGCCGACCTGGGTGCGGAAGAGGCGGGTGAGGTGGTTGGGGGAGATTCCGGCGAGGCGGGCGAGGAAGGTGACGCTCATCCGCTCGTCGAGGTGCGCGTCGACGTGGTCGAGCACCGCGGCCACCGCCGGGTGCATGCCGCGCGTGTCCCGGTCCGCGGCCGCGGTCATGGTCTCCAGCCGGCACAGCAGGGACCACAGGTCGGCCCGCGCCCGGTGCGGCGCGGTGCCGCTCGCGGCGCGCGCGGACTCGAACAGTTCGCGGATGCGCGGCAGTTCCGTGCCGCAGTCCAGCGCGGACGGCAGCGCCGCGGTGGGCGCGCCCGCGGCCGGCAGGTGGAAGTGCGCGAAGAGGTGGACCGAGGGGCCGACGTAGTGGAACCGGTGAACGGTGCCGGGCGGGATCAGGCTCAGCCAGCCGGGGGCGAGCGTCACGCGGTGCGGGCCGATCGCCAGGCGCCCGTGGTAGCCGTACAGGTGGAGGGACCACAGGTCGTCGAGGCACCACTCCTCCACGGTGCAGGCCGTTCCGTGGTGGCCGATGTCCACCCTCGCGATGTCCGGCGGGCGCCCGAGCGGAACCCGCCACACGGCCATGGTGCTTTCCGCCGACTCCCCGCTTTCCGCCATCGGCCGACCATACGTCGGATGTTCCGGTCTCTTCCATACCTGTGCACGACCAGCGCCCGACCCCGCTGCGTGACCATATCCGCACGCTGGGGGCACGTTTTACCTGGGCCTGTGCCGCGGAGTGAGGGAAATGGACCAGCGGTGCACGGGTACGACCATTGGCGCCCAGGGGGCGGACTCCTACGCTCATACGTCAGATGAAAGCCGTCGGTCCTGGCTGAATTCGGCCTGAGCCGGATGTGTGCCGCCCAGAGCAGCCAAGAGGTGTGATGCCGACCTTCTCCTGTCCCCCGCGGGTCCGCGCGGCCCGTTCCGTGTCACCTGGCGGGCCCGGATGACGGCCCGTCCGCCCTCGCGCCGCGCCGTTCTGCGGGGCGCGGCGGCCGGTGCGGCGCTCGCGGCCGGCACGGCCTCGGGTTGCGGCTTCAGCCGCGGCTCCGGCGACGGTCTGGTCTTCGGGTTCCACGGCGACTCGATCGCCATCGACACCTACCAGCGGGTCGCCGAGCTGTACCAGCGCCGCAATCCCGGCGCGCGCGTCCGCTGCACCTACGCCGACTCGCTCGGCTTCTTCCAGCGACTGCCGCTGATGTTCCGCGCGGGCACCGCGCCCGACGTGGTCATCGTCGCCGAGAGCTGGGTCTCCGGGCTCAGCCAGCTGGGCGGCTACGCGGACCTGACCCGGTTCCTGGAACGGGACGGGCTCGGCGAGGACACCTGGGTGCCCGGCGCGCTGACTCCCGCCCGCATCGAGGGGCAGACGCTGTGCCTGCCGTGCTTGGTCTATCCCAAGGGCATCGCGTACAACCGGACGTTGCTGCGGGAGGCCGGGATGCCGGACCCGCGGCCCGGCTGGCGCGAGGCGCAGTTCGTGGAGACGGCCGCCGCCGTCGCGCATGGCTCGGGCGCGGGGCGCGTCTGGGGTCTGCACAACGGGTTCGGCACGGCGCAGCCGTGGGATGTGCCGACGATCCACGGCAGCCTGCCCTTCGACCCGTACGAGCGCCGCATGACGGCCACGGACCCGCGGGTGGTCTCCTCGCTCCAGCTGCTTGCCGACCTGGTGCACGAGCACGACGCGATGCCGGGCGCCGCGCAGGAGCAGGACACGGTCAACTTCACCAGCGGCCGGTTCGGGCTCGCACTGTTCGCCGGGTACTCCCTGACGGCCTGGACGGAGCAGATCGGCTCCCGTTTCGACTGGGGCGTGGTGCCCTTCCCCGCGGAGTGGTCGGGCACCTACCAGAACAACAACGCGGCGGTGTTCGAGGGCTCCCGGCGCAAGGAGGAGGCGTTCGCGTTCGCCCGCTTCCTCTCCACCGACCCCGAGGCGCAGGAGATGCTCGCCCCGCTGGGCACCCCCGCGCTGCGGGAGACCGCGGGTACCTGGCAGCGCGGCCTGCCCGCCGCGGCGGCGGAGTACCCCTGGCCGGAGCTGATCCAGCAGATGGGGGACCAACTCGTCGCCTACCAGGGCGGGGTGTTCAACAAGATCTGGGACGTCCTGGGCGGCGCGGTGCAGGCCGTGGAGAACACCGGCAAGCCCGTCGGGCAGGCGCTGCACGAGGTGCAGGAACGCGGAACGGAGATCTTGCGCGCATGAACGCCCTCCACACCCCGACGACACGCGCCCGCGAGGCCGCGCCCCCCGCCCCGCGGCGCGCGGAACGGCCGACCCGGTGGCAGCGTTTCCGCCGCTCGGAGTCCGCGGCGTTCTACCTCTTCCTCGTGCCCTGGATCGTCGGCCTCGTCGGGCTGACCCTGGCGCCGATGCTGTTCTCGCTCTACGCCGGGTTCACCCGCTGGGACGGCGTGCACAGCCCCGAGTGGATCGGCCTGGCGAACTTCCGGGTGATGTTCGGCTCCGACCCCGACTTCTGGCCGTCCTTCGGCCGCACCTTCTACTACGCGGGGGCCCGGGTGGCGCTCGGGGTGCTGATGGCCCTGGCGCTGGCCGCGATCCTCAACACCCGCCTGCCGGGACGCACGTTCTTCCGCACCGTCTTCTTCCTGCCGGCGATCGTCACCGGCGTGCCGATGTTCGTCGTCTGGTCGTGGATGTTCGACCCCAGCGGCGGCATCCTCAACTACCTGCTGGACAAGGTGGGGATCGCGGGCCCGGCGTGGCTGGGCAGCACCACCTGGTCGATGCCCGCGCTGATCCTCATGAGCCTCACCGCGACCGGCGGCACCATGATCATCTTCCTGGCGGGGCTCCAGGGCATCCCCGTCGAGTTGCGGGAAGCCGCGATCGTGGACGGCGCCGGCTGGTGGCACCGCTTCCGCGCGGTGACCGTGCCGCTGCTGTCGCCCGTCATCCTCTTCAACGTGGTCATGGGACTGATCACCTCGCTCCAGGTATTCGCCGAACCCTTCGTGATGACCCAGGGCGGACCTGAGCGGTCCACCTACGTGTTCGGCATGTACCTCTACAACGAGGCGTTCTGGTACTCCAACGTCGGCTACGCCTCGGCGCTGGCGTGGGTGCAGTTCCTGGTCATCGTCGCCCTGACCGTCCTGGTCCTCCGGTTCGCCCGGCGGCGCGTCCACTACATGGGCTCCTGAGGGGAGTTGGATCAGCCATGACCGCCACCGCCCCCGCGCCCCGGTCGCGCACCACCCTGCGCCTGTCGCTGACGCGCGGCCGGATCGCCCTGGTCCCGCTGTACGTGCCGCTCTGCATCGCCGCGTTCTTCTTCATCCTGCCCTTCGTGTGGATGCTCTCGGGCGCCTTCAAGGACCCCAGCGAAATCGCCGCCTACCCACCGCGGTTCATCCCCGACGGGCTGGGCACGGGCAACTTCACGGAGGCCGCCGCGGGGGTCTCGCTGTGGCGCTACCTGGGCAACTCGGTCCTGGTCGCGGTCGTCTCCACCGTGGGCACCCTCTTCTGCTCCACCCTCGCGGCGTTCGCGTTCGCCTATCTGCGGGCCCCCGGCCGCAATCTGCTGTTCGGCCTCGTGCTGTCCACGATGATGCTGCCGCCGTTCATCATCCTGATCCCGTCCTACAGCCTTTACCAGTGGCTCGGCTGGCTGGACACCTATCTGCCGCTGACCGTGCCGCACTTCCTCGGCGTGGGCTGCGCGTTCTACATCTTCCTGCTGCGGCAGTTCTTCCTCGGCATACCGCGCGAGCTGTTCGAGGCCGCGCGGATCGACGGGGCCGGGCGGCTGCGCCAGTACTGGCAGATCGCGCTCCCGCTGGCCAAGCCGGCGCTGGTCACGGTGACCCTCTTCCAGTTCGTCGCATCCTGGAACGACTTCTTCGGCCCGCTGATCTTCCTGACGGACTCCTCGAAGTTCACGCTCCCCGTGGGCATCCGCTTCTTCCAGGGGCTTTACACCACCGACTACGGGGCGCTGATGGCGGCCAGCTGCGTCAGCGTGCTGCCGGTGCTGCTGCTGTTCCTGGTCGCGCAGCGGTTCTTCGTCCAGGGCATCGCCACCACCGGCGGGAAGGGCTGAGCGGCCGTGCGCCGGGCCCCGGCCCGCCGCACGGCCGCCGGGCCGTCACGCGGGCGGCAGGCCGTAGACGCGCTCCGCCGTGCCGCCGAAGACCTCGGCCCGTTCCGCGGCGGAGAGCGCGGACGTCAACTCCTCGGCGGCGGCGGCGACCTGCCCGTAGTCCGCGGCCAGCAGGCAGACCGGCCAGTCGGAGCCGAACATCAGCCGGGAGGCGCCGAAGACCTCCAGGGCCCGCTCCGCGTACGGCCGCAGATCGGCGACGGTCCACCGGGCCCAGTCCGCCTCCGTCACCAGGCCGGACAGCTTGGCGTGGACGTTCGGCTCCGCCGCCAGGGTGGCGATCAGCTCCGCCCAGGGCTCGGTGCGGCCCGCGGCGATCGGCGGCTTGGCTAGGTGGTCGAGCACGAACGTCAGCCCGGGCAGCGCCCGCACCGTTTCGATCGCCGCGGGCAGCTGGTGGGGGAGGATCAGCAGGTCGTACACCAGACCCGCGTCGGCGACCGCGGCAAGACCGGCGCGCACGTCGGCCCGGCACAGCCAGCGCGGATCGGCCTCACCCTGCACCCCGTGCCGCACCCCGGCCAGCAGGTGGCCGCCGGGGGCGGCGCGCAGCCGGGCCAGCAGGTCCGCGACGGCCGCGCCGCGCGTCAGGTCCGCCCAGCCGACGACCCCGGCGACCAGCTCGCTGCCCGCGGCGAGCGCCAGGAACTCCGTGGTCTCCTCGGCGTCCGGCAGCACCTGCACCAGGACGCTGCGGCCGACGCCGGCCTCGGCCGCCGGGCCCGCCAGCTCGTCCAGGAGCACCGTGCGGTGGATCGACGCCATGCTCGCGGCGCCGAGCCAGGGCTGCGGCCTGCGGCCGAGGTCCCAGACGTGGTGGTGCGCGTCGACCCGGGTCATGGGCCCGCCTCCCCTTCCGGCTCGTTCAACTCGTTCAACTCCTCCGGTTCGTTCAATTCATCCGGTTCGTTCAGCTCGTCCCATAGAGCGTCCGGCACCTCCGTGGCGGCGTGTTCGGCGTTCCGCGCGACCTCCTCCGCGGTACGCGCCCCCACGACCACCCCGGTCACCGCGGGGTGCCGCAGCGGGAACTGGAGCGCCGCGGCGGCCAGCGGCACCCCGTGGGCGGCGCACCGCCCGGCCAGCCGCCGGGCGCGGCGCAGCACCCGCTCGGGGACGGGCGCGTAGTTGTAGTGCGCGCCGGACGAAGGGGCGGCGAGCACGCCGCTGTTGAACACCCCGCCGACCAGCACGCCCGTCCCGCGCGCCGCGCAGCGCGGCAGCAGGTCCCGCGCCGCCTCCCGGTCGAGCAGGGAGTAGCGGCCCGCGACCAGCACGCAGTCCACGTCGGTCTCCGCGACGAACCGGGACAGCATGGCGCACTGGTTCATGCCCACTCCGATCGCCTTCACCACGCCCTCCTCGCGCAGCCGGGCCAGGGCCGGGTACGCCTCGCGGACGGCCGGCTCCCAGTGCGCGTCCGGGTCGTGGATCAGGACCACGTCGAAGGAGTCGAGGCCGGCGCGCTCCAGGCTCTCGGCCAGGGAACGGCGCACGCCCTCGGAGCTGTAGTCCCGCACCCGCACCCGGTCCGGAGCGCCCTCGAAGCCCTCGGCGTCCGCCCTGGCCTCGGCCGGCGTCGCGGGCCGCAGCAGCCGCCCCACCTTGGTCGACAGCACGGCCTCGGCCCTGGGGCGGCCCGCGAGGAACGCGCCGAGCCGTTCCTCCGCGAGCCCGGCGCCGTAGTGCGGGGCCGTGTCGAAGTAGCGGATGCCCGCGTCCCAGGCGGCGGCGAGCGTGTCCGCGGCCTGCTCGTCGTCGACCGCGGAGAACAGGCCGCCCAGCGGGCCGGTGCCCAAGCCGACCCGCCCGACCCGGACGCCGGAACGCCCCAGCGGGGCGGTGGTGCCGATCACCGCGCACGCCCCAGGGCGTGCGGCCCGGCGGTGGCGGCGCGCCACGCGCCGCCGCGGAGTGGCGGAAGGTCGGAATGCAATCGCATGGCTCTCCTGGGGGCTGAGGCGAGATCAGTCCGCGCCGAGGTGGTCGCGCAGCCAGCGTTCGGTGCTGCTGACGTGCACCAGGGCGGCGGCCTCCGCGAGGGCGGCGTCCCGGTCGGCCAGGGCGGCGTAGATGGTCTCGTGCTCGGTCAGGGTCAGGCCCGAGGCGTCCTCGTCGACCAGGCCGCGCCAGACCCGCGCCCTGAGCGTGCTGCTGGAGATGCCCTCCAGCAGGGAGACGAGTGTCTCGTTGCCGGTCGCCGCGAGCACGGCCCGGTGGAACGCCGCGTCGTGCTCGGTCAGCAGTTCGGCATCGTCCCGCGCCGCACGCATCGCGTCCAGATGCCGGCGCACCTCCGCGAGCTGCGCGGCACCGATTCTGGTCGCCGCGAGCCCGGTCGCGACCGGCTCGAACAGCCGTCTGACCTCCGTCAGCTGCAACAAGGTCTCGCCGCGCAGCATTTCGACCGCGGTGCCGAGACCGTCGAGGAGGAGGTGCGGCTCCAGGCTCGTCACATACGTGCCGTCGCCCCTGCGGATCTCCAGCACGCGGGAGACCACCAGCGCCTTCACGGCCTCCCGCATGAGGTTGCGCGACAGGCCGAGATCCGCCGCGAGCTGCTGCTCCGGCGGCAGCTTGGCGCCCGGGAGCAGCTCACCGGACTGGATCAGCTCCCTGATGCGGGTGATGGCCTTGTCGGTCAATGACACGGGGCGGCAGCCTAACAAAGAGATCCCATGTCTTGAAAGGATGAGTCGTTGCCTTCTCCCGGAAATGGGACACGATGCGGCGCTTCTCCGTCATGGGGTGGACGTCCGTCGCCATGGCAACTATAAATCGATCCCATGTCCAAGCGATGTGTTTCCCCTGCGCCCTGGTGGTCCCCGTGGCCGAGGTGATCAGCGCCGTCGAGGTGGCCGACGTGCGGTTCCCGACCTCGCGGGAGCTGGACGGCTCCGACGCGATGAACCCCGAGCCCGACTACTCGGCGACCTACGTGACCCTGCGCACCTCCGACGGAGCCGAGGGCTTCGGCCTCGCGTTCACCATCGGACGCGGCAACGAGATCACCGCCGCGGCCGTGCGCGCCCTCCAGCCGCTGGTGACGGGGCTGCCGGTGGACGACCTGCTGGCCGACCTCGGCGCGTTCTCCCGGCGCCTGACCGGCGACGGCCAGCTGCGCTGGCTCGGGCCCCACAAGGGCGTCATCCACATGGCGGCCGGCGCGGTCGTCAACGCGGCGTGGGACCTGTACGCGCGGCGGGCCGGCAAACCGCTGTGGGACCTGCTGGCCTCCCTCAGCCCCGAACAGCTCGTCGCCCTCGTCGACTTCCGTTACCTGAAGGACGCACTCACCCGCGAGGAGGCCCTGGACATCCTGCGCGCCGCGGAGCCGGGCCGCGCGGCACGCCGCGCCCGGCTGCTGGCCGACGGCTACCCCGCCTACACCACCACCCCCGGCTGGCTCGGCTACACCGACGACAAGCTGGTGCGGCTGGCCCGCGAGGCGGTCGCCGAGGGGTTCACCCAGATCAAGCTGAAGGTGGGCACCGACCCCGAGGCCGACCTGCGGCGGATGCGGCTGGCCCGCGAGGCCGTCGGCCCCGGGGTGCGCATCGCCGTCGACGCCAACCAGGCGTGGGGCGTGGGGCAGGCCGTCGAGTGGCTGCGCCCGCTGGCGCCCTACGAGCCGTACTGGATAGAGGAGCCCACGTCGCCCGACGATGTCCTCGGACACGCCGCGATCCGCCGCGCCGTCGCCCCCGTCAAGGTCGCCACCGGCGAGCACTGCCACAACCAGGTGATGTTCAAGCAGCTGCTCCAGGCCGAGGCCATCGACGTGCTCCAGCTCGACGCGGCCCGCGTCGCAGGCGTCACGGAGAACGTGGCGATCCTGCTGCTCGCCGCCAAGTTCGGCATTCCGGTCTGCCCCCACGCCGGGGGCGTCGGCCTGTGCGAGATGGTGCAGCACCTGGCCATGTTCGACTTCGTCGCCGTCAGCGGCAGCACCGAGGACCGCGTCATCGAGTACGTCGACCACCTGCACGAACACTTCACCGCCCCGGTCACGGTGCGCGACGGGCGTTACCTCGCGCCGGCCACGCCCGGCCTGGGCGCCGAGATGCACGCCGCCTCCATCGCCGACCACAGCTACCCCGACGGACCCGTCTGGAGCACCGCGCCATGAGCGAAACCGTCATCGAGAACGCCGAGTTCACCGGGCTTTCCGCCATCGTCACCGGGGGCGCCGCGGGCATCGGCCTGGCCACCGCCGCCCTGCTGGCCGGCCGCGGCGCCCGCGTCGCCTGCCTCGACCTCGTCCCGGAGGTGCCCGCCCCGCTGACCGGCATCCGCGCCGACGTGGCCGACGACGAATCGGTCAGGGCCGCGGTCGCCCAGGCCGCCGAGACGTTCGGCGGCCTGGACATCCTCGTCAACAACGCGGGGATCGGCGCCCAGGGCACCATCGAGGACAATCCCGACGAGGAGTGGCGCCGCGTCCACGAGGTCAACGTGCTCGGTATCGTCCGTACCACCCGCGCCGCACTGCCCCACCTGCGCCGCTCCGCGCACGCGGCGATCGTCAACACCTGCTCCGTCGCCGCCACCGCGGGACTGCCCAACCGGGCCCTGTACTCGGCCACCAAGGGCGCGGTGCTCGCCCTCACCCGGGCCTGCGCCGCCGATCTGGTCCGCGACGGCATCCGCGTCAACTGCGTCAACCCCGGAACGGTCGACACCCCGTGGATCGGGCGCCTCCTGGCCGCCGCGCCCGACCCGGAGGCGGAACGGGCCGCGCTGCGGGCGCGGCAGCCCACCGGCAGGCTCGTCGCGCCCGAGGAGGTCGCTGCCGCCATCGCCTACCTGGCGGGACCGCTGGCCGGTGGGACCACCGGCACCGACCTCGCCGTCGACGGCGGCATGGCCGGTCTGCGGGTCCGCCCCACCTGACCGGCTGACCGCCTGCCGCCGGGCCCCGCGCTACTGCGTGGCACCCATCAGGCGGGCGAGCAGCGGCAGTTGCTCCGGGTCGTCGAGGGCGGAACCGACCGCGACGGCCCGGCAGCCCGCCGCGAGGAAGTCCGCGGCGGAGTGCGCGTCGAGACCGCCGGTGGCCACGAACGACACGTCGGGGAACGGACCGCGCTGCGCGCGAATCCACCCCGCGCCGAGCTGCGCCGCGGGGAACGCCTTCAGCCAGTGCAGGCCCAGCGCGCGCGCCCGGGAGATCTCCGTCGCCGTGGCCACGCCCGGCAGGTGCGGCAGCCCCCGCTCCCGGCACGCCTCGGCCACCTCGGGCAGCAGACCGGGCGCCACGGTGAACGCCGCGCCGGCCGCCGCCACCTCCGCGACCTGCTCCGCCGAGGTCACCGTGCCCGCGCCGACCACCCGGCCCCGCTCCCGCCCCGCGGCCACCGCGGCGCGCAGCGAGGGCATCGCCGTCGGGTCCTGCACGGTGACCTCGACCAGCTCGATGCCCAGATCCCAGGCCCGCTCGCACGTGTCGACGGTGCGGGGAACGTCGTAACCGCGGAAGATTCCCATCACGGGACCCGCCGCGAAAGCCTGCTCGAAGAAGTCGGTCATGGGGTGCTGCCTTCCGTGGTGATGCCGGTACCGGTGTGCGTGGGGGTGGGCGTGGGGGTGTGGGTGTGGGTGTGTGCGGCGGGGTTCGTGGCGTCGGCGGCCGGGGGCCCGGCCCAGCCCAGCTCGCGCGAGACGCGCTCCCCGACGGCCCGCAGATCGGCCAGCCGTTCGCGCAGCGCGGGGAGCGGGGCCACCGCGGCGAGCGCGGTGACGGACATGGCGGCCCGTACCCGGCCCGTCGCGTCCCACAGCGGCAGGGCCAGGCAGTTGACGAACGGCTCGCCCTCCGCGTCGTCCTCGGCCCAGCCCCGGTCGGCGACCGCGGCCAGCTCGGCCCGCAGCGCCTCGGGGCGGGTGATCGTCGTCGGGGTGAGCGGCGCGAAGTCGGCGCGCGCCAGCAGCCGTTCGCGCAGCGGCGGCTCCAGATGGGCCAGGATCGCCTTCGACACGGCGGCGGTGTGCAGCACCGCCGGCCTGCCGATGCGCGAGCGCAGCCGCGTCGGCCCGCTCCCGTCCACCTTGTCGAGGTAGACGATCTCGTCGTCCTCCAGCGCCGCCAGGTGCACGGTGTGGCCGCAGGACTCGGCGAGCGCCGCGAGATGGGGGTGCGCGATCTCCCGGACGTCGAGCTGGTCGAGCACCTGCTGCGCCAGCGCGATCACCCGGAATCCCGCGGCGTAGCTGCCGTCGGGCCGCCGCCGCGCGAAGCCGGCGGTCTCCAGGGTGCGCAGCAGCCGCAGGGCCGTCGACTTGTGCACGCCGAGCAGCGCGGCGGTCTCGCCGAGCGAACGGGGCCGCTCGGCGACGAACCCGACGATGTCCAGGGCGCGCGCCACCGTCTGCGACACGGCTCAGCCCTCGCCGTCCGCCGCGGCGCCCGCCCGCCACCGCGCCGGCGGCACCCCGATGCGGCGGCAGATCTCCTCGGTCGGGGGCAGCGTTCCCTGGTCGCTGATGCTCTCCAGGGCCGCGCCCGCCGCCAGGTGTCCGAGGCGCAGGCGCGCGCCGTGGTCGAGGCCGCGCAGCAGCCCGGCGAGCCACCCGGCGGCGAACGCGTCGCCCGCGCCGACCGGCTCCACGACCGCCACGGCCGGGGCCGGCTCGCGCACCACCGTGTCGCCGTCGAAGCAGACCGCCTCTTCGGCGCCCTGCTTCACCACCAGGCACACCGGGGCGCCGATCAGCTCGCGCACGTCGGCCGCGTCGGACACCGGCCACAGCCGTGCCGCCTCGTCCAGGCCGACGAACACCACGTCCGCCGCCCTGGCCAGCCGCAGCAGCTCGGGCCCCGCGTCCCGGTCCCACAGCGCGGGCCTGTGGTTGACGTCGAAGCTCACCATGGCACCGGCGACGGGCCGCTGAAGCATCAGGTGCTCGACGAGGTCGCGGCAGCCGGGGGCGAGGACCGGCGTGATCCCGCTGAGGTGGACCACCCGCGGTCCGGCCGCGACCACGGGACCGACGGCCGTGCGGTCCATGGCGGCCGCGGCGGAGCCGGCGCGGTAGTAGTAGACGGAACTGCCCGCGGGAGCCGGGTCCTTGAAGTACACGCCGGTCGGCAGGCGCGGATCGCGCTCGACGAGCCTGAGGTCGACCCCGGCCTCGTCGAGCGCCGTCAGCAGCAGATCGCCCAGCGGGTCCGCGCCCACCCGGCTCGCCCACGCCGCGCGGTGGCCGAGCGCCACGAGGGCCATCGCGACGTTCGACTCGGCCCCGCCGGGGCGCAGCACCAGCTCGGACCGGCCGTCGATCCTGCCCCCGGGCAGCGGTGTCACCTGCGCCATCGTCTCCCCGAGGCACACCACCTCCGGTGGTATTGCATATGTCGCAACCATGATGCGTATGTTAGCGCGCCACCATCGCCGTTCTCCCGGCGGCCCCATGTCGCCACTTCGCGTGAATCCCCGTGCACCGGGACCGCGGACCGCGACCGCGGAGCGCCGGTCCCGGAAGCGCCGGAAAGCGCTCTTTCCCCGTACTTGGCATAAGAAAGGCGCCCGCTGGAAGCCATACTGGAGACAGTGGGGGCTTCGGAGAGCCGAATGACGGGGGCGAGTGACGGGCGATGGCGGAACGCGCTCTGATCCAAGGCCGCTACCAGCTGCTCGATCTCATCGGGCGTGGTGGCATGGGCGAGGTATGGCATGCTCGCGATGAGGCGCTGGACCGGCGCGTCGCGGTCAAGTGCCTCAAACCGCTGGGCCCGCGGCAGGAAGAGCCCTTCCTGCGCGTGCTGCGGGAACGGTTCCGGCGCGAGGCCCGCGTGGCCGCGGGCCTCCAGCACCGCGGCGTCACCGTCGTGCACGACTTCGGCGAGTCCGACGGTGTGCTGTACCTGGTGATGGAGCTGCTCGACGGCAGGAATCTGAGCGAGCTGCTGCACGAGCGCAGACCCGCGCCGCTGCCCGTGGCGGACGTCGCCGACATCGCCGACCAGGTGGCCGCGGCCCTGGCCTACACCCACGAGCAGGGCATCGTCCACCGCGACCTGAAGCCGGCCAACGTCATGCGGCTGAGCGACGGCACCGTCAAGATCTGCGATTTCGGCATCGCGAGGCTCGCCCACGACATCGGCCTCAGCGCAAAACTGACCAGCGCCGGCATGGCCATGGGCACCCCGCACTACATGTCGCCCGAGCAGATCGCCGGGCTCAATGTGGACCATCGCAGCGACCTCTACTCGTTCGGCTGCGTCCTGTACGAAATCGCCACCGGTGCCCCGCCGTTCGACCTCGGCGACCCGTGGGCCATCCTCGTCGGGCACCGTGACACCCCGCCGGAGCCGCCCCGCGCCCACCGGCCGGATCTCCCCGAGGACATCCAGGACTTCATCCTCGCCCTCCTCGCCAAGAATCCGGACGACCGCCCCGAGGAGGCCGCCCACCTGGCCCGCGGGCTCGTCGCCGCCGCGCACCGCGGCACCACCGCGCTGCGCGTGCCGCCGCCCCGCCCGACCGAGCGGCTCCCGGCGTGGACCCGCGGCATGCGGGCCGGGTCGCGTGCCTCCGGCTCCTGGTCCCTGCGGCTGCCGCCGCCCGACCGCACCGCCGGCCTGACCGGCCAGTGGACCACCGGCCTGGCGCCGACCGTTCTCGTGCAGCGCCCCGCCGAACGTCGTGGCCCCGCCCCGGAGTACCTGGCCGTGCTGGCCAGCCGCCACCGGGCCGGCCTCAGCCTCGGGCGCCTCGGCCGGTGGGAGGAGGCGTGCGACGTCCACCGGGCGGTCGCCGCCGAGCGGGTGCGCGCCCTGGGCGAGAGCCACCAGGACACCCTGGAGAGCCAGTACGAGACCGCCTACGCCATGGCGCGCCTCGGCCGCTGGGCGCAGGCGCTCGACGGCCTGCTGCACGTGGCCGCCGCCCGCGCCCGGCTGCTCGGCGCGGACCATCCGGCCACCCTCGACGCGCGCTACGAGACGGGCATCTGCCTAGGCCGCCTCGGCCGGCCGGCCGAGGCCCTCGGCCTGTACACCGACCTGGTGCTGGCCAGGACCAGGTCGCAGGGCGCCGACCACCCCGAGACACTGCGCGCGCGGCACGGCCGTGGCATCAGCCTGGGCCGCCTCGGCCGGTGGGAGGAGGCGCTCGCCGAGGCCCGCGCGGTGTGGGCCGTCCGCGGCCGGGTGCTCGGCCCCGATCACCCGGACACCCTGGTCAGCCGCCGCGAGATCGCGGTCGCCCTGGGCTGGCTCGACCGGTGGGACGCCGCCCTTGAGGAGTACCAGCAGGTGCGGGCCGCCCGGGAGCGCGTGCTCGGGCCCGGCCACCCGGACGCACTCACCAGCCGCAACGACGAGGCGCACTGTCTGGAACAGCTCGGCAGGGCGGGGGAGGCGGTGGAGCTGTACCGGCAGGTGGCCACGCTCCAGGAGCACGGAGCGGCGGAGCGCTGATCCGGGCCCCACGTACCATGGCGACATGTCCTTTCTCCGCCGCCGCAACGCCGCTTCACCCGCCGGGCCCGATTTCGAT
Source organism: Streptomyces johnsoniae (assembly GCF_031845565.1). Classification (NCBI taxonomy): domain Bacteria; kingdom Bacillati; phylum Actinomycetota; class Actinomycetes; order Kitasatosporales; family Streptomycetaceae; genus Streptomyces; species Streptomyces johnsoniae. The sequence continues at coordinate 108,161 of NZ_JAVREV010000004.1, read as the reverse complement.
GTGCTGGCCATGGACCCGGGCGACTGGCCTGGCGTTCTGGGTGCCGGACTGCTGCCTGCGCCCGATGGCAGCTGCCAGGGCGTGGTGCTGCGTTACGACTTGTTCGGCGGACGCGGCCCGGCCATGGTCATCGGGAATCTGCCGGAGGGCTCACCGGCCAGGGACATCGCCGACGGCGAGGTGCCGTTCGAGGTGCACCAGTTGCTGATGGCTTTGGAGATGGACGACGAGGTGCGGGCCACCGGCCGCGAAGAGGTCCCCGTGATGCACGAGGGGAATCTGCTGATCGTGCGCCGGATCACCTGCACGGAGGGCCGGATCTCCTGCGTCCAGTTCGACCGCAGCGACGGCGTGCTGGTCACCATCGCCAGCTGGGACCGTCCCATCACCGACGAGCTGTACCAGCTGCTCAAGCCGCTGCCCGCGGAGATGTTCCAGCGCTGAGGCGCCGCCCCTGCCCGGGGCGGCGCCTCAGCGGGTGCCGACCGCGGCGCGCACCGCCCGGCGGGTGAGTGACCGGTCCTCGTGGAGCCGCCGCAGCAGCAGCCGCCGCCGTTCGCCGAGGGCCGGCCCGTTTCCCGAGCCGTCCGCGGCCCTGGCGGGCGCGGGCTGGCGCATCGTCCGCTGCACCGCGTCCTCGCACCGCCGGATCTCGCGGGTGAGCATCAGCATCAGGTTGACCAGGAACGCGTCCCGGCCGCGCGGCCCGGCCGCCTGGGCGGTCTGGCTGATCTGCCGGCGGGTCAGCGGGGCGTTCCGCAGCCCGGTCCACAGCGTCGCCAGGTCGTAGCCCGGCAGGTACCAGCCGGCGGCCGACCAGCCGATGAGCACGGGACCCGCGGGGGACATCAGTACGTCGGACAGCAGCGCACCGCCGTGGTTCAGCTGCCTGGGTAAGTCCTGGCGGCCTCCCGCGCACAGGCCGTGCAGCAGCGTCGTGAGGTCGTCGACGTCGCGGTCGGTCAGGAAGCCGAGGGTGTGGTAACGGGCCACCCGCACCGGGTAGTTGACGGCATCGGGCAGCAGGCCCGCCGGTGGCCGCCAGCCGTTGATGCGGGTGACGGCGCTGAGCGTGGCGCGCAGGTCGCCCGCGGCAGGCGCGAAGGGGTGCCGCGCCCCCGCCGTCGGGCGGCCGGGAACGAACTCGGTGATCAGCACGCAGCGGCCCGGATCGTCGGCGACCAGCCGCGGCACCCGCACCGGCGGCCGGTGCCGCACGAAGCCGCGGTGGACCGCTATGTCGCGGCGGAAGCGCTCGGCGGCCGCCCCCGCCGGGTCGAGCAGGCACTTCGCGACCACGGCGCGCCGCCCGTTCATGCCCGCGACGACCACGGAAGGACCGTTGTCGCCGAGGAGTTGGACCGGGCTGAATTCGGGGCAGATCTCAGTCACGGCGGACAGCACGACGCGCAGCCGTTCCCCTCTCGCGCCCGAGAATTCGAGGCGGCTCGTGGGCAATGGTGGCGCGGTCCCGGGGGCCTTGCGGGGGCGCTCCTCCGGTCCGCCGCCGGCCGCGCCGCCGGCCGCGCCGCCGGTACGGCCGCCCAGCTGCGGACGCTGCCGGTTGATCACGGGAGAGGGTGCTGAATACATAGGCGCACGTGGTCCCTTCGAGTGCCGGAAGGTTCGTGGCGCCCCCGGGCCGGGCCGGCCCTCGCACCCTGGGGAAATGCTCGGCGGTACACCGGCCCGGGGAAGCGCGGTGTCCACATCACTCCCTCGCGCGGGTGGCACACCATCTGGCGTGCCCTGGCGAACCATGGCGAATTGTCATGGGGCCCGGGCCTGGCGGTTACTGTCAACTCAGCCGAGATCCTGGGGGCTTGATGTGAGCAGACGACCCAACAACCGACTTGCGGACCTGTTCGGGCTCACCGGGTGGTCCAAGGGCGAACTCGCCAGACTGGTGAACCGCCAGGCGGCCGCCCAGGGCCATCCGCAGCTGGCAACGGACACGTCGCGGGTGCGGCGGTGGATCGACGTGGGGGAAACCCCGCGCGATCCGGTGCCGGAGGTGCTGGCGACCCTGTTCACCGAGCGACTCGGCCGTGTCGTGACCATAGAGGATCTCGGGTTGCGCCGGCCCGGGAACGCGGGGACGCGGCCGTCCGTGCACGGACTGCCGTGGGCACCCCGGCGCACAGCCGCGGTCCTCACCGAATTCACGGGAATGGACCTCATGCTCAACCGACGCGGCATGGTGGGCGCGGGCGCCGCGCTCGCCGCAGGATCAGCACTCAGCGACGCCATGCACGACTGGCTCCTGACCGCACCGGCTCAGGACGCCGCAAACCCCGACAATTCCCTGCTGAACGCCGACCCCGCCGGGCTCGACCGCTACGAGGCCGCCCCGGTGGGCTCCGAGGAGGTCGAGGCCCTGGAGCACTCCGTCGAGATCTTCCGGGCCTGGGACGCCGCGCGCGGCGGCGGCCTCCAGCGCAAAGCCGTGGTCGGCCAGCTGAACGAGGTGGGCGGCATGCTCGCCTACCAGCACCCGGCGCACCTCCAGCGGCGGCTGTGGGGCGTGGCCGCCAATCTGGCCGTGCTTGCCGGATGGATGTCCCACGACGTGGGCATGGAGCCCACGGCGCAGAAGTACTTCGTGATCGCCGCGCACGCCGCGAGGGAGGGCGGCGACCGGCCGCGCGCCGGGGAGGCGCTTTCGCGCGCCGCCCGCCAGATGGTGCACCTCGGCCGGCCGGACGACGCCCTGGACCTCATGCAGCTGGCCAGGTCGGGCATGGGCGAGGAGGCCCTGCCGCGGACCCGGGCGATGCTGTCCACCATCGAGGCGTGGGCGCAGGCGGCCATGGGCCGCGGCCAGGTCATGCGGCGGCTGCTCGGCGAGGCCGAGGAGCTGTTCGTCAGCGACCGGGCCAGCGTGCCCCCGCCCAGCTGGATGCAGATGTTCGACGAGGCCGACCTGCACGGCATGGAGGCGCTGGCCTTCCGAACCCTCGCCGAGCACGATCCGGCGGCGGCCAGGCCGGCCGACCAGCACGCCAGACAGGCCCTCGCGCTGCGCGTGGACCAGCGGCAGCGATCGCGGATCTTCGACCAGATCACCCTGGCCTCGGCCTGTTTCATCGCCGACGACCCCGACCAGGCCGACCGTTACGCCCGGCTGGCGCTGGCCGCCATCGGGGAGAACTCCTCGCACAGGACCTGGCACCGGCTGCGGGAGATGTACCGCCTCACCGGCTACTACGCCGAGTACCCGCGGATCGCCGCGCTCCGTGAGGAGATCGAGGAGGCGATCCCGGCGCGCGCCTTCGGCGGCTCGCCCCCGGTGGCCCGCCTGGTCTGAGGCGGCAGGTGCCGCCGCCCGTCCGTGCCGTCCGAGGGAGCGGCACGGACGGGCGACGCGAACGCCGCCTCGCGCGCGGGCCGGCGCCGCGGTCAGCCCCTTACCCGGGCCACCAGCACGCAGGCGTCGTCCTCGCGGCCCCTCTCCCCGCAGGCATCCACCAGCACCCGCAACGCTTCCAGCGCGCTCGACGCCGCACCGAGGCGCGGGGCCAGCTCGATCAGCCGGCCGTCCCCGCCGTGCCCGGAGCGGCCACCGGGCGGGATGTCCGAAAACAAGCCATCCGTGTGGAGCACCAGCACATCTCCCGGCTCAAGACGGTCGGCGCGCTGCTCGTACGCGACGCCGGTGACTGCGCCGAGCAGCGGCCCGGCCGGACGCGGCAGCGCCCAGCCGGTACCGTTCCGGCACAGCAGCGGGGCCGGGTGCCCGGCCTGCGCCCAGCGCAGCAGCCGGCCCTCCGGCTCGTACCGGCAGCACAGCGCGCCGGCGAGCACCGGATGCACCCCCCGGTCGAGCAGCTCGTTGAGGTGGCCGAGCAGCACCCCCGGCTCGCTGCCGGTCAGCCCGATGCCGCGGATCGCGCCGAGCGTCGTCGCCGCCCCCGCCGCGGCGGCCGGGCCGCGCCCCGACAGGTCGCCCACGCTCAGCAGGCGGGCGCCGTCCGGCAGTTCGAGCACGTCGTACCACTTGCCGCCCATCGGGGCGCCCGGCCGGGCGGGCAGGTAGCGGGCGGCCAGCTCCAGCGAACCGGGCAGCCCGTCGGCGCGGCCCGGCTCGGGCGAGCCGAGCCACGGGGCGAGCGCCGAGTCCTCCAGGCCGATGGCCAGCCCGTGCCCGGCCCTGGCGAGGCCGTGCTGCGCCCGCAGCTCGTCCAGGTCCTGCTCCCCGGCCTCGGTCGGTGCGACGGCGCTGCGCCGCACCTCGCTCACGTCGCGGATCATGGCCCACATCGCCACCGTGCCGCCCCGGTCGTCGAGCACCGGTTCGCCCGCCATCTGCACGGTCCGCTGCGAGCCGTCCGCGCGCATGATCCTGAACTCGCAGTCCATGGGCCGCCCGTCCACCAGGCAGCCGGTGACGGCGGCGGTCAGCGTCGGCTGGTCCTCGGGGGGCAGAAAGGACGGCAGCTGGTCCAGCGTGAGCGGCCCCTCCTGTACCGGCCTGCCGAAGATCGAGAACAGCTCCTCCGACCACACCGCGCCGTCGGTCAGCAGGTTCCACTCGGCACTGCCGATCCGCATGCCGAGCCGGGCCCGCCCATCGGGGGCCTGGACCGATCTGAGCTGGTCGAGCTGCTCGCCGACGTCCTCCAGCCGGTGCGCGGCCAGCGCCCAGACGGCGTGCCGTATGCCGTGCTCGGCGCCGTCCGCCGACTCCCCGAGCCGTGCGGCGTTCAGGTCGTCGCGCAGGCGGCGGGCACGCGCGATGAGATCGTCGAGCGCACCCCCCGCGGGAACATCGTTCGCGGGGTGTTCCGGGTTCTGGGAGGGAAGCATGGGTGATCCCCGTTACGGCGCGGTCGGGCCTGACAGGCCGGAGCAGACGACTCCAGACTGTTGCACAGCCTTCCCCGCTCCGTAAGAGATTCAGCCGCCCCGGCGGGCGCGTTCCGGCGCGAAGGTGTAGAACGGCTGTCACCGGCAAGGAGCCGACCGACGGAAATCCCGTTGCCACCGGATCTCACGCACCGGATGCTGACTCATATGTTCGCCAGTCCTACCGAAACAGGCATAGCGCCCAGCGGGACCCTCCTCGGGCTCCTCCAGCGAGGGCGCGGCGACGGGTGGCTGCACGCCCTCGCGGCTCCCAGGGCGCAGGCCGTCGCCGCCCTGGAACGCTGCGTACTGCACGACCCACGCCAGGACTGGCGGCTCGAACACCGCTCGCTCTACTACGCCAGGCTCTACGTCGAGCTGAACGCCCCCCTGGACGCCGTCGCCGCCCACCTCCTGAACGCGGACGACGCGGCGCGGCCCGAGGAGGAGCGGACCGGTCTGGCCCTGTCCGTCCTCGGCCACCTCACCTCCTACGGCAACCAGGAGGCGATGCGGCTGCTGCGCCGCTACGCCGTCGTGGGCGCCAACTGGCGCTGGGCACTCGACGAGCTGGCCGTGCGCGACGACGAGGCGGGGCTCCGGGCGCTCGGCCCGGAGATCCTGGCCAGGTTCCCGCGCACCGAGGAGGGCGAGGCGGCCCTCACCGCGGCCGTGCGCGACTCCTTCGAGCCGCGCCCCTGGCACATCTGGGCGGCGGACCCCGGCCGCCCGGGGCAGCGCGCCCGGCTGGAACGCGCCCTGGAGCACGGCGACTTCGACCGCTGGCAGCGCCAGCTGCGCCCGCCGGGGCCCCAGCCGGGCTGGAGCGTGCACGCCGTGCTCCAGTGGGCGCGCGAAGGCTATGAACGGACCCCGCGGCAGTGGCGCGAGGCCGCCGCCGCCCGCTGCCTCGGCGCCGTCGCGGGCCCGGAGGACCGGCCCGAGCTGCTGGCCGCCGCTGCCTGCGGCCAGCCCGCCGTGCGCGCGGCGGCCCTGCGGCACCTCGCGGAGCGCGGCGATCCCGAGGCGTTCACGCTGATCAGCACCGCCGCCGCGGCGCCCGACCGCGAGGTGGCCCGCGCCGCGGTGACGGCGTTCTCCCGGATGCGCGGGGACGCCGCGCTCATCCAGGCCAGACAGTGGGCGCGGCGCGCGGACGACCTCGGCGCGTGTGCCGCCTCGATGCTCGCGGGCCGCGGCCAGAGCCGCGACGCGCCGCTGGTGCTGGCGGCGCTGCTGCGCACCGTGCGCACCCACGGCAGCGACGCGCGGGAGCTGCTGCCCTTGGTGGAGGGTGCGGGGCGGCTGGCCGTCTGCCCGGCGGTGCCGGTGCTGCGGCACGTCTACCGCGAGACCTCCTCCTCGCACCTGCGCGGCCACACCGCCCGCGCGCTCGCGGTCACCGACCCGACGTTCGCGGCCGGTTTCGCCGTGGAGTGCCTGTGGGACTGCGAGGAGGACACCCGCGAGGTCGCCGCCCGCTTCGCCACCACCGTGGACACCCGCGTTGTGGAGCGGCTGCGCCGCCTGGCCACCGATCCGGCCGAGCGCGCCGGGGTCCAGACGGCCGTGCGCGGGCGCCTCGCGGGCCGCGGCTCCGGCTGAGCCGGGGCCCCGCCGCGGTCCTGGCGGCGTCCGGGCGGCGATGCTCATGGGACGTTTCCCGAACGGACATACGGATGTGGGCGGGGGAACTCCGGCGCCGGTGACAACTGCCGTATGCGCACCTCCCCGATGCGAGTCGCCATCATCACCGAGTCGTACCCGCCCGACGTCAACGGCGTGGCACACTGCGCCCTCCAGACCGCGCGGCACCTCGCGCGGCGCGGCCACCAGCCGCTCGTCGTCGCGCCCGCCCCCGCTCCGGGCGTCCGCGTTCGCCACGACGGCCCCGCTCCCGTCGTGCACGTCCCCTCCCTGCCGCTCCCGGGCTATCCCCAGGTCCGCGTGGCGCTCCCCAGCCGCAAGCTCGCCGCCGCCGTCGCCGCCCACCGGCCGGACGTCGTCCACCTGGCCAGCCCGTTCGTCCTCGGCGCGCGCGGCGCCGCCCTGGCCGCTCGGCTCGGCCTGCCCTCCGTCGCCGTCTACCAGACCGACCTCGCCGGGTACGCCCGCACCTACCTGGGGGCGGGCGAACTCGCCGCCTGGCGCCGGATACGCGCCGTGCACACCGCGGCCGACCTGACGCTCGCGCCCTCGCGCGCCTCCCTGCACGCCCTCCGGGAACACGGCGTGCCCCGCACACACCTGTGGCCCCGCGGCGTGGACACCGAACGGTTCGGGCCCCGGCACAGGGACCAGGCCCTGCGCCGCGAACTCGCGCCCAACGGCGAGCTGCTCATCGGCTACGTCGGCCGGCTCGCCCCGGAAAAGCACGTCGAACTCCTCGCCGAGGCCGCCGCCCTGCCGGGCGTGCGGGCCGTCGTCGTCGGCGACGGCCCGAGCGAGGGCGCGCTGCGCGCCGCGCTGCCCGGCGCGCACTTCCTCGGCCGCAGGACCGGCGACGACCTGGCCCGCATCTACGCCTCCCTGGACGTGTTCGTCCACACCGGCCCGTTCGAGACCTTCTGCCAGACCGTCCAGGAGGCCCAGGCCAGCGGCGTGGCGGTGGTGGCCCCCGCCGTCGGCGGACCGCTCGACCTGGTCGAGCACGGCCGCACCGGGCTGCTCGTCCGTCCCCGCGACGCCGCCGCGGTCGGGGACGCCGTCGCCAGGCTGCGCGAGGCCCCCGCCCTGCGGGCCGGCCTGGCCGCCGCGGGGCACGACGCCGTGGCCGGCCGCACCTGGGAGGCGGTCGGCGACCTGCTGCTCGGCCACTACGCGCGGCTGATCGAGGCCGGGGCGGTGACGGCCAGGTGAGCACGGCAACCGAGCGCGGTCTGCGGATCGTCCGCCTGGCCAACTTCGTCGCCCCCGCCTCCGGCGGGCTGCGCACCGCGCTGCGCGAACTGGGGGCCGGCTACCGCGCCGCCGGCCACGATCCCGTGCTGATCGTGCCGGGCGAAACCGTGGGCGATGCCGCCACCGCCCAGGGCCGGGTCATCACCCTGCCCGGCCGGGTGCTGCCAGGAACGGGCGGCTACCGGGTGCTGACCGACCGGCGCCGCGTGGCGCGGCTCCTGGCAGCCCTCGCCCCGGACCGGCTCGAGGTCTCCGACCGCACCACACTGCGGTGGACGGGGGAGTGGGCCAGGCAGCACCGGGTGCCCGCGGTGATGGTCTCGCACGAGAGCGTCGACGGCGTCCTCGCCACCTGGGGGCTGCCCGGCGGGCTGTGCCGCCGGGCCGCGGACGGCCTCAACCTCCGTACGGCGCACGCCTACACGCGGGTGGTGTGCACCACGGAGTGGGCGGCCCGAGAGTTCCGCCGCGTCGGCGCGCGAAACGTCGTGCGCGCCCCCCTCGGCGTCGACCTGCGCCGCTGCCGCCCGCAGCTGCACGACCAGGCGCTGTACGACGAACTCACGGGTGGCGCCCGGGTGCTGCTGGCGATGTGCTCAAGGCTGTCGCCGGAGAAGCGCCCGGGACTTGCCCTCGACGCGCTCGCGGACCTGCGGCGGCGCGGCACCGACGCGGCCCTGGTCGTCGCGGGCGAGGGCCCGTTGGGCGCGCGGCTGCGGGCGCGGGCCAGGACGGAGGGGCTGCCCGTCGTCTTCACCGGCCACATCGGCGACCCGGCCGACCTCGCCGTCCTCCAGGCCACCGCGGACATCGTGCTCGCGCCGGGCCCGGCCGAGACGTTCGGTCTCGCGGCGATGGAGGCGCTGGCCTGCGGCACGCCCGTCGTGGCCAGTTCGCGGTCCGCCGTGCCCCCGCTGCTCGGCCGCGCGGGCACCGAGGCCGACGGCGACGGCCGGTCGTTCGCCGAGGGCGTGCTGCGCCTGCTCGCGCGCCCGGCGGACGCCAGGCGCGCGGCGGCGCGGGCACGCGCTGAGGAGTTCCCGTGGCGTGCGGCCGTCGACGCGTTCCTCACGGCCCTGGACGCGCCGCGGCACCGCGCCCCCGCCCGGGTCCTTCCCGAGGGCCTGCCCGAGGGCGGCGAGCGGTGAACGGCCGGGCTCCGGCCCCCGACCTGCGGTTCGCCGCCCTGGGCGACTCCCTCACCGAGGGCCTGGGCGACCCGCTGCCCGGCGGCTGGCGCGGCTTCGTGCCGCTGCTCGCCGCCGGGTTGGCGGAGCCCGGCCGCACCGTGCGGGTGGCCAATCTGGCGCGCAGCGGCGCCAGAACCGCCGACGCGGCCGGACCGCAGCTGGCCGCCGCCCGGGAGCTGCGCCCCCAGCTGGCCTCCGTCATCGTCGGCGGGAACGACACGCTGCGCTCCCCGTTCGACATCGCGCGCACCGCCAGGGACCTGGACACCGTGCTCGGCACCCTCACCCTGGACGGCGCCGTGGTGCTCACCGCCTGCCTTCCCGACCCGGGGCGCATGCTCCGGCTCCCGCGCCCCCTGGCGAATCCGCTCGCCCGGCGCATGCGGGCGCTCAACCAGGTGGTGCACCACCTCTCCCGGCGCTACGGAACGGTGCACGTCCACCTCGCCGACCACCCGCTCGTCACCGACCGGGCCGCGTGGAGCGTGGACCGCCTGCACCCCAGCGAACTCGGCCACCGCCTGCTGGCCCGCCAGTTCCACGCCCTGCTCGCCGCCCGCGGCCTCGCCGCCGGATGCCCGCCCTCCCCGAGCCCCGACCGCCCCCCGCCGCCCCGTTCGGCCGGCGCCCGGTGGCTCGCCACCCGCGGCACCCGCTGGGTCCTGTCCCGCTCCACCGACCTGCTGCCCGGGCTGCTGCGGCTCGCCGCCGTCGAGCTGCGGCACCGCGGCACGGAGGACACGCTCGAACGGGCCGCCCGCGCCGCCACCCGCGCCGCCCTGCGCGCGCTCACCCCGGCCGAGCCGCGGGCCCCGGCCCCCGGCCCGCCGCGCGCCATCGCGGAACCCGCCCCCCAACGTGCCCCCCAACGCGCCCCGGAACGTGCCCTGGAGCCGCTCGACTGACGGTCACGGCCGCCCGGCGTGCGGCGCGAAGAGGTCAAGCAGCCGGGAGCGGGCCTCCCGCACCCGGTGGGCCAGGATCTCCGCGATCACCCGCAGCAGCGCGTACCCGAACGCCGGGTCCTCGTCGCACAGTGCCTGCACCTGCGCCCCGTCGAACTCGTAGGCCCGCACCGGACTCAGCGCCTCCGCGCCGAAATCCCACTCGTACGGGGGAAAGAGCCACGACCAGCCGAGCAGCGCCCCCGTGTCGAGCGACGACACGGCCGTCGGCCGCGGCCCCGCCAGCCGTACGTCCAGGGTCACGGTGCCGGAACGGATGACCCAGAACCGGTCCGCGACGCCCCGTTCCTCGAAGATCCGCTCGCCCTGCGCGAAGGCCACCTCGCGCGCCAGGTCCATCAGCCGTTCGCGATAGTCCTCGGGCAGAACGCGCAGCAAACGCTGTGGTGCCGTCATCGCCGAGCCTCCTCCCGGCCGGGGCGGCCCCCTCCTTCATTGGACCCCGAACGGCCCAGTCCCGCATCCCGGGCGCACCGCCTGAAGTAGCCGCAAGTCCTCAGGTCCGCGACAGTGGGGGAGAAGGGGCGGCGACGGACAGGCCCGAGGGAGGAACGTGAGCGCGATCCCGCACCCCGGCGGCCTCGGCGGCCTGCCAGGACCGGCCGCCGTCGTCCTGCTGGACCCGCGCGGCGAGGTGCTGGCGAGCACCCCAGGGGCCGCGGAACTCACCGGCAGGACCGCCGCCGAGCTGCACGGCAGCCGCTTCGCCGACCTCCTCACCGGGCCGAACGACTGGCCCGACCTCGACGAGCTGGCCGCCGCGGGCGCCGCAGGTCACGGCACCCGAACGCTGCGCCGCCCCGACGGCAGCACCGTCGAGGTCAGGATCGACATCCACCCGCTCGACCCGGCCGAGGCCACCGGGCAGCTCGTCGCGCTCACCCCCCACCCCGCCGCCCACCGCCAGGAGGAGGACCAGGCGCTGCTGCGTGCCCTGTTCTCCCAGACGCGCGTGGGCCTCGCCCTCCACGACGCGGACCTGCGCATCAGCAGGCTCAGCGCCGACCCCTCCGCCATCATCCGCGGCGGCAAGGTCCCCCTCGGAGTGCGACTCCCCGCTGATCTGTTCGACTTGATGGTCCCCGGGGACGCCGCCGCACTGCTCGGCCAGCTGCGCCACGTCGCCGCCACCGGCGAGCCCCTCGTCTACTGGGAGCACTCCGCCCGCCTGAAGGCGGCCCCGGAACAGGAGCGGGTCCTGGCCGTCTCCGCTCTCCAGCTCCAGGACACCAACGAGCAACTGCTCGGCGTCGTCAGTGTCTTCACCGACGTCACGGAACAGCACCTGGCCCGCCGCCGCATGGCGCTGCTGCACACCGCGGCACAGCGCATCGGCCCCTCCCTGGACGTCGCCCGCAACGCCGAGGAGCTGACGCGCGTCCTCGTGCCCGACTTCGCCGACCTCGCCGCCGTCGACCTGTCCGACTCCCTGCTCTCCGGCGACGAACCCGGCGCCGTGCTGCTCGGCGCGCCCGTGCGCCGCGTCGCCGCCACCGCGGCGACCGGGCCCTGGCCGGGCGAGGTGTACCCGCTGGGCGCCGCGTTCCGCATCGACCACCCGGAGGAGGAAGGGCTGCCCGTGGGCGTCACGCTGCGCGAGGCCGAGGTGTCCGCGCTGCGGCCCCTGCCCCTGGACGCCGAGTCGGGAGCGGGCCCGGGAGAACTGCTGCCGTCGCGCGCCGGCTCCCGCATGATCATCCCGCTGCGTGCCCGCGGCCAGGTCCTCGGCTCGCTCGCGCTGTGGCGGGCCGCCGCCCGGCCGCCCTTCACCCGCTCCGACGCCGACCTCGCCGAGGAGATCGGTTCGAGGACCGCGCTCAGCGTCGACAACGCCCGCCGCTACACGCGCGAGCACCGCACCCTGGAAACCCTCCAGCGCAGCCTGCTGCCCCAGCCCGTGGTCGAGGTCAGCGCCGCCAGAACCGCGGGCAGCTACGTGCCGGCCGGCACCGCCGCGGGCATCGGCGGCGGCTGGTACGACGTCATCCCGCTGTCCTCGGCGCGGGTCGCGTTCGTCATCGGCGACGTCGCCGGGCACGGCCTGAACGCCACCGCCACCATGGGCCGGCTGCGGACCGCCGTGCAGACCCTCGCCGACCTCGACCTGGCACCCGACGAACTGCTCACCCGCCTGGACGACCTCGCCATCCGCCTCGCCGACGTCGAGCCGCGGCCGGACAACTCCTCCCCGGGCGGCGCCGTCGGAGCCACCTGCCTGTACTGCATCTACGATCCGGTCACCGGCGACTGCACCATGTCCGGCGCCGGGCGCGTGCCGCCCGTCGTCGCACGCCCCGGCGAGCCCGCGCAGGAGGTCGCCCTCAAGCAAGGCCCGCCCCTCGGCGTCGGCGGCAGCCCGTTCGAGACCGCGCGGGTCCGGCTGGAACCGGGCGCCCTGCTGCTGTTCTTCAGCGACGAACTCGTCACCTACGCGGGCGAAGGCGCGCGGCAGGGGGCCGCCGGCGACGCGCGCCGCGAGAGCGGAGGCGAGGGCGGAGGCGAGAGCCGAGGCGAGGGCGAGGGCGCGGAAGAAGCGCCGGGCGACAGCCGCCGCCGGCGCCTGAACCTGCTCCGCGAACGCGCGGCGGAGGGCGCCGCGGCCGGCCGCCCGCCGGCCGCCGTCGGCCGGGCCGTGCTCGACGCGCTGCTGCCCGGCCGCGCCCCCGCCAACGACGTGGCGCTCCTCGTCGCCCGCGTCCAGGCCCTGCCGGAAGGCGCCACCGCCGACTGGGAGTTCCGCGCCGACCCCACCGTCGTCGCCGACGCGCGGGACGCCGTACTCGCCCAGCTGAAGGACTGGGGGCTGACCGGGAACGCGTTCCCCACGGAACTGATCGTCAGCGAGCTGATCACCAACGCCATCCGCTACGCGGGTGGCCCCGTCGGGCTGCGGCTGATCCTCGACGAAACGCTCATCTGCGAAGTCTCCGACCCCAGTGAGACCCAGCCGCACCTGCGCCGCGCCCGCCCCACCGACGAGGGCGGGCGCGGTCTTTTCCTCGTCGCCCAGCTCGCCCACCGCTGGGGCAGCCGCTACACGTCGGCGGGCAAGACCATCTGGACGGAACAGCTGCTCGACCGGGACTGACCGGCTGCGGAACGGCGCTGTCGGTGCCAGCGCCTAAGGTGTGCCCGTGACCGTATCCGCCCAGGCCCCGGGCCCGCAGACCGGCCGCAGCCCCGCACCGGGGCCCGCGGCCGACGAGGGGCTCGCCCGCAGGCTGCGCGCCCTCGCCTGCACCGCGCCCCTGCACGATCTGGACTCCCGCAAGGCCAACCTCGCGGGCGAGTACGGCACGTACGCCATGGCCGAAGTGGCGCTCGCCGCCATCGACCTGGTCACCCTCAGCATGGACTTCGACACCGGCGCCGATCACGAGCAGATCGTCGCCAGGCTCCTGCCCCGCATCGCCGCCCAGGCCCCGCGACGCCCCGCCGCCGAGCACGAGCGGGTGGCCCGCTGGGTGCTGGACAATCTCATCAACGTGGGCAGTGTCGACCGCGGCTTCCGGGCCGTCTACGGCACCTTCGGACCGGACGGCGTCTACGTGCGCAGGGACTACGACTTCAAGCTCGTCGAGGAGGTCCAGGGCCCCGGCGGGGGGGTCTACCTGCGCACCACCGACGAGGCCGTCAACGTCCTCGTCGGCGCCCTGGACACGGACGTCACCAGCGCCCAGATCGCCGCCGAGGTCAAGCTTGAGGTCCTCATCAGCCGCGGGCGCCTCGCCGACGCGCAGCTGGCCGCCGAGCAGGCCAGATACCGCACCGTGCAGTACGCGGAGACCCTGCGGCGCACCCTGGAGACCACCAGGCGCGACGTCCGGGCCGTCGACTGGCTGCGCGCCGTCCCCGACATGATCACCGAGGCGCTCGACCACATCGCCGACCGATACCGCCACGAAAACGCGATCCTCACCAACATCCGCCGTGCCCGCGACGAGGCCGTCGACACCGGCCACAAGCTGCGCGCCGCCGAGCTGGTCGACATCGTCAAGGACTGCATCCGCCGCCACACCCAGCTCCAGACCCGGCTGCTCGAAGCCGGGCCGCTCTTCCGGGCCGAGCAGGACCGGCAGGCGTTCCAGCCGCCCGCCGCCCGCGCCGGGACGGACCTGTACGGTCAGCTCCTCGCCCCGCTGCTGCCACTGCCCGTGGAGCGGGCCACCCGCGTCACCGACGCGTTCTTCGCCCGCGGCACGGGGCCGCGCCCGCCCGCCGCCGTACGCCTGGGCGACCTCACCGAGCTGCTGCTCACCCCGCCGCCGCCGCGCGAGCACCTCGGCGCCGAGCTGCCCGAGCCCGACCTCGTCGCCACCCCGGACGACAGCCGCTTCACCGAGGAGCAGCTCGGCGCCGCCCTTGACCTGCTCCGGCTCCCCGAGGACGCGCCGCGCCGCCTCTCCGGGCTGCTCGCCGAGGCCCGCCGCGGCGATGCCGACCTCCCGTATCTCGTCGCCCTGCTCGCGGTACACGCCGCGAGCCCGCCCGTCGGCACCGCGCACCGGCAGGGCGAGCCGCGGCTGCTGTTCGCCGTCGACGACGGCGCCGAGCTGGACGACCCCGAGTTCGGCGGCGCCGACCTGATCGTCGGCACCGCCCTGCTGGGCCCCCGCGGGCCTGCCGCACCGCACGAGCCCGCCGGCACCGACGAGGAGGACTGAGTGACCGAGACCGCCCCCGCGGAGCGAGACGCCCGCCCCGCCGCGCCGCCCACCCCGGCGGACGCCGCCGACGCCGCCCGGCTGGTGTCCTTCGGCCTCCAGCCGAAGCTCGCGCCCGCCCGCGATGCCGAGTACGCCGCCCTGCTGCGGCGCTACCAGGAGGAGCCCGGGTTCGGCCGCCTCGCCGACGCCGTCGCCACCGGCCTCGGCCTCATCGTCCTCGAAGTGTCCCCACGCGCGGGCATGGCCGTCGCCGCGGCGGAGGACTCCGTCTTCGCCGTCCGCATGAGCGAGTACGCGCGCCGCGCCACCGCCGACCCCGCCGACCGCTTCCTGCACGGCCTGGCCCATCTCGCCGTCGCCGCCCTGGCGTTCCCACGCCCCGCCGACCTCGCCGACGAGGGCTACCTCGGCCGCGTCACCGTCAACGGCGTGGAGGCGTTCGTCCGCCAGGCGTGCCACCGGCTGGCGGAGCGCGCCGCCGAGCACGGCGACAACACCGACCCGGAGACCGAAGCACCCGGCCTTGAGGCCGCATGGCGGGTGTACGCCCGACGCAGCGCCACCGGCGCCACCAAGGACGCCCGCCGGCTCGCCGGTTCGACCACGGGCATCGTCGGCAAGGCCGTCGCGTTCCTCGCCGACTCCGGATTCCTCCAGCGCACGGGCGACGACGCGGGCGGCACGTACCGCACCACCGCCCGCTACCAGCTCCAGGTCAGGGACATGGCCGCGGGCAGCGCCATGACCGAGCTGCTCGCCCTCGGCGTCGTCCCGGTCGGCGACGGCTCCGCCGCCCTGCTGCCCCCGGAGGAGGATGCCGCCCTCGACCTGGTGGACGGCGCCGGTCTCCCCTTCCACCGCTGACTCCGCCGCCGCTCCACGGAAGACCCGACATGTACGAGCTGTCCCGCATCCGCCTCTACTCCATCGGACCGGCAGGCGCCCGCTACGCCGACACCGTGCTCGACCTGCGGGGCGTCGGCGCCCCCGTGCCCAGGCCCGCACCGGCCCAGGCGGACTTCTTCGAGGAGGAGCCCACCGGCCCGCCCCGCAGACCTGCCCCGGCGGGCGTCCTCTTCCTGGAGAACGGCGGCGGCAAGTCCGTCCTGCTCAAGCTCATCTTCTCCGTCATGCTGCCCGGCCACCGCAACACCCTGGGCGGCGCCAGCTCCGGCGTGCTGCGCAAATTCCTGCTCGCCGACGACTGCGGGCACGTCGCCCTGGAGTGGCAGCACACGGTCACCGGTGAAACCGTCGTGGTCGGCAAGGTCAGCGAGTGGCGCGGCCGGCAGGTGTCGAGCGACCCGCGCAAGTTCGCCGAGGCGTGGTACTCGTTCCGGCCGGGTCCTGGCATGAGCCTGGACTCCCTGCCCGTCGCCGAGTCCACGGCGCTGCGCCCCCGCGCGGAGCGGGACGGCAGCTCCGGCGCCAGGGGCAGGCGCCGCACCATGAAGGGCTTCCGCGACGTCCTGACCGAGACCGCCAGGACCTACCCGAATCTCGACTTCGTCTGGGAGGAGATCCACGAGCGCTGGGTCGACCACCTCGGACGCCTCGGGCTCGACCCGGAGCTGTTCCGCTACCAGCGCGAGATGAACGCCGACGAGGGCGAGGCCGCCGGCCTGTTCGCCGTCAAGAACGACTCGGATTTCACCGACCTGCTGCTGCGCGCCGTCACCGACACCCGCGACACCGACGGCCTGGCCGACCTCGTCCACGGCTTCGCCCACAAACTGGGGCGCCGCGCCGAGTTGACCGCCGAGCGGGACTTCACCGCCGGCTCCGTCGACCTGCTCACGCACATCACCGAGGCCGCGGCGGAGCGCGAGTCCGCCCGCGCCGTGCACGGCGCGGCCGGGAGCCGGGCCCGGGCCCTCGCCCAGCGGCTCGCCGCGCGCGGCGGCGCCGAGCGCGGCCGGGCGGCCGAGCTGGCCGGCCGGGTCACCGACGCCGCGGCCACCGCGACGCGTGCCGAGGACGCCCGCGCACACGCCGCCCGCACCGCCGCGGAGCTGGCGTACCGGCACGCCTCGCTGGCCCTGGCCGCCGCCGAGAGGGCCGGGGCGGCCCAGCGCCGCGAGCTGAGCGACGCCCGCACCCTGCACGCCGCCTGGCAGGCCGCGGAGACCGTACTCGCGCACCGCGCCGCCGCGGACCGTTCGGCCCGCGTCGCCGCCGCGATCCGCGAGGCGGAGCGCGAC
Organism: Streptomyces johnsoniae; assembly: GCF_031845565.1. NCBI lineage: Bacteria > Bacillati > Actinomycetota > Actinomycetes > Kitasatosporales > Streptomycetaceae > Streptomyces > Streptomyces johnsoniae. The sequence goes on along the minus strand of NZ_JAVREV010000004.1, from coordinate 91,392 downwards.
GCGGCCCCCGCCCTGGCCGCCCGCGGCCGGGCCGCCGCCGCCCTGGTCCGGGCCCTGCACGCCGCGGCGGGCGAGGGCGAGCGGGCCGCGGCCGAGCAGGAGGAGCGGGCCGGTGCCCTCCAGTCCGCGTCCGAGGCCGCCCACCGGGACGCCACCGCCGCCGCCACCGAGGCCCAGCGCGCCCGCAGCGAGGCCGAGCACCTGCGGCAGCGGCTCGCCGAGGTCGAGCAGGAGACCGAGCAGGCCGTGCACGCGGGCTGGCTGGAGCCGGCCGGCGCGGGCCGCGACGGAGGCACGGACCCGGCGCGCGCCGCGCTCGCCGCGAGCGACGCGGAGCAGGCCGCCGTCGCGGCCTGGGAGAGCGCGCGAGACGCCGCCGCCCGCACCGCGGAGCAGGCCGGCGAGGCCGCGGCGGGGCACGCGCGCGCCGAGCTGGCCGCGGCCCGCGCGGCGGATGCCGGCGAGGCCGCGGCCGCCGCGTTCGCCGCGGAGCGCGACGCGGCCACGGCCCTGGCCGCCGAGCCCCGCGTCGCCGTGCTCCTCGGCCTCCCGCAGCCCGCCGAGGGCGGGGCCGCGCTGAGCGCCGAGGATCTTGACCGCAACGCCGACACGCTCGGCGCGCTCCTCGATGACGCCGTCGCCGCCGCGGAGCGGCAGCTGTTCGACCTGCGCACCGCCGCGGCCGACGACTCCAGGATCCTGTCCGCGCTCGGCGACGGCGGCCTGCTGCCGCCGGGGCCCGACGTCACGGCCACCGTCGAGTTCCTCGGCGAGCACGGCATCCCCGCGCTGCCCGGCTGGCGCTACCTCGCCCAGTCCGTCGCCCCCGCCGACCACGCCGCGGTGCTCGCCGCCAGGCCCGAGCTGGTCGACGGCGTCGTGATCACCGACCCGGACAGCCACGCCCGTGCCCGCGAGGCCCTGGCCGGCGCGGCCCTGCTGCCACGTTCCGCCGTGGCCGTCGGCACCGCGGCCGCGCTGCTCGCGCCGACCCCGCCGCCGGGCGGCGCCGACAGCGGCGTCTTCCTCGTCCCGCCCAACCCGGCCATGCACGACGAGAGCGCCGCCGACGCCGAGCGGCACGCCCTGCGCGAGCGCGCCGCGGCCCGCGACGCCGACATCCGGGCCCTCGCCGCCCGGCTCACCGCCGACCGCACTCTCGCCGCGCGCCTGTCCTCCTGGCGCGCCGGCTGCCCGGCCGGCCGGCTGGCCGAGCTGGCCGCCGCGGCGGAGGCGGCCACCACCGCGGCCGGGGACGCCCGCCGCCACCTCGCCGACACCGCCGCCGCCCGGTCCGCCGCCGAGGAGGCCGCCGCCGAGGCCGCCCGCGCCCGCGACGAACGGCAGGAGGCCGCGCAACGGGCCCGCCGCTCGGCCGATGCCCTGGCCGGGCTCGCCTTCCGGCTCCGGGAGCGCGACCGCTGGCAGTCGCGCCTCAAGGAGCTGGCCGCCGACGCGGCCGAGGCCGAGGCCCGCGCCGCCGAGCTGCTCGACCGTGCCCGCGCCGCAGACGAGGACCGCCGCGGCGTCCAGCGCGCCGCCGACGACGCCCGCCGCACCACACGCGCGCTCCGCGCGGAGCGGGCCGAGGTCTCCGGGGCCCCCGACGATCCGCGGGACCAGGAGCCCGCCGCCGACGCGCAGCAGTCGCTGCCCGCGCTGCGGGAGGCGTACCGTTCCGCGTCCCAGCTCTACGAGAAGGTCGGCGTCGGCGCCGATCTGCGCGCGGAGCAGGCGCGCGCCGAGGGCGACGAGAGCGGCGCCCTCGCGACCCTCGACCGCCTCAGCAACAAGGTCAGGACCCGCGCCGCGCGGCTCCTCGACGGCCCGGAGGGTGCCGACGGCCCCTCCCGGCAGGCCGCCGCCGCCCGCGCCGAAGCGCTGGTCCAGCTGCTGGAGTCGCGCGCGTCCGCCGCAAGCGAGCGTCTGGGGCGGCTCCGCGGCGAGGCCGAGCGCCTGGCCCCCGCCGCGGGCGACGCCCATATCGGCCTGCCCGAGGAGCTGGTGCCCGCCGACGCGGAGGCGGCCCGCGACCTGCTGCGCACCGCCACCGCCGAGCTGGCGGCGCACGAGGACGCGCTGCGCGCCGCCCGCGACGCCCACCACGATCTGGTGGCGGAGCACCGGGCCGCGCAGGACGCGGCCGGCGCCTTCGACGAGACCGCCGCGCTGCTGCGGGACCTCCTGCGCGATCCGCCGCCCGGCCAGGCGCCCGCGGAGGCCGGGGAGACGCCCGGCGCGCAGCCCGCCGAGGAGGCGGAGCCCTACCCGGGCACCGCCGCGGCGGCCAGGGAGGCGGCGACCGAGGCCAGGCGCGCGCTGCGGTCCTGCGCGGCCGGTCTCGCCGCCGCCGAGTCGGCCGTCCGCGAGGCGTGCGACCGCCTCGTCCGGCACGCCAACTCCACCCGCTACGAGCAGGTCCGCACCCCCGCCAGGCAGCAGATCAGGGAGCTGCCCGCGGCGGCCCTGCCGGGCCACGCCGCAGCCTGGGCCGAGGCGTTCGCGCCCAGGCTGCGCGTTCTCACCGACGAGCTGGCGCAGCTGGAGCGCAACCGGGACAGCATCGTCGACCGGCTGCGGGGACTGGTGGAGTCCTCCCTCGACACCCTGCGCTCGGCGCAGCGGCTCTCCCGGCTCCCCGAGGGACTGGGCGAGTGGTCGGGGCAGGAGTTCTTGCGCATCCGGTTCGAGGACCCCGACCAGGCGACGCTGGCCGAGCGGCTGGGCGAGGTCGTCGACGAGACGACCCGCGCCGCCGTCAGGAAGAACGCGGACCTGCGCCGCGACGGCATGTCCCTGCTGCTGCGCGGTGTGCACGCGGCGCTCGGGCCGCGCGGGGTGCACGTCGAGATCCTGAAGCCGGACGCCGTGCTGCGCGCGGAGCGGGTGCCGGTCGGCCAGATGGGCGACGTGTTCTCCGGCGGTCAGCTGCTGACCGCGGCCATCGCGCTCTACTGCACGATGGCCGCCCTGCGGGGGAACGATCGCGGCCGCGACCGGCACCGGCACGCGGGCACACTGTTCCTGGACAACCCCATCGGCCGCGCCAACGCGACCTATCTGCTGGAGCTCCAGCGGGCGGTCGCGGACGCGCTGGGCGTTCAGCTGCTGTACACCACGGGCTTGTTCGACACGACGGCGCTGGCCGAGTTCCCCCTGGTGATCCGCCTGCGCAACGATGCGGACCTGCGCGCGGGGCTGAAGTACATCAGCGTCGAGGAGCATCTGCGCCCCGGCCTGCCGCGCCAGGACCCCGCCGCCGAGCCGGTGCACGGCGAGATCACCGCCACCCGCGTCTTCCGCCGCCCGCGCGAGGAGCCGGACGCCGCCCACTGAGCCGGGGCTTCCCGGCGGCGGCTCCTCGACGGGCCGCTGCCGGGTGGGCGTGCGGCCGCCCGCACGCCCGGCCCGCAGGGCCAGGTCACCGGCGGCGCAGCAGCCGGCGCCTGGCCACGCTGCTCGGCTCCGACACCACGCCGTTGCGCTGGAGCCAGGACTGACGGGTGATCCAGATATCGAGCACCGCCCACGTCGCCACGAACGTGCTGCCGACCGACGACAGCGTCATCGGGAAGGCGAGCCACGATCCGGCCAGGGTGCACAGCAGGACCACCACGACCTGTGTGAGCGTCAGGGCGATGATGATGACGGCACGCACGGCGGCGGCACGTACCGGGTCCGGCATGCGGGGTTTCGCGTACACGCCGCCTTCGCTCCTGCACGATGAGAACGCGGATATGTCTCTGCGTACATGGTAGAACGCCTTGCGTGCCCGGACGCGACCCACGAGTATGGGGCGGCTTTGTAGTCAACTCCAGGGAATCCCGGGGTTATCGGCCAGCCGCCGCCCGGACCGGTAGTAGGCTCGCGCTGCCGGACCGGGTCCGGTGACCGCCGGTCCGCCGGGAACCGATCCCGCCGGAAACCAAGGGGAGGGCATGCGCTTTCGCGGCAAGTCGATCCGACGGAAGATAGGGGCGCTCACTCTGGTGCCGCTGCTGTCGCTCGTATCGGTCTGGGCGTTCGTGACGGCCATCACCGTCCCCGAGGCCCGCGAGGTGACCGCGTCGCGCGACGCCGCCACCGTGCTGACCGCCCGCACCGACGAGGTCGCGCTGTCTCTCCAGCGCGAGCGCCGCCAGACGCTCGTGCACCTCGCCGACCCCCGCCGGGCCGACGAGCTGCGGGAGTTGGAAGAGATCCAGGCCGCCACCGACGCCGCCGTCGACCTCCTCGCGCGGCGCGCTTCGGCCGAGCGCGGCGCGCTCGACGGTGTCGGCGGGGACCGGCTCGACAGCCTCCTCGCCTCGCTCGAAAGCCTCGGCCCGCTGCGCGACCAGGTGGCCAACAGCACCATCTCGGGCACCGGCGCCCTGGAGAGCTACAGTGCGCTGGCCGATCCCGCCTACCGTTTCCTGGCCGTCCTCCAGCCACTCGACGACGTCGACCTCGCCCGCCAGGCGCGGGCCGTCACCGGCCTCGCGGAGGCCCGCGAGCACCTGTCCCAGGAGGACGCCCTCGTGGCGGCGGCCCTCGCGGCGAACCAGATCACCCAGGAGGAGCTGCGCACCCTCGGCGATCTGATCGCCCGGCGCGACCTGGTCTACGACACCTACCTGCCCGATCTGCCGCTCGAAGACCGGCAGGCGCACGAGAGTTTCTGGGACAGCGGCACCGGCAGCCTCCTGATGTCCACCGAGGCCAGCCTCCTCGACGGCAGGCTCGCCGTCATCCGCCCCGACCAGTGGGAGCAGACCGGCAGCAGCGCGCACGAACAGCTGGGCGCGCTGCTCGCCGACGCGCAGAGCCGTTACGGGGCCAGGCTGGACCCCGGCGTCGACTCCGCCGTCGTACGTGGCGTGATCGCGGGAATCGGCCTGCTGGCCGTGGCCGCCTCCGCGGTCATCGCGGTGCGCGTCGGCCGCGGCCTCGCGCGGGACCTGCGGACCCTGTCGCGGGAGGCCGGGGACGCGGCCGAGTTGCGGCTGCCGGGCGTGAAACGGCGCCTCGCCGCCGGCGAACGCATCGACGTGGAGACGGAGGCGCCGCAGCTGGAGTACGGCGACGATGAGGTCGGCCAGGTGGGGCGCGCGCTCAACACGCTTCAGCGGGAGGCGGTTTCCGCCACCGTCGAGCGGGTCGAGACGCGCCGCGGCGTGTCGGAGGTCTTCGTCAACCTCGCGCGCCGCAGCCAGGTGCTGCTGCATCGCCAGCTCAACCTGCTGAACGGGCTCGAGCGCCGCTCCGAGAGTGCCGACGACCTGGCCGACCTGATCAGGCTCGACCACCTCACCAGCCGCATGCGCCGGCACGCGGAGGGCCTGGTCATCCTCTCCGGCGCGGCGCCCGCCCGCCAGTGGCGCAAGCCGGAGCTGCTGATGGACGTGATACGTGCGGCGGTGGACGAGGTCGAGGACTACGAGCGCATCGAAATCCACCGCCTTCCGTCGTTCTCCGTCGCCGGGGGCGCGGTCGCCGATCTCGTGCACCTCGTCGCGGAACTGCTGGAGAACGCCACGCTGTTCTCGCCGCCGCACACCGCGGTCCAGGTCTCAGGGGAGCGCGTTCCGCACGGCTTCACGCTGGAGATACACGACCGGGGCCTCGGCATGACGGCGGACGCCCTGCGCGACGCGAACCAGCAGCTGGCCAAGGTCCCGGCCTTCGAACTGTCCGACACCGACCGGCTCGGACTGCACGTCGTTTCCCGCCTCGCGGAGCGCCACGGCATCCGCGTCTCCCTGCGGGAGTCGTCCTACGGCGGCACCACCGCGGTGACCCTGATACCCGGCGAGCTGCTCACCGAGGTTCCCGAGGAGCCGCAGGAGCGGGAGCGCCTCTCGCACGCACCCGGCAGGCCGGCCCTGCTCGACGGTCCCGTCGACGGGCCCGTCGAGCTGGAGGCACCGATCGGCGCCGTCGAACGCGGCGAAGAGGAGCCGGAGTTCGCCGGACACGCGGGTGGCCGCTTCGTCAACGGGCACGGGCGCGCCGCCGATGGGACCGACGAGCGGGACGAGGCGGGCAGCCGGGCGGCCGGCCACGCCGCCGGGCACGACGCGGAGCCCTCCGCATCCCCGCCGCGGCTTCCGCAGCGCAGGCGCGCCCCGGTTCTGGTCTCCGACCACGGCCGCCCCGTGGCCTCGCCGCCCGGCGAGGACGGGCAGGACAGCGAACCCACGACCGGCTCAGGACTGCCGCGCCGCGTGCGGCAGCGCGCCCAGGACCGCGGCGCCCCCGCGGCCGCGGAGAGCGAAGGCCACACCGGGGCAGAGACCGTTCCCGATCTGGACGCCGACGAGGTCCGCTCGCGCATGGCGGCCCTTCAGCGCGGCTGGCGGCTCGGGCGGCAGCAGAGCGACCCCCGCCGGGGCCAGGCCCCGCCGGAACCGAGAGTGTAAGCAGCCAGACCAGCGTTAGGCAGGACCGATGACCGCACCGGAGTCCGGGGCTCACGGCGGCACCCCGCAGCACGGCGCCGCGCAGGAGAGCAGCCGGATCAGCACACTTCTCGACGAGCTGGTCGACCGGGTGCCCAGCATCCGGCACGCCCTCGTGCTGGCCGCCGACGGCCTTCCCCGCGGCGCCTCGCGTTCCCTCGGCAGGGAGGACGGTGAGCAGTTGGCGGCGGTGGCCTCCGGGTTCCACAGCCTAGCGCGGGGCGTCGGCGGCCACTTCGAGACCGGGAGCACCCGCCAGACCCTGGTGGAGCTCGACCACGCCTTCCTCCTGGTGACCGCGGCCGGATCGGGCAGCGCCCTGGCCGTGTTCGCCGAGGCCGACGCCGATATCGGGCAGGTGGCCTACGAGATGGCGCTGCTCGTCAAGCACGTCGGGCCGCTGCTCGCCACGGCGCCGCGCACCATTCCCGGCGGGCTCTCCTGACCGGCGCCGCCCGTTCTTCCGCGCCGCGCTGCACGGATGTCGCGAACCGGTGACAAGGCCCGGGGCCGGTGAACCGCCGTGCCGGGCCCGGCGTCGATTGCGATGACGGTGGCGGCCCGGGACCGACGGGGGTGGCTCCGGGCCGCCGCCGTCGTCCCGTTCACCCGCCCCCGCCCCCGCCCCCGCCCCCGGCCACCGCGCCGCGCGTCACGGGGAAGTCGAAGTAGGTGTCGGGGAACGGCTCCTCCCGCAGCGTGAAGTGCCACCACTCGGTCGCCACCGGCTCGAAGCCCGCGTCCGTCAGCGCGGCCGCCAGCAGTGCGCGCGCCGCGCGCGCCCCCTTCCCGACGTCGCGGGAGGCGGGTGCCGAGCGCGGGTCGAAGAAGTCGAACGGCGTGCCCATGTCCACCGCTTCGCCCGAGGCCCGCCGGAGGGTGACGTCCACGGTGCTGCCGCGGCTGTGCCCCGACCGGGCGGCCAGGTAACCCTCGTCGAAAAGCCGTTCCTTGGGCACCCGCGGGTGGTACTCGTCCCGCGTGCCGCCGTCGCGCGGATCGTCCGCCCACCGCAGAAACCGGTCCACGGCCCGCTGCGGCCGGTAGCAGTCGTACACCAGCAGGCCGAGATCCCGTTCCGCGAGCGCCCGGTGCGCCGCGCGCAGGGCCAGCGCCGCCTCCCTGGTCAGCAGGCACACCGGAGCGCGGTAACCGTCGACGGTGTCGCCGGTGAAGTTGTGCGGCGTCGCGTACCGCACGTCCTGCCGGATGCCGGGCGCGACGTCGGCCAGCGCGACGAACCCGTCCGGCGCGTCGCGGCCCTCGGCCACCGGCGCGGGCGCCACCGAACCGGCGAGCCCGGCCAGCAGCGCGGCCAGGGTGAGGGCAACGGGAAGGCGGCGCACGTCTCCACACCTACCAGCGGCCCGCCGCCCCCGACAGCGGGCGCGGCCCCCTGTCCGGCGTTCGGGTGGGGCGGGCCTGGTATCCGCGCCGCTGACCTGGCATCGTCCAGGCAAACCGTGCCACGTGTACCCGCCGGGAGCCGCCATGACCGCCACGCACGACGCACTTGACCACGACGCGCCCGAGCCCGCCGCGCCCGAGCCCCTGTGGCGCCCGGACCCGGAACGGGTCGCCGCCGCCCGGCTCAGCCGCTTCCACGCGTTCGCCGCCGACCGCCACGGGGCCCCCGGCCCGGTGCCGGGCGACCCCGCGGGCAGCTACGCCGCCCTGCACCGCTGGTCCGTCACGCGGCTCGGACCGTTCTGGCGGGCCGTCGCCGAGTGGTTCGACGTCCGCTTCGCCACCCCGTACGACACGGTGCTCGCCGATGCCGCGATGCCGGGGGCCCGGTGGTTCCCCGGGGCCACCCTCAACTATGCGGAACACGCCCTGCGGGCCGGCGAGCCCGGCTCGCCGCGGGCGGCGGAGGCCGCGCTGCTCCGGGTCGACGAGGACCACCGGCCCGAGCCCGTCACCTGGGCGCAGCTGCGCGCCCGTGTCGGGGCGCTCGCCGCGGCGCTGCGGGAGCGGGGGGTGCGCCCGGGCGACCGCGTCAGCGGCTATCTGCCCAACATTCCCGAGGCCGTCGTCGCCCTGCTCGCCAGTGCCGCCGTCGGCGCCGTGTGGACCTCCTGCGCCCCGGACTTCGGCGCCCGCAGCGTCCTTGACCGTTTCCAGCAGGTCGAGCCGGTGGTGCTGTTCGCCGTCGACGGCTACCGCTACGGGGGTCGCGTGCACGACCGCACCGGCACCGTCGCGGAGCTGCGGCGCGGCCTGCCCACGCTGCGGGCCGTGGTGCACGTACCGCTGCTCGGCACGCCGGCCCCGGAGGGGGCCCTTGAGTGGGCGGAGCTGACCGACCACGGTGCCGAACCCGACTTCACGCGGGTCCCGTTCGACCATCCGCTGTGGGTGCTGTACTCCTCGGGCACCACCGGGCTGCCCAAGGCGATCGTGCAGTCCCAGGGCGGCATCCTGCTGGAGCACCTCAAGCAATTGGGGCTGCACTGCGATCTCGGCGCGGGCGACCGGCTGTTCTGGTACACCTCCACGGGCTGGATGATGTGGAACTTCCTGGTGTCCTCGCTGCTGACCGGCACCACCGCGGTGCTGTACGACGGCAGCCCGGGACACCCGGACACCGCCGCGCAGTGGCGGGTCGCCGAACGCACCCGCGCCACCCTCTTCGGCACCTCCGCCGCGTACGTGATGGCCTGCGCCAAGGCGGACGTCCACCCGGGGCGCGACTTCGACCTGTCCGCCACCAGGGGCGTGGCCACCACCGGTTCCCCGCTGCCGCCCGACGGCTTCCGCTGGCTGCACGAGGAGGCCGGGGCCGGGCTGTGGATCGCCTCGGTCAGCGGCGGCACCGACGTGTGCAGCTGTTTCGCGGGCGCCGTGCCCACGCTGCCGGTGTGGACGGGGGAGCTCCAGGCCCCCTGCCTGGGCACGGATCTGCGCGCCTTCTCGCCCGAGGGGCAGCCGCTGGTGGACGAGGTCGGCGAGCTGGTCGTCACCACGCCGATGCCGTCGATGCCGGTCGGCTTCTGGAACGATCCGGAGGGGGTCCGCTACCACGAGAGCTACTTCGCGATGTTCCCCGGCGTGTGGCGGCACGGTGACTGGACCACGCTGACCTCGCGCGGCACCGTCGTCATCCACGGCCGTTCGGACTCGACGCTCAATCGGCAGGGCGTGCGGATGGGCTCCGCCGACATCTACGAGGCCGTCGAACGGCTCCCGGAGATCCGGGAGTCGCTGGTCATCGGCGTCGAGGAGCCGGACGGCGGTTACTGGATGCCGCTGTTCGTCCGGCTCGCCGAGGGAGCCGTGCTCGACGACGCGCTGCGCGAACGGGTGCGCCGCACGATCCGCGAGGCCCTGTCGCCCCGCCATCTCCCGGACGACATCGTGGAGATCCCCGGCGTTCCGCACACCCTCACCGGCAAGCGGCTCGAAGTGCCCGTCAAACGCCTGCTCCAGGGCGTGCCGCTGGAGCGGGCGGCCAATCCGGGCTCGGTGGACGACCCGGAGCTGCTCCGCTTCTTCGAGCGCATGGCCCGCGAGAGGGCCACTGTCAGTGACGGCGACTACGGTGAGTGACCAAGAGCTTCCGATCCGTTGAGGGGGAGTCATGGCACACACCAGGCGGCGCGCCGGACGGGGCGCGGCATCCTGGCGGGAGTCGGCGGGGATGGTTGCGGTCGTCGCGGACGCGGGCGGGTTCGCCCTGATGCGCCGCTACGCGACGTTCCGTTTCACCGACCACACCAGCTATCTGCGGCAGACCGAGCTGCTGCTGCGCTCGTTGGCGGGCCGGCACGGGCACACCAGTGTCGCGCTGTTCGACCCGGTCGGATTCGCCGACTTCTGCGAGCGGGAGCGGCTGCCGCAGGACAGCGCGGCCAGCCGCGCGCGCTATACGGCGGAGGTCGCGGCCCGGGGGGCGACCGTGCCCTACGAGGGGCAGCCGATCGCCCGGCTGGTGCCCGCGCTGCTGGTCGCCCATCTGCGGTGGGAGACCTGGGAGCTGGGCACGGATCTGCTGGCGGCGGCCGGGGCCTGCCCCGACTGCGGGGCGCCGCACTCCCGTTGCGCGTTCCAGCGGGCCGCGGGGCAGCTCGCGGCGGTGATGGAGCGGGCCGGCCCCGGCGTTCACCACCTGGTGTGCAGCCTGATCGCCCCGACGGGGCCGCTGACCGCGGCCCTGCACGCGGAGCGCGCCGCCGACGGCTCGCTCGACCTGGGCGAGCCGGACGCGCTGGTGCTGTGCACCCTGCTCGCCGTCGGCCTGGCCACCGGCGAGCCGGGCGGCCTGGTGCTGCGCTCGTTGCGCGCCGCCGGGGGCGCGGGCGAGGAGGTGCGCGGGTGGAGCCTGCACCGCGGCCGGCTGCGGGCCCTGAGCGAGGGCGAGGTGTTCGCGGCCTACTGCACGGACGTGCGGACCGGCGAGCCGGTCCCACCGGAGCCGGGGGTCGCCTACCGGGCGGCGGACGAGCTGCCGCCGGGCGGCTGCGCGGCGCCGTGACCGGGGTGGGCGGTCCCCGGCCCGGGTCCTTGCCGGGGACCGCCCACCCGGACGGCAAACCACCTGAAAGCGTGCTCCCTCGGGACCGTCCGCCTCATACGGCCCACCTCGCGGCTGCGTTCGGCCCGGCCGGTAAGGTCGGAGCGCACAGCGCGGGCAGGAATCGTTTCGACAGGTCAACAGGAGGGCGTCCGGGTGGAGATCCAGGAAACGGATATTCAGACGGACCGCGTCCTCACCATCCCCAACATCCTGAGCATGGCCCGGCTGCTGGGCGTTCCGGTGTTCCTGTGGCTCGTCCTCTCACCGGTCTTCGACGGGCCCGACCTGGACGTGTGGGCGCTGGCCGTGCTGGCCTTCAGCGGCGTCAGCGACTATTTGGACGGCAAGCTCGCCCGCCGGTGGAACCAGGTGAGCGCACTCGGCCGCGTGCTCGACCCGGCGGCCGACCGCCTCTACATCCTCTCCACACTCGTGGGTCTCACCTGGCGCGACATCCTGCCGCTGTGGCTCACCGGGCTCCTGCTCGCCCGGGAGTTGATGCTGCTGGTGGTGGTGTGGCGACTCGACCGGCACGGATATGCACCCCCACAGGTGAACTTTCTCGGCAAGGCGGCGACCCTCAATCTCATGTACGCCTTCCCGTTGCTGCTGCTCAGCGACGGTGGTGGCTGGCTCGCTACCCTCGCTGCTATTTTCGGATGGGCGTTCGCCGGCTGGGGTACAGCGCTCTACTGGTGGGCAGGGATGCTCTACGTGGTCCAGGTCCGCCGTCTCCTCAAGGCGGATGCCACGGCCGACTGAGCTCGCCCTGGCAGCGTCGCAGGGGCCTGGCGCCCGCATGTGCCGCAGTATTCCGGGGAGCCACCCCGGGCCCGGGCCCCTCCAGACGGGCGCAGTCGGAGTGACTGTCGACTCCCCAAGGAGGACACTTCCGATATGAAGGCCGTAGTAATGGCTGGCGGCGAAGGCACCCGGCTTCGCCCGATGACCGCGAGCATGCCCAAGCCTCTGCTGCCCGTGGCCAACCGCCCGATCATGGAGCACGTGCTCCGGCTGCTGAAGCGGCACGGACTCACGGAGACCGTGGTCACCGTGCAATTCCTCGCCTCCCTCGTGAAAAACTACTTCGGCGACGGTGAGGAACTCGGGATGGATCTCACCTACGCCCATGAAGAGAAGCCCCTGGGTACGGCCGGAAGTGTGAAGAACGCCGAGGACGCACTCAAGAACGATTCTTTTCTGGTGATTTCGGGGGACGCGCTCACCGACTTCGACCTGACCGATCTCATCCGCTACCACAGGGAGCGCGGTGCCCTCGTCACCGTCTGCCTGACGCGCGTGCCGAACCCACTGGAGTTCGGCATCACCATCGTCAACGAGGACGGACGCGTCGACCGTTTCCTGGAGAAGCCCACCTGGGGACAGGTGTTCTCCGACACCGTCAACACCGGCATCTACGTCATGGAGCCCGAGGTCTTCGACTACGTCGAGCCGGACGTCCCGGTCGACTGGTCGGGCGATGTGTTCCCCCGCCTCATGAAGGAGGGGAAGCCGGTCTACGGCTATGTCGCCGAGGGCTATTGGGAGGACGTGGGCACCCACGAGAGCTACGTGAAGGCGCAGGCCGACGTGCTCGAAGGGAAAGTCGACGTCGAGATCGACGGATTCGAGATCTCGCCGGGCGTGTGGATCGCCGAGGGCGCGGAGGTGCACCCCGACGCGAAGCTCAGGGGCCCCCTCTACGTCGGCGACTACGCGAAGATCGAGGCGGGCGCCGAAATCCGCGAGCACACCGTCATCGGGTCCAACGTGGTCGTCAAGGCCGACGCGTTCCTGCACCGGGCGGTCGTCCACGACAATGTGTACATCGGCCCGCAGACCAATCTCCGGGGCTGCGTCGTCGGCAAGAACACCGACGTGATGCGGGCCGCCCGCATCGAGGACGGCGCCGTCATCGGCGACGAGTGCCTCGTCGGCGAGGAGTCCATCGTCCAGGGCAACGTCCGGGTCTACCCGTTCAAGACCGTGGAGGCCGGGGCCTTCGTCAACACCTCGGTCATCTGGGAGGCGCGCGGCCAGGCCAATCTGTTCGGCGCCCGCGGCGTCTCCGGCATTCTCAACGTCGAGATCACCCCGGAGCTGGCCGTCCGGCTCGCCAGCGCCTACGCCACCACCCTGAAGAAGGGTTCCACCGTCACCACCGCCCGCGACCACTCCCGCGGTGCCCGCGCCCTGAAGCGTGCGGTGATCTCCGCCCTCCAGGCCAGCGCGATCGACGTGCGGGACCTGGAGAACGTGCCGCTGCCCGTCGCCAGACAGCAGACCGCGCGCGGCAGTGCGGGCGGCGTCATGATCCGCACCACCCCGGGCGTGCCCGACTCCGTCGACATCATGTTCTTCGACGAGCGCGGCGCGGACCTCTCCCAGGCGGGCCAGCGCAAGCTGGACCGCGTCTACGCCCGCCAGGAGTACCGCAGGGCCTTCCCGGGCGAGATCGGCGACCTGCGGTTCCCCGCCAGCGTCTTCGACGCGTACACGGGCTCCGTGCTGCGCGCCGTGGACACCACCGGCGTGGCCGAGTCCGGGCTCAAGATCGTCGTCGACGCCGCCAACGGCAGCGCCGGCCTGGTCCTGCCCAGCCTGCTCGGCCGCATCGGCGTGGACGCCCTCACCATCAACCCCGGCCTGGACGAGGCCAGGCCGACCGAGACCGCCGACGTCAGGCGCGCCGGACTCGTGCGCCTCGGCGAGATCGTCTCCTCGGCCCGCGCCGCCTTCGGCGTCCGCTTCGACCCCGTCGGCGAGCGTCTCGCCCTGGTCGACGAGCGCGGCCGCATCATCGAGGACCAGCGCGCGCTGCTGGTCATGCTGGACCTCATCGCGGCCGAGCGCCGCAGCGGGCGGGTGGCACTGCCGGTGACCACCACCCGCATCGCCGAGCAGGTCGCCGCCTACCACGGCACCCAGGTCGAGTGGACCACCACCTCGCCCGACGACCTGACCCGAGTCGCCCACAAGGAGGGCTCGGTCTTCGGCGGGGACGGACAGGGGGGCTTCATCGTCCCCGAGTTCTCGTCCGTCTTCGACGCCACGGCGGCGTTCACCCGGCTCATCGCCCTGGTCGCCCGCACCCAGCTCTCGCTCAGCCAGATCGACGCCCGCATCCCGCGGGCCCACGTGCTCCGGCGGGACGTCGCCACCCCCTGGGCCATCAAGGGACTGGTGATGCGCCGGGTCGTCGAGGCGGCGGGGGAACGCTCCATCGACACCACCGATGGCGTGCGCGTCGTCGAGCCGGACGGCAGGTGGATTCTCGTGCTGCCCGACCCCGCCGAGGCCGTCACCCACCTGTGGGCCGAGGGGCCGGACGACGCCGCCGCGCAGGAGCTGCTGGACACCTGGTCGACGGTCGTGGACAGCGCCGACCGCTGAGGACGAACGGGCCCGCAGCGGGCCCGATTCGGTCTCCTGAGTGGCGCGTGCGACGATGTGCGCCATGCCACAGCAGGAGCCCGGGCGACGTGTCCCGGCGCGCCCCGACGCCTCCATGTCGCTGCTGACCACCGTGATGAGCAACACCCTCGACGAGGGATACGCGGCGGCCGGGCGGCGGTCCGCCGGCCGGTCAGAGCTGCCGCGCACGCTGCGCGCCAGGCTCTGGCTGGCCGGCGGCCTCGCGCTGGCCGCCGTGGTGGTCACCCTGGGCGCCGCGCAGGCGCGCGAGGCGGAGCCCACCCTTGCCAGGGGCCGGGAGGAGCTGCTCGACCGCGTCGAGGCGCGCACCGCCGAGCTGGACGATCTCCAGGAGGAGGTCGACGCGCTGCGCGCGGACGTCGACGAGCGGCAGCGCGACGCCATCGGCGACGCGCGCTCTGCGGCGGGCGAGCTGACCGCGCTCCTGGCCGGCGCCACCGCCGTCACGGGGCCGGGGATCGAGCTGGTCGTGAACGACGCGGAGGGCGCCGCCCCCGGCGCCGGCGGCCCGCGCGACGCCGGCTTCGCCGACACCGGCCGGGTGCGCGACCGGGATCTCCAGCGTGTGGTCAACGGACTGTGGCAGGCGGGCGCCGAGGCGATATCGGTCAACGGCAGGCGCCTGACCGCCCTGTCCGCCATCCGGGCGGCGGGCGACGCCGTTCTCGTCGACAACAGGCCCCTCGCCCCGCCGTACACGCTGCTCGCGATCGGCCCGGGGGACGAGCTGGCGGCGGCCTTCCGGGCCACCGCGGAGGGCCGCTATCTGGACGTGCTGCGCGAGGACTACGGCATCAGGGCCGGTACCACCGTCCACGACAGGCTGGAACTGCCCGCCGCGCCCGGCCTCACCACGCACACCGCCGGACCCGCCGCCGCACCGGAAACACAGCCGGAAGATCAACCGGAAGAAGGGGGCGCGCCGTGATCGCCGTCCTGGGACTCGTGCTGGGGGTCGTGGTCGGGATTCTGACACGTCCGGTCGTTCCGGCCGGTCTGGAACCGTACCTGCCCATCGCCGTCGTCGCCGCCCTCGACGCGGTCTTCGGCGGGCTGCGCGCCATGCTCGACGGCCTGTTCGACGACAAGGTGTTCGTCGTGTCCTTCCTGTCGAACGTCACGGTCGCCGCCCTGATCGTCTTCCTCGGCGACAAGCTCGGCGTCGGGGCGCAGCTGTCCACCGGCGTCGTCGTGGTCCTCGGCATCCGCATCTTCTCCAACGCCGCCGCGATCCGCCGGCACGTCTTCGGGGCGTGAGCCGGTGACCGAGGAGGAGAGCGCGCCGCCGCCCGCCCCCGAGCCGGGCCGGGACCGCCCCACCGGCCGCGGCGCCCTGCGCGCCGGGCTGTGGCCGCCGCGCGCGACGCGCAGCCAGCTGCTCGCCGCCGTGCTGCTGTTCGTACTCGGGCTCGGCCTCGCCATCCAGGTGCGGGCCACCGGCAGCGAGGAGACGGCGCTGCGCGGCGCCCGGCAGGAGGACCTGGTGCGGATTCTCAGCGATCTGGAGGACCGCACCGCGCGGCTGGAGGAGGAGAAGAACGGCTTGGAGGAGCAGCGCACCGAGCTGGAGACCAGCTCCGACCAGGCCGAGGAGGCCAGGCGGCAGACGGAGGAGCGCGAACGGCAGCTCGGCGTGCTCGCCGGTACCGTCGCCGCCGAGGGCCCCGGCATCACGCTGCGCATCGACGATCCACTCGGGGCCGTCGAGGCGGATATGCTGCTCGACGCGGTGCAGGAGCTGCGCGCGGCGGGCGCCGAGGCCATCCAGATCAACGAGGTGCGGATCGCGGCGGGCACCTCTTTCGTGGACGAGAACGGCGGGGTGTTCGTCGATGGCGAGCCGGTGCGCGCACCGTTCCTGATCGCCGCCATCGGGCGGCCGCAGGACCTGGAGCCGGCGCTGAACATCCCCGGGGGCGTGGTGCAGTCCCTGGAGAACGAGCAGGCGGAGGTGTCGGTGGAGCGCCAGGAGAAGGTCGTCGTGGACGCCTTGCGATCGGCGGAGCAGCCTGACTACGCTCAGTCGTCACCGTGACGGAGCCGACGTCACGGGGGCTGCCACACTTCCGTGGCACTCGGTGAGGGAAACTGAACGGGGGCCGGGGACGTTGTCACGACGTCCTGTACGGCCGGTGAGAGACAATGGACCGGTCCCGTCCGACGAGGGCCGGGCTAGGCGCGAGGGGATCGCTGGTGAGCTTTTTCGCTAGATTGTTCGGCAGGCGTCGGAGCGGCGTGCACAGCGCCGCACGGAGCCGCGCCCGCCAACAAGGCGACCCAGCGACGGCGCCCGGCGGAGAGCCGGGGCGCCCGTTGTTCCGGGACGAGGTCGCCGGCCCCGGCGGCATAGGCTCCCAGGGGTCGGGACGGGAGACGGTCACCTGCTCCCGCTGCGGCCACAGGTCCGCCGCGACCAGCAGGTTCTGTTCCAACTGCGGCAATGGGCTGCGCCCGGGGCTCGAAGGCTCGTCCGAGACGACCTCCACCATTTCGATCTCGGGCCTTGAGGCGTACGAGGCCGAGGTCACCGGGCAGCACCCGGCGCCGGCGCTCTCGCCCGAGGCCCAGGCGGCGGTCGAGGCGCTGCCGCCTGGTTCGGCCCTGCTCATCGTGCGCCGCGGGCCGAATTCGGGGAGCAGGTTCCTGCTCGACGGGGACCTGACGACCGCGGGCCGGCATCCGCAGAGCGACATCTTCCTCGACGACGTGACGGTCTCGCGCCGTCACGTGGAGTTCCGACGCCAGCCCGACGCCAGCTTCACGGTGAGTGACGTCGGCAGTCTCAACGGCACCTACGTCAACCGGGAGCCCCTGGATTCGGCGGTGCTCAACAACGGCGACGAGGTACAGATCGGGAAGTACCGGCTGGTTTTCTTCGCCAGCAGGCAGGCGTTCTGACCTGCGAGCGTGGCCGCTCGCGCGCCGCACGGCGGTGCTCGACTATCCAAATGCACCGAGCACCGCCTAGGGTTGCTGTGTGAATCAGCTCGACGTCGTGGGCGTGCGGGTGGAAATGCCCAACAACCAGCCCATCGTGCTACTCCGTGAAGTCGGAGGCGACCGCTATCTCCCGATCTGGATCGGCCCGGGGGAGGCGACCGCCATCGCGTTCGCCCAGCAGGGGATGACTCCTGCCCGGCCCCTGACGCACGATCTCTTCAAGAACGTGCTGGAGGCGGTGGGGCAGGAGCTCAGCGCGGTACGCATCACCGACCTGCGCGACGGGGTCTTCTATGCCGAGCTCGTGTTCGCCAGTGGGGTAGAGGTCAGCGCCCGTCCTTCCGACGCGATAGCCCTCGCGCTGCGCGTCGGTACGCCGATCTACGGCAGCGATGCCGTACTCGACGACGCCGGGATCATCATTCCCGACGAGCAGGAGGACGAGGTCGAGAGGTTCCGCGAGTTCCTCGACCAGATCTCCCCCGAGGACTTCGGCACGAGCAGCCAGTAGCGGCGCGTGGCGATCGTTGACGCGCTGAGTGTGGATGCCTAGCGTCAATGGGGCATGTCTTGGGAGGAGCGCTGTGTGCGTGCTCATCGTGACAGCCGGTGAGCGACGAAGGCACGGTCGGGGCATGCGGAACGGAGGCCGGCGTGACAGGTAACGGCGACAGCAGAGCGGTGGGCGGGACATCCTCCCTCCCCGGCGCGCCGCCTCCACCGGGGCTGAGACCCTCCGCGGCCGGGCAGGACCGCGAAGCGCCGGACCGGCTCGGCTACCGGGGCCCGAGCGCCTGTGCGGCCGCGGGCATCACCTACCGGCAGCTCGACTACTGGGCCCGCACCGGGCTCGTGCAGCCCAGCGTGCGCCCGGCCCACGGCTCCGGCACCCAGCGTCTCTACAGTTTCCGGGACGTGCTGGTCCTCAAGATCGTCAAACGGCTGCTGGACGCCGGGGTTTCCCTCCAGAGCATCCGCACGGCCGTTCAGGCGCTGTGCTCCGCGGATCTTGCGGAGCTGTCGGACATGACCCTGATGAGCGACGGCGCCACCGTGTACCGCTGTGCCTCCCCCGAGGAGCTGGCCGAGCTGCTGCGCGGCGGCCGGGGCGTTTTCGGCATCGCCGTCGGCGCGGTGTGGAGCGATGTGGAGGGCGCGCTGGCCCAGCTGAGCGCCGAGCGGCTCGACACGGGCGAGCCCGTGCCCGTCGCCCACCCGGGCGACGAGCTGGCGCGCCGCAGGCACCGCACGGGCTGATCCGAAGCCGGGCCCGGGCAGACGTTCCCCCCGGCTTGTCAGACCCGTGGGGCACCATCGTTGTGTGAGAGGCCAGCCTACGGTTCTGCACCTCGACATGGACGCCTTCTACGCCTCGGTGGAGCAGGCGGCCAAGCCGAGCCTGCGCGGCAAGCCCGTGATCGTCGGCGGCCTCGGGCCGCGCGGCGTGGTCGCCACCGCCTCCTACGAGGCCAGGCGGTTCGGCGTGCACTCGGCGATGCCCATGGCGCAGGCGCGCCGCCTGTGCCCGCATGCCGCGTTCCTGGTGCCGCGCTTCCAGATCTACCGGGCGATCAGCGAGACGGTGATGGGCCTGCTGGCCGAGCTGTCACCGCTGGTCGAGCCGCTGAGTCTGGACGAGGCGTTCGTCGATCTGGCGGCGGGCGGCACGGCCGCGTCCGCGGAGGAGGCGCGGCGCACCGGCGAGCGGCTGCGCGCCGCGATTCGCGAGGCCACCGGCGTGACCGGTTCTGTGGGCCTGGCAGGCTCCAAGATGCTGGCCAAGATCGCCTCCGAGCAGGCCAAGCCGGACGGTCTTGTGCTGATCCGCCCCGGCACGGAGCGCGAGCTGCTCGCGCCCATGCCCGTGCGCACGCTGCCCGGCGTCGGCCCGGCCACCGCGGAGGTGCTGCGCAGGGCGGGCATCACGACCGTGGGCGAGACGGTGCAGGCGGGCGAGGCCGAGCTGCTGCGGCTGCTCGGCAAGGCGCACGGCGCCTCGCTGTACCTCATGGCCCGCGGGGTCGACGAGCGGCCCGTGGTCGCGGACCGGGACACCAAGTCCGTCTCCGTGGAGGACACCTTCGACGTCGACGTCACCGACCGGGCCCGCATCCGGTTCGAGGTGGCCGGGCTGGCGGACCGCTGCACGCGGCGCCTGCGGGCGGCCGGCCGCTCGGGGCGGACGGTGGTGCTGAAGGTCAGGCGCTACGACTTCACCACGCTCACCCGTTCCGAGACGCTGCGCGGCCCCACGGACGACCCCGAGGTGGTCCAGGAGGCGGCCCGGCGGCTGCTGGAGGGCGTGGACACCACGGAGGGCGTCCGGCTGCTCGGTGTGGGCGTCAGCGGTCTTGCCGACTTCACCCAGGAGGATCTGTTCGCCCAGGCGCTCCAGTCATCGCGCGCGCCGGAGCAGCCGGCCGCCGAGCCCTCGCCCGGCGGTGCGCCCGCGCCGCGGCCGGTCCCGCGGACCACCGACTGGCTGCCCGGGCTCGATGTGACGCACGAGCGGTTCGGTCCCGGCTGGGTCCAGGGGAGCGGCGTCGGCCGCGTCACGATCCGTTTCGAGCGCCCCGATTCGCCGCCGGGCCGAGTGCGCACGTTCCTGGTGGATGACCCGGAGCTGACCGGCGGCGAGCCGCTGCCCCTGGTCGAGCGGGCGGCCCCGCCGGGCGGCGGGAGTCAGGCGGACAGCGTGTCGTCCGGGCCGAGCCGGGGGACGTCGAGGCCGTAGTGGTGGTACAGCTGGAGCTCCTGCTGGGGGGAGAGGTGGCGGCCCACGCCGAAGTCGGGGGCGTCCCTGATCAGGGAGCGGGGGAAGGGGACGCACAGCGTGTCGTCCACCAGCTCGCTCGGTTCCAGCGGAACGAACGCGTCGCGGCTGAAAAGGCCGGTGCGCACGGCCGCCCATTCGGGTGCCCCGGTGGCGTCGTCGAGATACACCTCATCCACAGTGCCGATCTTGGTGCCGTCGCGGTCGAACGCCTTGAGGCCGATCAGACTGCGCGGGTCGATGTCGGTCTGCACGATTCCTCCAACTGATCACCACTGGTCCCGGAAGGTCTCCACGACCTACGAAAAGGCACAATCCGCGGACTGGCCAGTCGAGTGGCACCCGGGCCACCGGAACCACCCCCGCTGGTACCCTCAAAGACGGTTGACAACCTCGTGCGGGAGAGTCCCGGTGCCGACCAGGCCCCGGGCGCCGAAGGAGCAACTCCTCCCCGGAATCTCTCAGGCCCCTGTACCGCGCGGGGATGACCACTCTGGAAAGCAGGGTGACGGGGGAGCGACGCTCCCCGGGTTCCCTCACCGACGGTGCAAGCCGGTCACGTGTGTGACGCGGTGAAGCTCTCAGGTCGACATGACAGAGGGGGAGGCAGCCAGGCGCCGGCGCCTGGCACCCCCGCAGGTCGCCGCGACCAGGAGGAGCCTCCCGATGACCGCTCGCCGCACCCCGTTGTCCGCCCTTGAGCAGGGCACTCCCTTCGCTGCCCGGCACATCGGGCCCGACGCGCAGGACCAGGCCAAGATGCTGGCCCACGTCGGCTTCGGCTCCCTGGACGAGCTGACCGCCGCCGCGGTGCCCGAGACGATCCGCACCACCGAGGCGCTGCGGCTGCCCGAGGCGCGCGACGAGGCGGGCGTGCTGGCCGAGCTGCGCGCTCTCGCCGCCAGGAACACGGTGCTGCACTCCATGATCGGCCTCGGCTACCACGGCACGTTCACCCCGCCCGTCATCCTGCGGAACGTCATGGAGAACCCGGCCTGGTACACCGCGTACACGCCGTACCAGCCGGAGATCTCGCAGGGCAGGCTGGAGGCCCTGCTCAACTTCCAGACCGTCGTCGCCGACCTCACCGGGCTGCCCACGGCCGGTGCGTCCCTGCTCGACGAGGCGACCGCCGCCGCCGAGGCGATGGCACTGTCCCGCCGGGTCGGCAAGGTCAAGGGCGGGGTCTTCCTCGTCGACGCCGACTGCCTGCCGCAGACCATCGCGGTGGTGCGCACCCGCGCCGAGCCGACGGGGGTGGACGTGCTGGTCGCGGACCTCGGTGACGGCATTCCGGCCGAGGCCGCGGAGCGCGGGGTCTTCGGCGTTCTCGTGCAGTACCCCGGGGCCTCCGGCGCCGTGCGCGACTTCCGCGGCCTGATCGAGGAGGCGCACGGCCTCGGCGCGGTCGTCACGGTGGCCGCCGACCTGCTCGCCCTGACGCTCCTCACCTCGCCGGGGGAGCTGGGCGCCGACATCGCGGTCGGCTCCAGCCAGCGGTTCGGCGTCCCGATGGGCTTCGGCGGCCCGCACGCGGGCTTCATGTCCGTGCGGAACACCTATGCCCGCAGCCTGCCCGGGCGTCTGGTCGGCGTCTCCCGGGACGCGGCCGGGGCACCGGCTCACCGCCTCGCGCTCCAGACGCGGGAGCAGCACATCCGCCGCGAGAAGGCGACGAGCAACATCTGCACCGCACAGGTGCTCCTGGCCGTGATGGCCGGCATGTACGCGGTGTACCACGGGCCGGACGGGCTCGCCGCCATCGCCCGCCGCACCCACAGGTATGCCGCGCTGCTCGCGGCCGGGCTGCGCGATGGCGGCGTGGCGGTCGTGCACGACTCCTTCTTCGACACCGTCACGGCCCAGGTGCCAGGCCGGGCGGCGGAGGTGGTGGCGGCGGCCCGCGAGGCCGGGGTGAACCTGCGCCTGACCGATGCCGACCACGTCGGCGTCTCGTGCGACGAGACCACGGGACGCGGCCAGCTCGCCGCGGTCTGGGCGGCGTTCGGGGTGGCGGGTGACGCGTTCGGCATCGACGCGCTGGACGCGCGCACGCCGGACGCGCTGCCCGAGCAGCTGCTGCGAGGCGACGACTACCTCGCGCATCCGGTCTTCCACCGGTACCGTTCGGAGACCGCGATGCTGCGTTATCTGCGGCGGCTCGCCGACCGCGACTACGCGCTGGACCGGGGCATGATCCCGCTGGGCTCGTGCACCATGAAGCTGAACGCGACGGTGGAGATGGAGCCGGTCACCTGGCCGGAGTTCGCCGCGCTGCACCCGTTCGCGCCCCTCGAACAGGCCGAGGGCTACGTCGCGCTGATCCGGGAGCTGGAGGAGCGGCTGGCCGAGGTCACGGGCTACGACAGCGTCTCGCTCCAGCCGAACGCCGGCTCCCAGGGCGAGCTGGCGGGCCTGCTCGCCGTGCGCGCCTACCACCGGGCGGCCGGGCAGCCCGGCCGGACCGTCTGCCTCATACCGTCCTCCGCGCACGGCACCAACGCCGCGAGCGCCGTCATGGCCGGGATGCGGGTCGTCGTGGTCGCGACCGGCGAGAACGGCGATGTGGACGCCGATGACCTGCGGGCCAAGATCGCCGCACACGCGGACGAGCTGGCCGTGCTGATGGTCACCTACCCGTCCACGCACGGGGTGTTCGAGGAGGACATCGCGGATATCTGCGCGGCCGTGCACGACGCGGGCGGGCAGGTGTACGTGGACGGTGCCAATCTCAACGCGCTGGTCGGCCTGGCCAGGCCGGGCCGGTTCGGTGCGGACGTCTCGCACCTCAACCTGCACAAGACGTTCTGCATCCCGCACGGCGGCGGCGGTCCTGGCGTCGGCCCGGTCGCGGTGCGTTCCCACCTCGCGCCCCACCTGCCCGGCCACCCGCTCCAGCCCGCCGCGGGACCCGTGGGCGGCGGCACGGGTCCGGTCTCGGCGGCGCCGTGGGGCTCGGCGGGCATCCTGCCGATCTCGTGGGCGTACGTGCGGCTGATGGGCGCGACGGGGCTGCGCCGCGCCACGCAGGTCGCGGTACTCGCCGCCAACTACGTCGCCAAGCGGCTGGAGCCGCACTACCCGGTGCTGTACGCGGGTCCCGGCGGGCTGGTGGCGCACGAGTGCATCATCGACGTGCGGCCGCTGACGAAGGCGACCGGCGTCAGCATCGACGATGTCGCCAAACGGCTGATCGACTACGGGTTCCACGCGCCGACCATGTCGTTCCCCGTGCCGGGGACTCTCATGATCGAGCCCACGGAGAGCGAGGATCTGGCAGAGCTGGACCGGTTCTGTGAGGCGATGATCGCCATTCGTGCCGAGATCGACCGCGTCGGGTCGGGGGAGTGGCCGAAGGACGACAATCCGCTGGCCAACGCCCCGCACACCGCGGCCCAGCTGAGCGGCGAGTGGCCGCACCCGTACACCCGGCAGGAGGCCGTTTTCCCGACCGGGGCCCAGGACCAGCGGGCGGGCAAGTACTGGCCGCCGGTCCGGCGCATCGACGGCGCCTTCGGGGACCGCAATCTGGTCTGCTCCTGCCCGCCGGTGGCCGACTACGCGGACTGAACGCCGGGCACGAGGGCCGGGGCCGGTTCGCGCCGTTGCGGCCCGGCCCCGGACGTTTGGGTGGTGAGCGGTCAGCTCGCCAGCCCGACGGGCGCGAGCCGGGTGCTCAGCACCGGAAGCAGCACGTCGGTGCGGACCGCCCGGTCAGCGGCGATCCCGGGCGGCGCGGGGGCCAGCGGGATGAGCAGGTCCTGCGGCTGAGGGCTGCCCTCGGCGGGGTCCGCGGCCGGGTCGGAGTGCAGCCAGAGCGTCAGCATGTACAGCTCCGGCACGGACAGCAGGCGCGGCTGGTAGGGCGCGGGCAGCGACTCGGCCAGCCGCACGGCCCGTTCCGTCGACGCGATGTACGGGCCCTCGCAGAAGTGCGAGAACGCCCAGCCCTCCGGTGTGCGCGCGGTTTCCGCCGCGCCGACGGCCCGGCCGTCGCGCGTGAGCAGGAAGCGCCAGCCGGTCAGCCGGGCGTCGGGCGGCGCGGCGGACCCGGTCACCGGCGACAGCCGGTGCACGGGCAGCGGAAGGGCCAGGTCCAGGGCGCCGTGGTCGAGGTACAGCGGATGCGGTGCCCGCCTCGTTGCGGGGTGAAGCGCCGTACGGATGCTGCGCTCGGCGGCAGCGGGAGCCGTCGGGTTAAGCACGGGCATGATGGGTCGCCTCTCGCTTCGGAGTAGGTCGCCTCTTGATAGGGAGACACGCCGTGCCGGATTTTATACGCGGCTTGTTGTCCCTACGTTTCAAGTAGCCCACCCGCGAGGTTTCGGCAAGGGGGAAATCCGGTCGCCGCGGCGACCGCCGGAGCGGCGATTATTCCAGGGGAATATGCCCTGATGGTGAGGCTGCGGCGCGCGGGACATGCGTGCCGTCCCGGCCACCTGGGCAGGATCGAGCCCATGACACCGCTCGACCGAGGAGGTGCCCCATGGGAGAGAAGGTCGTCGCCGACCGCTTCGATCTGGCCGCACGGCAGCGGTTCAGGGCCCGGCTGCACGCGTGTCTCGACGCCCTCGGCGCGCTGCTGCGCGAGGACCGCTTCGAGGGGCCGCGTGACCAGATCGGTCTTGAGGTGGAGCTGTGCCTCGCCGACTCCGACGGTTCGCCCCGAATGGTCAACGATGAAGTGCTGTCCCGAATGGCGACCCGCGATTTCCAGGCGGAGCTCGGACAATTCACCCTCGAACTCAATATGGCGCCCCGACGGCTGTCCGGGCGGGTGTTCGACGATCTGGCCGAAGAACTGCGCATCGCCCTGGGCTATGCCGACCGAATGGCCGCGGAATTCGATGCGCGGTTGGTGATGACCGGAGTGCTGCCGACGATCACCGCTGAGCAGATGGCGCCCGATACGTTCTCCCCGGACGACCGTTACATGCTGCTGAACGATCAGATCATGGCGTCGCGCGGGGAAGCGATCACCCTGGACATCACCGGCGCCGAGCGGCTGCGCGGGACCTTCGAGTCCATAGCCGCCGAATCGGCGTGCACCTCGGTGCAGTTCCACCTCCAGACCACGCCGGAACGATTCGCCGACACCTGGAACGCCGCGCAGGCCGCGACCGCCGCGCAGGTCGCCGTCGGTGCGAACGCCCCGTTCGTCTTCGGCCGCGAGCTGTGGCACGAGTCGAGACCCCCGTTCTTCCTCCAGGCCACCGACAGCCGCCCGCCCGAGCACGCGGCCCAGGGCGTCCGCCCGCGGGCCTGGTTCGGCGAACGCTGGATCGACTCGGTCAGCTGCCTGTTCGAGGAGAACGTCCGCTACTTCCCCGCTCTGCTCCCGCTGTGCGGCGAGGAGGACCCGCTGGAGGTGCTCGCGTCCGGCGGCGTGCCGCGGCTGTCGGAGCTGATCCTGCACAACGGCACGGTGTACCGCTGGAACCGGCCGGTGTACGCGGTCACCGGCGGCGTCCCGCACCTGCGCGTGGAGAACCGCGTGCTGTCCACCGGGCCCACGGTCACCGACACCGTGGCCAACGCCGCGTTCTACTACGGGCTGGTGCGCGCGCTGGCGGACGACCCGGAGCCGGTGTGGCGGCGGATGCCGTTCGCCACCGCGGAGGAGAACTTCCTCGCGGCCTGTCGGCACGGCATCGACGCCGAACTGAGCTGGCCGGAGCCGGGAGCGGGCGCCCCCAAGGCGTGGCCCGCCGCCGAACTGGTCCGCCGGCGGCTGCTGCCGCTGGCCGCCGACGGCCTCGACGCCTGCGGCGTCGCCGCCGCTGACCGTGACCACTACCTCGCCGTGATCGAGGGGAGGTGCCGCCGCCGCGTCACCGGAGCGGGCTGGCAGACTCGGGTCTACCACCAGGCGGTGGCCGATGGAGCGGACCGGACGAGCGCACTGCGCGATCTCGTCCGGCGGTACAGCGAACTGGCGCGGTCGGACGCTCCCGTGCACAGCTGGCCGGACGAGGGCTGACGCCCCCGGGGCCCGCGCACGGGCGCACGGCGGCGGTGCGCGGACGGGAGGCGGCGTTGGGGCCGGAGCAGGCGACGAAGGCGGCCACGGGCGGCGCGGGACGGCGCTCCCGCCGCCTGCTCGGCCACGAAGTGCTGCTGGTGCTCGGGCTTTCCCTCGGCGCGAGCGCGATCGGGGCACTGATCCGCTTCTCGGGCGTGCTGACCCGCCCGGGCGGGCTGAGCGACCAGGCCGCCACGCTCAACAGCTCCCGCGCCCCCGACCGGCCGTGGCTGGACCTGGCGTGGCAGCTGTTCGGGATCGCCACCGCGCTGGTGCCCGTCGCGCTGGTCGCCCACCTCCTGCTGCGCGAACGTGCCGAGGCCGCCGGCCCGGGGCTGCGGGGCATCGGCTTCGACGGGCACCGGCCCCGCTTCGACCTGGCCTGGGGAGCCGTGGTGGCCGCGGGCATCGGCGGCAGCGGGCTGCTGCTCTACCTCGGCGCCCACGCGGCAGGGGCCAACCTCACCGTCGTCCCCGAATCGCTGCCGGACGTGTGGTGGAAGATGCCGGTGCTGATCCTCTCCGCCATCCAGAACTCCGTGGTGGAGGAGGTCATCGTCGTCGGCTACCTGCTGCGCCGCCTCGGGCAGCTCGGCTGGTCGCCGATAGGCGCCCTGGTCGCCAGCTCCGTGCTGCGCGGCACGTACCACCTCTACCAGGGCATCGGCGGTTTCTTCGGGAACGTGGCGATGGGCGTGATCTTCGTCTGGCTGTACCGGCGGTGGGGGCGGGTCATGCCGCTGGTCGTGGCGCACGCGCTGATCGACATCGTGGCGTTCGTCGGCTACGCGCTGCTGGCCGGCCGCGTCGACTGGCTCCCCACCGCCTGACCGCCGTTACCGCGCGGGGCCGGTGCCCGCGGCGAGCGGGAGCGCCTCGATCCGGCCCGCGCCGCACACCGAGCCGAAGTCCCACTCGGCGCTGGTCGGGCTGTACTCGTCCGGCGGGATCACGGCAAGACCCGCGGGGTCGGGCCCGCAGTTGCCGTCGGCCGGGTCCTGTTCGCCGGGCACCGCGCTCCAGTGCAGCTGGGCCCAGGCGCTGCCGCCCGGTTCGACGGTGAGCACCTGCGGGGCGGCGGAGTCGTCGCGGACGGTCGTGGTCGGGATGTCGTCGCCGTCCTGGGCCGTGAGCTGGAGCCCGGGCCAGCCCTGGGTGCGGCAGGCGCTGTCGGAGGTGTTGGTGAGCACGAGCGCGGCGTAGCGGTTGCCGGCGCCGGGCGAGAGCGGGTTCAGCGAGGCGGACAGCGCGTCGGGCGAGCACCACGCCGGGTCGCCGGCGGCGGCCGGGGGCGGCCCGCTGCCGTCCTCGGCGGTGTTCTCCCGGTCGCTGTCCTCTTCTTCCCCGGACCCGGAACCGGACCCGGAGGTGTCGGGCAGCGGTTCGGCTTCCTCGGTCGCGGGGTCCGCTTCCGCCGGGCCGCCGTCCCGTTCCGCGGAGCGCTCCTCCGCGGCGGTGTCGGACGCGTCGCGGCTTCCGGCGGTGTCGTCGGTGTCGTCCGAACCGGCGCAGCCGCCGGCGACGAGCACGGTGAGTGCGGCGAGCGCGGCGAGCGCGGCGGTACGTAGGGAATGAGACGCCATGATTCGTTCCTCCGGTGTGGGGATTCGGCTGGGCGGAGGAGTGCTGTGGGGATTGGACGCGTCCCCGTCAAAAGAGGTTCCCCGTGGACCGGTTGGCACGCCTGCTCGCGCACGGGCTTCCCGCGGGGCCTGTGCGGTGCCGCGGTTCGGCATTTAAGGTGGCAGACATGATCAGGACTGTTCTTCCGCCGCCGGCCGCGTAACGCGGGCGGCCCCACCGAGGCACGTGCCGGGCGATGCGCCCCGGCGCGCGGCCGGTCCTGCCCGCCTCCGGGATCAGTGACCGCCACCTCGTCCTGTGTGGGAGAACCTTCATGCGTCATTCATCATCTTCGCGTGTGCCGGCCGGGCTGCCGGCCGGGCTGCCGACCGGCCGTGGAGCGGCCTTCGTGGCCCTGGCCGCCGTCGCCTGGGGCACCGCGGGCGCCGTCGCGGCCCTGCTGTTCGACACCAGTGGGCTGGGCGCCATCGACCTGACCTTCTGGCGTACGGCGGGCGGCCTCGTGCTGCTGCTCGCCGTACGCCCGCTGCTGCGCGGGCGGGGCGCGGCGCGCCCGCGCGTGCGCCCCGCGGCGCAGCGCCCGTTGCGCCGGGCCGCGAGCGTCGGGGTGATGGGCGCCGGGTTCGCCCTGTTCCAGGCCGCCTACTTCGCGGCCGTCGACGCCACAGGGCTGGCCGTCGCCACCGTGGTCACCCTCGGCGCGGGCCCGGTCCTGATAGCGCTCGGCGGCAGGCTGCTGCTGGGGGAGCGGCTCGGCAGGGGCGGGGCGGTGGCGGTGGCCGGTGCGCTGGCGGGGCTCGCCGTGCTCTCCTTCGGCGGCGCGGACGGGGCGGGCGCGGTACGGCCCTCGGGGCTGGCCTTCGCCATGCTGGCCGCGGCGGGCTACACCGTCATCACCCTGCACAGCCGCAGGCAGGGCACGGCCGCAGTGGCGGCCGACCCGCTGACGACCACCCTCTCCTCCCTGGCCGTGGGAACGGGGCTGCTGCTGCCGTT
This sequence comes from Streptomyces johnsoniae, assembly GCF_031845565.1. Taxonomy (NCBI): domain Bacteria; kingdom Bacillati; phylum Actinomycetota; class Actinomycetes; order Kitasatosporales; family Streptomycetaceae; genus Streptomyces; species Streptomyces johnsoniae. The sequence goes on along the minus strand of NZ_JAVREV010000004.1, from coordinate 62,686 downwards.
CGCCCTGGCCGACGGGGTGCTTCCGCGGGGCGAGGACCTGGCCGCCTCGCTGTTGCTGCTCGGGTACCTGGCGGCCGTGCCGACCGCCCTGGCCTACGCGCTGTACTTCGCCGGGCTCGCCGTGGTGCGGGCCGCCACCGCCTCGGTGATCGCGCTGATCGAGCCGGTGACGGCCACGCTGATCGCCGTGACACTGCTCGGCGAGCGGCTGACCGCGGCCGTCGTCGTGGGCACGGCGCTGCTGCTCGGCGCGGTCGTGGGCCTGGTCCTGGCCGAGGGCCGGTCAGCCCCGGGCGTAAGCCGTCAGGTAGCCGGGAGCGGGCAGCCGCTCGGTGTCATGGGGAACGGGGGCGCCGTGGACGGTGCGGACCGGGAGGACGCCGGACCAGTGCGGGAGTGAGGCGTCCTCGGGATCGTCGTTCGGGCCGCCGCCGCGGACCTTGGCCGAGACCTCGGCGAGGTCGAGGACCAGCACGGCGGTCGCGGCCAGTTCCCGGGCGTTGGCCGGGCGGCAGTCGGCCGCCCGGCCCGGCACCACGTGGTCCACCAGCAGGTCGAGCGCGCGGGCCTTCTCCGCGGTGTCGGTCACGGGGCGCGCGGTGCCGTGCACCACCACCGAGCGGTAGTTGACGGAGTGGTGGAACGCCGAGCGCGCCAGCACCAGGCCGTCCACGTGGGTCACCGTCAGGCACACCGGCAGGCCACGCTCCGGTCCGCCGGCGGCCCGCAGCGGGCGGGAGGCGGTGGAACCGTGCAGGTAGAGCCGCTCGCCCTCGCGCGCGTACAGGGTCGGCAGCACGGCGGGCGCGCCGTCGCGCACGAAGCCGAGGTGGCACAGGTAGCCCTCGTCCAGGACGGCGTGCACCAGCTCCCGGTCGTAGGAGACCCGTTGCCTGGCGCGGGTCGCGGTCGTGCGGGTGGTCTGCGGGTAGTCGGCCGCGTCGGGGGCGGTGGACATCGGACGCTCCTCGGGTCGGACTTGCACAGCGCATTACACTAGTGCAAAATGCTGATTGTGCTAGGAGAATATCGGATCGAGGGTCGCGGCGCCTCCGACATTGCGGCCAGCGTCGAACGGGGCGTCGGCAGCGGCGCGTTGGCCCCCGGTCGGCCCCTGCCGACGCTGCGGGAGCTGGCCGAGTTGCTCGGCGTGAACCAGAACACCGTGGCCGCGGCGTACCGGATGCTCCGCGAGCGGGGCGTCATCGAAACGGCCGGCCGCCGCGGCAGCCGCGTGCGCGCCCGTCCGGCCAGCACCCCGCGCGAGGCCGTCGGCGTCGATGTACCGCCCGGCGTCCGCGACCTGTCCCGCGGCAATCCCGCCCAGGACCTGCTGCCGCGGCTCGGCACCGTGCTCGCGTCCGCCGCCGCCCGCGCCACGCGTTCCCCCGTGCTCTACGGCGACCCGCCGGTGCACGCCGCGCTGGAACGGGTGGCCCGCGACCGCTTCGAGCGGGACGGCGTGCCGGCCGGCCGGATCGCCGTCACCTCGGGCGCGCTCGACGCCGTGGAACGTGTCCTCGCCGCGCGCCTGCGCCCCGGCGACACCGTGGCCGTCGAGGACCCGGGCTGGGGTGCGCTGCTCGACCTGATCCCCGCACTCGGCCTGCGCACCGCGCCCGTCGCGGTGGACGACGAGGGCCCGCTGCCGGAGCCGGCGGCGGATGCGCTGCGCCGGGGGGCGCGCGCCCTGATCGTGACCGCCCGCGCGCAGAATCCGACGGGCGCCGCCGTCTCCGCGTCGCGCGCCGTGGCGCTCCGTGCCGTTCTCGCCGCCCATCCGGACGTCCTCCTCATCGAGGACGACCACGGCGACGGCATCGTGGAGGTGCCCCCGCACCCCCTGGCCGGGCACACCCGCTGCTGGGCGTTCGTCCGTTCCGCCGCCAAGGCGTACGGGCCCGATCTGCGCGTTGCCGCGTGCACCGGCGACCCGGTCACCGTCGATCGGGTGCTGGGGCGGCAGCGCCTCGGCCCAGGCTGGGTCAGCCACCTGCTCCAGGACGCGGTGGCGCAACTGTGGGCAGGGGGCGCGGAGGAGGCGCGACGAGCGGCGCGTGCCTACGGCGAGCGCCGGGATGCGCTGCTGGGCGCCCTCGCCGCCCGCGGCGTGCCGGCCCACGGTCCCAGCGGTCTGAACGTGTGGCTGCCGGTTCCGGACGAGACCACCACGGTCGCCAGGCTGCTGCACGCGGGATGGGCCGTCGCGCCCGGGGCCCGCTTCCGGCTCGCCGCGCCGCCGGGCGTCCGGATCACCGTTGCGGACCTCGACGTGGCCGAGGTCCCGCCGCTCGCGGACGCCGTCGCGGCGGCCGTGCGGCCCTCGGCCGCGCGCCGGTACGACTGACCGCGGGGTCGCCCGCGCGGGCGACCGTGAAGCAGAGCGACGAAGCCGGCGCATGGGCCCGTAGCATCACTGAGGTGTTGAACATCGACCGGCTGCGCGTCCTGCACGCCATCAGCCACCACGGCTCGGTCAGCGCCGCCGCGGCGGCGCTGCACGTGACCACGTCCGCGGTGTCCCAGCAGATGGCCAAGCTGGAGCGCGAGACCGGCCAGCGCCTCCTCGCCAAGAACGGCCGCGGCATCCGCCTCACCGACGCGGGCCGGCTGCTGAGCGAGCACGCCGACCGCATCCTGTCCCAGGTCGAGCTGGCCCACGCCGACCTGGAGGCCCAGCAGGGCCGGGCCGTCGGCGAGCTGCTCATCGGCGCGTTCGCCACCGCCGCCCGCGGCCTGTTCCCGCAGACGCTCGCCGCGCTGCGGTCCTGGCATCCGCGGCTGGCGCCGCGGCTGCGGGAGGTGGAGCCGGAGGAGGCGCTGCGCGACCTGGCCCGCGGCGACATCGACCTGGCCGTCGTCCTCGACTGGTACAACAGGCCGCTGGCCCTGCCCGGCGGCCTGGCCAGGCAGCCGCTGCTGGACGACGTGGCCGACGTCGCCATGCCCGCCGACCACCCGCTGGCCGGGCGGCGGGAGGTGGATCTTGAGGAGTTCGCCGACGACCCCTGGGTGTCCTGGCCGCCCGGCGCGATCTGCCACGAGTGGCTGATGTTCACGCTGCGCAGCCGCGGCGTCGAGCCCCGGATCACGCACACCGCGGCCGAACACCACACGCAGCTCGCGCTGATCGCGGCCGGTCTCGGCGTCGCCGTCGCGCCCCGGCTCGGACGTACGCCGGTGCCGGCCGGGGTCGCGGTGGTGCCGGTGCGGCAGACGATCACCCGCCGCGTGTACGCGGTCTGGCGTGCGGGCGCCGGCCGCAGGCCGTCGGTCGCGGCGGCGGTCGGCGCGCTGCGCGCCGCGGCCCTTGAGGTCGCCGAGGAGCCGCTGGGGGCCGCCGCCGGCTGATCAGGCGAGCCGGATGTCCTCCCCGCTGACGGTGACCTCGCGCGCCGTCAGCGGTTCGGTGGCCGGCCCCTGCACGACGCTGCCGTCCTCGATGGCGAACTTGCTGCCGTGGCACAGGCAGTCGATCGTTCCGTCGCGCACCTCGGAGACGGTGCAGCCCTGATGGGGGCAGACCGCGGAGAACCCGCGGAAGTCACCCGCGGCGGGCTGCGTCACCACCACCCGCTGCCCGTCGAAGACCCTGCCGCCGCCCTCCGGCACGTCGGAGGCGGCACCGAGGCGTTCGCCCGCCTCGCCGCCGCCCTCACTGCCGCCCGTCTCGGAACCGCAGGCGCCGAGCAGCCCTGTCAGTCCCGCGGCACCCGCCGCCACCACACTCCGACGGGATGTCATCGGTCCGGTCACGCCGGCCCCTTCCTCGTTGTGCCCGCTCGCGAACGTACCCGCCCGCGCCCCTGCGCGAACGGCGCCGGGGGGCCCGAGAGTACCGGGCGCGCGCCGTTCTCACCTTGGGGAATGCCGCGGGAGGGTGGCTCGCTGCCGGGCATCGTGGAGGCCGAGGACCTCGGCACCTATGTGATGTAGCGGGGGGCTGGGTGTGTGTCGTTGGTGGCCCGAGCGTCAGGTGGAGGATTTCCTGCTTGCGCATGTCGCCGGGCGGGGCCGGGCGTTCGGCGTAGACCAGGCGCCATTCGGCTGCCGGGTCGATGTACAGCTTGCGGTAGTCGATCAGGTCGATCCCGGAACGTTCACCGAGGCGCGGTCCGCGCTGTTCTCCGTGGACGAGATCTTTCAGGGCGAGCAGCGCGAGGTCGTGAATGCGGCCGGGGGCGGCGCGCAGGTCCTCCAGGGCGCGAGGATCGGCGGCGAAGCCGAAGACCGCGCTCATGGCCCGCGGTGCGGGCAGGAGACGGTGGGCTGAGCGTTTGGGCGACGGCGTGTGGTCGAGGAAATCACGGTGCCGGATCGCCGGTCCGCTGGGTCCGGCATCGGCGGCCATGTGCTGGAGCCACGCCTGCCACAGCCCGTGCGGCCGGGGCACGGCTGCGGGATGCTCGCTCCACCAGGGGCACCAGGGGCACCAGGGGCACCAGGAGCACCAGGGGGCGTTGGTGAAGATCTCCCGGCCGTAGACGGGCAGCAGCACCTCCTCGACCCAGGAACGCAGGCGGGCGAGTTCCCGCTGGCAGGCCCGGCCGCGCAGGCCGGTGATGGTCCCGGACCCGGCGGTCGGGCGGCCGAGGACGGCGTCGACCTCGGCGAGCTGCGACGGTGTCAGCCGCACCGGTTCCGGAAGCGGCTCCTCGGGAGCGGTGCGGCTCCGAACAGGGACTCAGAACACAACTGCACCTCACCTCTGCGGCGGTGATCCTGGACTCGCACGGGGATCGTCGCCCCCCTGTCCCTGCCCCTGTCATCGGGCGGCATGAAGGGCTTTTCCTCCTCGCGGTCGAGAAAGGGCGGCAGGACGCGTCCAGGGTCTGGAGGCTCCCAGCAGAAGCGGCGGACCTGACCTGGTCAGCGGTCGGCGTCGTGCATGAGGCCGCTGGGTAGCGGGACGCGGTCAGCCGCGCGATCGCACGCGATAAATCCGGCGACGTCGGCGACCACCCCCGGGATACTGGTCGCCCATGGATGAGGTCAAAGTCGTCGTCGCCCATTCCGAGCGCGCGACTCTGCGCGTCGGCGACGTGTTCCTGAAGGTGGACTCCGATCAGGCGCACATCGACGTGGAGGTCGAGGCGATGGCCCTGGCGCCGGTCCCGACCCCGGAGGTGCTGTGGCGCAAGCCGCCTGTGCTCGCGATCGCCGCACTCCCAGGAACGGCGCTCGGCCGCCTCGGGGAGCCGTCGACCGCGCCCCCGGCGGCGTGGGCCGCGGCGGGTGCCGCCATCCGGGAGTTGCACGAGGCGCCGTTGCCGCCCTGGCCCGGCCGGCGCCGACGGGATGCCGACGAGTTGGCGGCGGAACTCGACGGCGAGTGCGAGTTGCTCGTGGCGAACGGCATCCTGCCCGCCGACCTTGTCACCCGCAACCGCCAGGTCGCCGAGGCCGCGATCCGGCCGTGGACTCCGGTGTTCGCGCACGGCGACCTGCAGATTGAGCACGTCTTCGTCGATGGCGACGAGGTCACCGGCATCATCGACTGGTCCGAAGCGGGCCGGGGCGATGCCCTGTTCGACCTCGCCACCTTCACGCTCGGACACGAGGAACACCTGGGCGACGTCATCGACGGCTATGGCACCGACGTCGACCTCGACGTGATCCGCGCGTGGTGGTCGTTGCGAAGCCTGCTGGGGGTTCGCTGGCTGGTCGAGCATGGCTTCGACGCGTTCGCGCCGGGCTGTGAGGTCGACGTGCTGCGATCCCGGATGTGAGGCTGCGCGAGCCCGACCGCTACGAGTGCGTTCTGAGGCGAGGAGCAAGCCCTCTCCTGGCATACATCACTTGCCCTCACTCCCCGCAAAGTGCGGTGCGGAGCCGTCGCCAGCAGATGACCGCGCGGCCGAGGGTGACGAACGCGGGGTGGATGTCGTCGCGGGATCTCCCAGCGGATGCGCAGGCGGCGGAACCGGTGCAGCAGCGCGATCGCTCCTTCCACGACCCAGCGGTACACGCCCATGCCGGAGCCGTGCCCGGTGCGGTGATCTGGAACAGACGGACCGACCTTGTACCGGTAGACCTCCTGGTCAGAGTCACGGACACCGCCTCGTCGTCCCGCTCCCTCGCGCGTCGGGCCGGGACCTGACAGGACCAGCCATCGCGCACCAGCGGCGGAAGCGCCGCCCGATCACCGTCTTCACACGGCTCAGGGCCCAGCGTTGCCCGAGCGGACGCTGACGGCGAGCAACCGAGCTGGCCTCGCCCCGGGCGAACGCCGGTGCGGCACTGAGAATTAGCGATGGTTTATATAAGCCGGGGCCGGTATAGTCGCTGTCGTGCACGCCTTCGACATACTCGGTGACCCCGTGCGCCGACGCATTCTGGAGCTGCTCGCCGGCGGTGAGCAGACCTCCGGGGCGATCACGGAGATCATCCGGGCGGAGTTCGCCATCTCCCAGCCGGCTGTCTCCCAGCATCTGCGCGTGCTGCGTGACAGCGGGTTCGCGTCGGTGCGGGCTGAGGGTACGCGCCGGTTCTACGCCGTCGAGCCCGAGCCGCTGAGCGAGGTCGACGCGTGGCTGGACCGGTTTCGGCGGTTCTGGGAACAACGCCTCGACGCCCTGGGAACCGAGCTGTCCCGGGGCAGGCGTGCACGCCACCTGGCCGGTGGGGAATCCATCCGACTTGCGGGGTCCGGCGCCGACACGGGCGAGGCCGATGCACCGCCGAAGGAGATATGACATGAAAGATGTTCTCGACGAGCTGGCTGCCGTGCGCCGGGCGATGGGCGCTGGCAGCGTGCCCGCCGGCGAGGCGTACACCATCGAGCTGCGGCGTCGATACGACGCGGAGATCGATGACGTCTGGGACGCCATCACCAACCCCGAGCGGCTGCAGCGCTGGTTCAAGCCGGTCACCGGGGACCTTCGGCTCGGCGGACACTTCTCTTCGGACGGCGAAGAGCACGGCGAGATCCTCCGGTGCGAGCCGCCGCGTCTGCTGAAGGTGTCCTGGCTCTACGGGCCGGACGCCGACGCCTGGACCGGCACCAGCGAGGTGGAAGTGCGCCTGGCCGCGGGCCCGGCCGGCGACACCGAGTTCGAGCTGATCCACGCAGCGGTCGTCGGGGAGCCCTTGTTCCCTACTTACGGCCCCGGCGCCGGAGGCGTCGGCTGGGACCTGGCTCTCCTCGCCCTGGGACGGCTCCTGGCCGGCGGCGAGATCACCGGTCACGGGGAGTTCGAGAAGTCGCCCGAAGGGCGCGAGTTCGGCCGCCGTAGCGCCGCGGCCTGGGGCCAGGCTCACCTGGCCGCCGGTGGCGAACCGGAGCACGTCGCGGCCGCAGTCGAGGCCACCACCAAGTTCTACGTACCCGACCCGGCCTGACACTCCTGCCGCGGTGGACGGACCGGCCTCCTCGGCGGCCACGACAAGCAGGACGAGCAGGACGAGCAGGACTGCGGCAAGTCGTCCCACAGCACAGGGAAGAGCGATACCCATGAAGTACACCGTCTCGACCGAGATCGCCCTGCCGCGGGCGACAGTGGTCCAGCTCCTCGCCGACCCGGCACACCTGCCGAAGTGGCTGCGGGGTCTGGTGCTGCACGAGCCGCTGAACGGGAAGCACGGGCAACTCGGCACCGAGTCGCGCGTCGTGATGCGGATGGGGAAGCAGAAGATCGAGTGCACCGAGACCATCACCCGCCGGGAACCGGCAGACCTGCACGAGATCCCGCAAGGCGGCGTCGTTCACTTCGACCGTGAGATCGTCAGCAAGGGCATGTGGAGCGCCGTGCGCGACCGGCTGACCGAAGCCGGTCCGGAGACGACACTCTGGGAATGCGAAAGCGAATACCGGTTCGGCAGCGTGATGATGCGGCTGGTGGGACTTCTGATACCCGGCGCCTTCCGCAAGCAGTCGGAACAGCACATGCAGGACTTCAAACGTTTCGCCGAGCAGGGCAAGGACGTCCGCGAGGAGACGGACTGACCTGCCGTCACGCTCGGCGATGGCCATGCAGACGGGTTCTGTGCGGTGGACGATGAGGACATGATCTTCGAGGGAGGGGCTATCGAGACGTCGGCTTGGCGGGGACGGTCGCGGCGTATCGGGCCCGGTGCCGCCTTCCTGGGGCCAGGCGGTTGACCGTGTTCCGAGACGGTGGCTGCTGAGTGGCTGACCGGCGAAGAGGCACGAGGTGCCGATCGTGGTGTGACCGCGTCGTCGGGCGACGAGCCGCCGGGCGAGCTTGTCAACGGGATCAGGCAGTAGCAGGGGAGTGTCGCCCAGTATCAGCGACGTCCGCGGATCATCCGTGATCACTGCGCTGCCCGGCGGCTGCGAGGCCGTCGTGAGTGGCTGGGCGGAGAGCAGGACGAGGAGCCCTGCGAACCGGTCCTCGATCGCGAGGCCGTCGTCGTGCGTCAGGCGACGGCCGACCGCCCAGCGTTCGTCTTCGTCTGTCGGCCGGACATGGTTCAGCTTCTCGCGGGCCGGGATCTCCAGGCCCAGAACCCGGCGCGGAGCAGTTGAGCAGGCCCTCCTCGTTGCTCACGACTCGCTTCAGTAACGCCGTCGCCGTGAAGGCCTGGAATACCTGCACATGGAAGCCTGCTCTGGCGAAAGCCGGGGTCATCCCTCCTCGGGCTCCGGGGGCGGAGCCCTGGCAATGGGCGGCATCGCCCGATGCCTCCATCGCGCTGGAGGCGGGGGAGCCCGTGGTCGCCCTCGCGCGGTGGCTGGGGCACTCGTCGCCGGCCAGCACGCTGGACCACTGCGCGCGCTTCATGTCGGAGGCCCCGGCGAGAAGGGGCGTCACGCCATCGACGCGGCAGGCCCCGGCGGACGGAACTCCCCGGAGATGATCAAGGGGGGCGCCGAGCCGGAGGGCTCGGCGACTCGCCGTGCATTCCAAGGCTGGAGGGGCGTATAGCCTGGGACGATGCTGCGTGAAACGTCCGCGACCCGCTACGTCGCCCCCCTGCGGGAGGGTGGCTCGCTGCCGGGCATCGTGGAGGCCGACGACCTCGGCACCTATGTCATGAAGTTCACCGGGGCGGGGCAGGGGCGCAAGTCCCTGGTGGCCGAGGTGATCTGCGGCGGGCTCGCCCGCCGTCTCGGGCTGCGCGTGCCCGAGTTGGTGCGCATGAGCCTGGACCCCGTGATCGGGCGGAGCGAGCCCGACCAGGAGGTGCAGGCTCTGCTGAAGGCCAGTGCCGGGCTCAATCTGGGCATGGACTTCCTGCCGGGCTCACTCGGCTACGACCCGCTGGCCTTCCGCGTGAGCGCGGCCGAGGCGGGGCGCGTCGTGTGGTTCGACGCCGTCGTCAACAATGTCGACCGCTCGTGGCGCAACCCCAACCTGCTGGTCTGGCACGGTGACCTGTGGCTGATCGACCACGGTGCCGCCCTGATCTGGCATCACAACTGGCAGGCCGCGGGCGCCTCGGCGGCCAGGGCGTATGACGCGTCCGACCACGCGCTCGCCCCGTTCAACCCGGATGTCGCCACGGCGGCGGCCGAGTTGGCGCCGCGGGTGACGGGCGACCTGCTGGCCGCGGTGCTGGCGGAGGTGCCGGAGGCGTGGCTGGCGGACGAGCCGGGGTTCGGCGGGCCGGACGAGGTGCGCGCCGCCTACGCCGAGGTCCTGGCCGCGCGCGCCGCGTCGGTCCACGAGCGCATCACCCTCGGCCCGCCCACCCCGGAGCGCGGGTCCAACGCGCCGGGCTGGCTGACGGCCTGGCCCCACCGGAAGCCGGAGGCGGCGCGATGAGCCGGGAAGGGCGGGCCACACCCGCGGCGACGACCGGCCGGGACGTGTTCGAGTACGCGCTGCTGCGGGTAGTGCCGCGCGTGGAGCGAGGCGAGTCGTTCAACGCCGGGGTCGTGCTGTACTGCCGGACGCGTTCCTTCCTCGCCGCGCGCATCCACCTCGACGAGGACCGCCTGAGGGTGCTCGACCCGGACGCCGACGTGGCGGGCGTGCGGGCGGCGCTGGCCGCGGCGGAGTGCGTCTGCCTGGGCGGTCCCGCGGCGGGGGCGGCGGGCGCGGACGACGCGGGCCGCCGGTTCCGGTGGCTGGTCGCCCCGCGGAGCACCGTCGTGCAGCCGGGCCCCGTGCACACCGGGCTCACCGCCGATCCGCCCGCCGATCTTGACCGGCTGCTTCGCGTGCTGGTCCGTTGACAGATCGTGCGCCGCTTTCTAGCGTCAGCCATACGCCGGTTACCTGTCGGTAGCCAGGCCGTCGACGGCGAGGAGAAGCAGACATGTCCACCCCTGAGCAGCGCGTCGCCATCGTGACCGGGGCGGCCCGGGGCATCGGCGCGGCCACCGCCCGCCGGCTGGCCGCGGAGGGCCGCGCGGTCGCCGTCGTGGACCTGGAGGAGTCGGCGGGCCGGGGCACGGTGGATGAGATCACCGCGGCCGGCGGCCGGGCGCTCGCCGTCGGCTGCGACGTCTCCGACGCCGACGCCGTGCGGGCGGCGGTGTCGCGGGTCGCCGAGGAGCTGGGCCCGCCGCAGATCCTCGTCAACAACGCGGGTGTGCTGCGGGACAATCTGCTGTTCAAGATGAGCGAGGGGGACTGGGACACCGTCATGAACGTGCACCTGCGCGGCGCGTTCCTGATGTCCCGCGCCTGCCAGGCCCACATGGTCGAGGCCAAGTTCGGCCGCATCGTGAGCCTTTCCTCCAGCTCCGCCCTCGGCAACCGCGGCCAGGCCAACTACTCCGCCGCCAAGGCCGGGCTCCAGGGCTTCACCAAGACCCTCGCGATCGAGCTGGGCAAGTTCGGCATCACGGCCAACGCCGTCGCGCCCGGGTTCATCGTCACCGACATGACCGCGCAGACCGCCGCCCGGGTCGGTGTGGGCTTCGAGGACTTCCAGCAGGCCGCCGCGGACTCCATCCCGGTGCGGCGCGTCGGCAGGCCGGAGGACGTCGCCGGGGCCATCGCCTTCTTCACGGGCGAGGCGGCCGGCTTCGTCTCCGGCCAGGTGCTGTACGTGGCCGGCGGCCCCCTCGACTGAACGGGAGATCTCCTCGATGAACGCCTCACAGGTCGCCGTCGTCACCGGCGGGAGCCGCGGGATCGGGTACGGCATCGCCGCCGCCCTCGTCGCCCGCGGCGACCGGGTGTGCATCACCGGCAGGAACGCGGAGCCGCTGGCCGAGGCCGTCGCCGCCCTCGGCCCGGAGCGCGCCATGGGCGTCGCGGGCAAGGCGCACGACGAGGCGCACCAGGCGGAGGTGGTCGAACGGGTCATGGCCGCGTGGGGCCGCATCGACCACCTGGTCAACAACGCCGGGCGCAATCCGGTGCTCGCGCCCCTCGCCGACGCCGACGCCGCGCTGCTGGCCAAGGTGTTCGAGACCAACGTGCTGTCGGCCTTCGGCTTCGCCCGGCGCACGTGGCACGCCTGGCAGCGCGAGAACGGCGGCAGCATTGTCAACATATCGTCGGTCGCCGGGCTCAGCGCCTCGCCGTTCCTCGGCGCCTACGGCGTGAGCAAGGCCGCCCTGATCAATCTCACCGAGCAGCTCGCGCACGAGTTCGCGCCGGGCGTGCGGGTGAACGCGATCGCGCCCGCCGTGGTCAGGACCAAGTTCGCCGCGGCGCTGTACGAGGGCCGCGAGGCGGAGGCGGCGGCGGCCTACCCGCTGGGCCGGCTCGGCCTGCCGTCGGACGTGGCGGGCGCCGCGGCGTTCCTCACCTCGCCGGACGCGGGCTGGCTGACCGGGCAGACCCTGGTGCTGGACGGCGGCCTTTTCCTCAACGCCGGGCTCGCCTGACCGCCGCTGTCAGTGCCTGCGGGTACGTTGCTGATCAACAACTCATCGCGTAACCCCGGAGGTTCACGACGTGACCGGCATGCTGCCCGAGTCCTGGCAGGGCGTACTCGGCGAGGAGCTCGACAAGCCCTATTTCAAGGAGCTGACCGAGTTCGTCGAGCAGGAGCGGGCCCGCGGCCCGGTGTACCCGCCCCGCGAGGAGGTTTTCGCCGCCCTGGCGGCGACGCCGTTCCCCCGGGTGAAGGTGCTGGTCCTCGGGCAGGACCCGTACCACGGCGAGGGCCAGGGGCACGGGCTGTGCTTCTCGGTGCGCCCCGGCGTGCGCGTTCCCCCGTCCCTGCGCAATGTCTACAAAGAGATGCACGCCGAGCTGGGGCACCCGATCCCGGACAACGGGTATCTGATGCCGTGGGCCGAGCAGGGCGTCCTCCTGCTGAACGCGGTGCTCACCGTCCGGGCGGGCGAGCCCAACTCCCACAAGGGCAAGGGCTGGGAGAAGTTCACGGACGCGGTGATCCGTGCCGTGGCCGCCCGGCCCGATCCGGCGGTCTTCGTCCTGTGGGGCAGCTACGCCAGGAAGAAGCTCCGCCTGATCGACACCGAGCGGCACGCCGTGGTGGAGGGACCGCACCCCTCGCCGCTCTCGGCGGTGAAGTTCGCGGGTACCCGGCCCTTCACGCGGATCGACGAGGCCGTCGCCGCTCAGGGCCACTCCCCGATCGACTGGCGCGTTCCCGACCTCGGCGGGCGGTCTCAGCCCGTCGCGAAGGAGCCGTCGAAGGTGTAGGAGATGGACGTCTCACCGGGCGACGCGGCGAAGGCACCCGTTCCGCGCAGCCCGGCGAGGCCCCCCTCGGCCGAGCCGGGCAGCACCTCGAAGGAGCAGTGCACGGTCCCCGTCCTGTCGAACGTGCCCCACTCCCGCAGCACGAAGGTGCCCTCGCGCCCGTCCACGGTGCCCTCGCAGCGTTCGAAGCCGGAGAAGGCGCCGGTGCCGTCCGCCGCGTAGGAAATGCTGTACGCGCAGGCGGTCTCCGCGGCCGTGATGACGCCGGTGAAGGCGTTGACCACGGTGGCCCGGGCCAGCCGGGGCCCGCCCTCCTCGCCCGCGACGACCGATTCCTGCCAGTCCTTGTAGGTGAAACTGCCACTGCTGCGCTCCGGCATGGCGACTCCCTTCCCCGGTGGCGCGGGCCCTTCCCGCGCCGGACACCGCCACCCTGCCCGCCTTACCTGACATCTTCTGTCAGGTACCGCGGCACAATGGGGGAGTGCGCGCCGACCGACTGCTGACCCTGCTGCTCCTGCTCCAGAACCGCGGGCGGCTGACGGCCGGGCAGCTGGCCCGGGAGCTGGAGGTCTCCGTCCGCACGGTCTACCGCGACATCGAGGCGCTGGCCGCCTCGGGCGTCCCGGTCTGGGCCGATCGCGGACCGGACGGCGGCTACCGGCTCACCGACGGCTACCGCACCCGCCTGACCGGGCTCACCGGCGGCGAGGCGGGCTCGCTCCCGCTGGCCGGCATGCCGTCCGCCGCCGCAGAACTGGGGCTCGGCGCGGAGCTGGCCACGGCGCAGCTGAAACTGCGGGCGGCGCTGCCCGCCGCGCTGAACGAACGGGCCGGCCGCGTCGCCGAGCGCTTCCACCTCGACGCCACCGCCTGGTTCCGGGACGCCGACCCGGTGCCGTTCCTCGCCACCGCCGCCGCGGCGGTCTGGGAGGACCGGCTGCTGCGGGTCCACTACCGGCGCTGGGCCGGCGAGGTCCGGCGCGAGCTGCACCCGCTCGGCCTCGTGCTGAAGGGCGGCATCTGGTACTTGGTGGCGGCGGCGGAGGACCAGGTCCGCACCTACCGCGTGTCCCGCCTGCTCGCCGTCGAGGTGCTGGGTCCCGCGCCCGCCAGGCCGGAAGGGTTCGACCTCGCAGGCCACTGGACGGCCGCCGCCCGCCGCCTGGAGGCCGGCCGCTACCGCGACGAGGCCACCGTGCGCGTCACGCCGCGCGGACTGCGGCTGCTGCCCATGCTGTTCGGCGCGGCGGGCGCCGGAGCGGCCGCCGCGGCGGGGCCGCCGGACGCGGACGGCCGGGCGGAGGTCGTCCTGCCCGTGGAGTCCTTGCCCGTGGCCGTCGGCGACCTGCTGCGGCTCGGCACCGAGGCCGAGGTCCTCGGCCCGCCGGCGCTGCGCGCCGCGGTCGCCGAGGCGGTCGGGGAGCTGGCCCGCCGGTACCGGTGACGGGCGCGGGGATCGGTGCCCGGGCGGCAACTGCCGCCGCGTATCCTGCCGGTCCACGCATTCGCGATCACCGAGGAGGCCCCGCAGTGAAGGTCGGCGTGATCGGGCTCGGGGACATCGCCCACAAGGCGTACCTGCCCGTGCTCACCACCCAGCCCGGAGTGCAGCCCCACCTGCACACCCGCACCCGCGCCACCCTGGACCGCACCGGCGACGCCTACCGCCTGCCGGACGGCCAGCGCCACGACGACCTCGACTCGCTCATCGCCGCGGGGCCCGACGCGGCGTTCGTGCACGCCCCCACCGGCGACCACCCGCACATCGTCACGCGGCTGCTCACCGCGGGCATACCGACCTATGTCGACAAGCCGCTGGCCCGGCACCTCGGCGACGCCCAGCGCCTCGTCGAGCTCGCCGAGCGCCGCCGCGTGGGCCTGGCCGTGGGATTCAACCGCAGGCACGCGCCCGCCTACGCACACCTCGTCGAGCACCCGCGCGACCTCATCGTCATGCAGAAGCACCGCCGCGGGCTGCCCGAGGACCCCAGGGACATGGTGTACGACGACTTCATCCACGTCGTCGACACGCTGCGTTTCCTCGCACCCGCCGCCATCGACCGGGTCGCCGTCAGCTGCCGGGTCGGCGGCGGACTGCTGCACCATGTGGTGCTCCAGGTCTCCGGTGAGGGATTCACCGCGGTCGGCACGATGAACCACAGGTCGGGATCGGCCGAGGAGATCGTCGAAGTGTCGGGGCAGGACGCCAAGCGCGAGGTGCGCAACCTCGCGGAGATCATCGACCACAAGGGCCAGCCGAGCATCCGCCGCCGGGGCGACTGGGTGCCCGTGCCCCGGCAGCGCGGGATCGAGCAGGCCGCCGTCACGTTCCTCGACGCCGTGCGCGCGGGGCGTGCGATCAGCGCCCAGGACGCGCTGCGCACCCACGAACTGTGCGAGCAGATCGTCCTCGCCGCGCTGGAGCAGGACGGGCGGCCGGCTACTGCTCCGAGGTGATCTCCTCGCCGGTGCCGACGTCCTCACCGGCGTGCGGCTCGATGACCCCGAACCAGACCAGCGCCAGGATCACCGTGCCCACGACGATCCGGTACCAGACGAACGGCATGTAGCTGCGGGTGCTGATCCACCTCATGAACCACGCGATGATCGCGTAGCCCACGAAGAACGCCACCACCGTCGCGAAGATCGTCGGCCCCCAGGAGACGTGCGAGCCCTCCTCGCCGATCGAGGTCAGCTCGTAGGCGCCGGACGCCAGCACCGCCGGGATGGCCAGCAGGAACGCGTACCGCGCCGCGGCTTCCCGCCGGTAGCCGAGGAACAGGCCGCCGGTGATCGTGGCCCCCGACCTGGACACGCCGGGGACCAGCGCCATCGCCTGCGCCAGCCCGTACAGCAGGCCGTCCCTGACGGTCAGGTCCTCCAGGCCCTTGCGCGGCTTGACGGCGCGGTGCCTGCCGCCCGTCGCGTCCCGCATCGCCATCCGGTCGGCGATGCCGAGGACCACGCCGAGGACGATGAGGTTCACGGCGATCAGCCGCAGGTCGCGGAACGGGCCGTCGATGGCGTCCTGAAGGGTCAGACCGAGTACGCCGATCGGAATGGAGCCGATGATCACCAGCCAGCCCATCCGCGCATCGGGATCGGATCGGAGGCTGCGGTCGACGAGGGACCGCGACCAGGCCGAGACGATCCGCACGATGTCCTTGCGGAAGTAGATGAGAACGGCCAGCTCGGTGCCGATCTGCGTCACCGCGGTGAAGGCCGCGCCGGGGTCCTCCCAGTCGAACGCCACGGCCGTGAGCCGCAGATGTGCGCTGGACGAGATCGGCAGAAATTCCGTCAGACCCTGGACAAGACCGAGAATCAGCGATTCGAACCAAGACATGGACTCTGCGGCATCCCAGGGGAGAGTGTCGAGACGAGTGACGTGCGTGAAGCGAGATCACTCTAAGCCAGACGGGAGGGTGCCTCGAACCGTGGCCCCGGGAAAAGCGTTCGACAAGGGACGAACGAGGCGCCATCATCATCCGCATGACCCGGCAGGCCGCCTTCCTCGCAGCGCCGTCCGCAGCAGCGGACGCGCCGAAGGCCGCCGTCTTCTTCGCGTTCTTCCCGGCAGCCGGCGCGGCAGCCGCAGCCGACGGCGCTCGACGCTGACCCTTCCCGGATCGTTCCGCGGGCCCCGCAGGGGGAGGGTCGGCGGGAAACAGGGGTCCGTGTACCGGCCGCGCCCGCCGCGGCGACGCCGGTATCCCACCGCAGCAGCGAGGAAGACTCCGCCATGCCCAAGCAGGCGTACGTGCGCACCAAGCCCCACCTCAACATCGGCACCATGGGGCACGTCGACCACGGCAAGACCACCCTGACCGCCGCCATCACCAAGGTGCTCAGCGACCGAGGCAGCGGCGCGTTCGTCCCCTTCGACCGCATCGACCGGGCGCCCGAGGAGGCGGCCCGGGGCATCACCATCACCATCTCGCACGTCGAGTACGAGACGGAGACGCGGCACTACGCGCACGTGGACATGCCGGGCCACGCCGACTACGTCAAGAACATGGTGACGGGCGCCGCCCAGTTGGACGGCGCGATCCTCGTGGTCTCCGCCGTCGACGGCGTGATGCCGCAGACCGCCGAGCACGTACTGCTGGCCCGCCAGGTCGGCGTCCGGCACGTCGTCGTCGCCCTCAACAAGGCCGACGCGGGCGACCCGGAGCTGACCGACCTGGTCGAGCTGGAAGTACGGGAACTGCTGTCCGCGCACGGCTACCAGGGCGACGCCCTGCCGGTGATCCGCGTCTCGGGCCTCGGCGCGCTGAACGGCGAGCCCCGCTGGACCGCCGCCGTCGAGGCGCTGCTCGACGCCGTCGACACCTACGTGCCGGTGCCCGACCGTTACCTGGACGCGCCGTTCCTGCTGCCCGTGGAGAACGTGCTGACCATCACCGGCCGCGGCACCGTCGTCACCGGCGCCGTGGAACGCGGCACCGTGCACGTGGGCGACCGGGTGGAGGTGCTCGGCGCCGGTACGGAGACCGTGGTCACCGGGCTGGAAACGTTCGGCAAGCCGATGACCGAGGCCCAGGCGGGGGACAACGTGGCGCTGCTGCTGCGCGGCGTGCCGCGCGATGCCGTGCGCCGCGGGCACGTGGTGGCGCGGCCGGGCAGTGTCACGCCGCGCCGCGGGTTCACCGCCGAGGTGTATCTGCTGACCACGGCCGAGGGCGGCCGGCGCACCGGCGTCGTGTCCGGCTACCGGCCGCAGTTCTACATCAGGACCGCGGACGTGGTCGGTGACATCGACCTCGGCGCGGCCGGGCGCGCGCTCCCGGGCGAGAGCGTCACGATGACGGTCGGGCTCGGCCACCCGGTGCCGCTCGAACCGGGGCTCGGCTTCGCGATCCGCGAGGGCGGGCGCACCGTGGGCGCGGGCACCGTGACGGCGGTCGCCGACGCCTGACCCACGCGTCCCGTCCCGTCCCGCCGCGCGGGGCGG
Source organism: Streptomyces johnsoniae (assembly GCF_031845565.1). Lineage (NCBI taxonomy): Bacteria > Bacillati > Actinomycetota > Actinomycetes > Kitasatosporales > Streptomycetaceae > Streptomyces > Streptomyces johnsoniae. The sequence goes on along the minus strand of NZ_JAVREV010000004.1, from coordinate 45,193 downwards.
GACGGGCGGGTCCGCGACCGGGTGACAATGGAGCCGTGAACCAGCTGCTGCCGGTGACCCGCACCACCGACCTCGGTACCGCGCGTCTGCTGCCCGACCTCGACCGCGAGGGCGCCTGGCTGCTCACGGTCGACGACGCGCCCCAGTCCTACCTGGACCCGGCCGATCCCACGCACCTGGAGTTCGAGTACACGCGCCGCCTCGCCGACGTGGTGGACACCGCGGCCGGTCCCGGCCGGCCGCTTGACGTCCTGCACCTGGGCGGTGGCGCCCTCACGCTGCCCCGCTGGGTCGCGGCCGTCAGACCCGGTTCGCGTCAGCGGGTGGCCGAGGCGGACCGCGGGCTCGCCGAGCTGATCGCCGACCGGTTCCCGCTGCCCGCGGGCTGCGGTATCGAGGTCGAGGTCACGGATGCCAGGGCGGCGGTGTCCGCGGCGCCGCCGGGCGGCGCGGACGTCGTCGTGGGCGACGTGTTCGGCGGCACGCGCATCCCCGCACACGTGACCACCACCGGGTACGCCGGTGCCGTCGCCCGTGCGCTGCGGCCGGGCGGGATCTACGTGGCCAACCTCGCGGATGCCGCGCCGTTCGTCTTCCTGCGGTCCCAGCTCGCCACGTTCGCACAGGTCTTCGGCCGGCTGTGCGTGTTGGCCGAGCCGGCGGTGCTGCGCGGCCGGCGCTTCGGGAACGTGGTGCTCGCCGCCTCCGACGCGCCGCTGGACGTGGCCCGCATGGCCCGCCGCGCGGCGGCGGACGCCTTCCCCGCGCGGGTGCTGCACGGCGAGGCGCTCGCCGCGCTGCTCGCGGGCGCCGCCCCGGTGGCGGACGGCGCCGCGGTGCCCTCGCCCAGGCCGCCCTCCGGCGCGTTCACCGTGGGCTGACGGCCGGGGTCAGGCGTTGGACCCCTCCTCGGGGTAGGGGCGCAGGCTGTTCATGATCTGCTCGACCGTCTCGTCGTCCAGCTCCTCGGGGTAGCCGGTGTCCATGACCAGCACCCACGTCGCCAGGTCGTTGTTGAGGTCCAGGTAGGAGACGGCGACGACCTTGCCGTCGAAGGTCCCGCACTCGTTCTCCGGGTCCTCGGGAACGTCCGTGATGGTGGCGGTGGCCGTGTGGCCGACGATGCCGTGCTCGCTCTCGAACGGCTCGGCGTCGCTGACCTGGAGGTTGCCCTGCCGCTCCTGGTCGTAGGCGGCCAGGGCCCAGCTGCCCGCCTCGTTGCGCACGGCCTCCTCGGTGCCCGTGGCACCCTGCCCCCCCTTGGTGCCCGCCACCGCGCGCCAGCTGACGCCGGTCTCCGACTCGGCGCACCAGTCCTCCAGGTAGGTGGAGGGTGCGGACATGGAGATGACCGGGTCGCCGAAGGACAGTTCGTCCTCCGACTCCTCGTCGTCGTTCGTGGTGTCCTCGTAGCCGACCATCAGGCTCTCCGCGCCGACCGTCCAGTCGTCCGGCGGCACGTCGAACGCGTTGTGGCGGTTCTCTATCGTCTGGACCTGCCAGTCGGGCGCCACGACCGGGTCCGGGACCTGGAGCACGCCCTGGCGGGGGTCGTCCGGGTCGGAACGGTCCTGCTCGGGCTCCTCGGTCTCCTCGGGTGCCCCGGTCTCCTCCTCCGAGGGGGAGGCCCCGCCGTCGCCGCCCGCGTTCGCCTCCTTGTCGTCCTCCCCGCCGAGCACGACGACACCGGTGACCACCGCCGCGGCCACGACCGCCGTCGCGACGGCGACCGCGATGGCCGTCCTGCCGCGCCGCCCGCCGCCCCCGCCGTCCGGTGTCAGCCGGGTCCCGCCGCCGTCCGTGGCCGACGGTGCGATCGGACCCGGCTGCTGCCACTGGCCGGTCGCCTGCTGCCCCGGGTACTGCGGGCCCGCGGGCGGCTGGCCGACGGGCGGCTGCCCCGCGGGCTGCTGCTGCCACTGCCCGCCCGCCTGCTGGTCCTGGTACGGGTTGGACTGCTGGTAACCCGGCTGCTGGTACGGGTTCGACCACTGGGAGGAAGGCTCGCCCCCCGGCTGTTGTTCTCCTGGCCTCATGGGCCTCGACCCTAAGGCCGCCGCACGCTTCTAAACCATTCGGGAGCCGCTTTTGCTACGGACCTGCGACTTACCCATTGGTAACATGTGGCCATGAGCGAAGAAACCACCGCGTCCATAGGCGACGCGCTCACCGCCACGGTGCCGATGGTGCGCACCCTCGGCCTGGAGTTCCTCCACACCGACGCGGAACGTGCCGTCGTGCGGCTGCCCGACCGGCCCGAGTACCGCAACCATGTCGGCGGTCCGCACGCCGGGGCGATGTTCACGCTCGCCGAGTCGGCCAGCGGCGCGGTCGTTCTGGCCGCGTTCGGCGCCGAGTTGTCGCGGGCCGTGCCGCTCGCCGTCCGCGCCGAGATCCACTACAAGAAGCTGGCCCGCGGTCCTGTCACCGCCACCGCGGTCCTCGGCCGCCCGGTCGCCGACGTCGTCGCGGACCTGGACGCCGGGCAGCGCCCCGAGTTCCCCGTGCGCGTCACCCTCACCCGTACCGACGAGGGGGTCACCGGCGAGATGACGGTGGTGTGGACCCTGCGGCCCAACGACTGAAGCAGCCCGGCGCTCGCGGGACTTCAGCCGGAGGCGAGCAGCAGCGTCCCGGCCATGGCGAGACCCGCACCCGCCGCCTGGACCGCCCGCAGCCGCTCCCTGAGCATGCCGCGGGCGGCCAGCGCCGTGACGACCGGGTAGAGCGAGGCGAGCACGGCGGCGACCGTGACCGGGCCGATCCGGGTGGCCAGGGCGTACGTGGCGTTCGCCGCGACGTCCGCGAGGCCGACGAACGTCAGGGCGGGCAGCGCCGCGGCCAGCGCCTGCGGGCCGCCCGCCCGCTCCCGGTCCCTGCGCGCCGCCGCGTACAGGGCCGCGCCGCCCACCGCGACGTTGCACACGCGCTGCACGAACAGCGCGAGGAACAGCCCGGTCACGGTCGTGGACGCCTCGGCGATCAGGGCCAGGACCGCGCCGAACCCGAGGGCGGCGAACATGGTGTGACTCAGCGTCCGCCGCTGCACCGGCGCCCCCCTCAGCTGTGGCCCGCCGGCCAGCACGATCCCGGCGAAGGCGACGAGGATGCCGGTGTACTGCACGGCGCCCGGCCGCTCGCCCATGACCGGGGCGACGCCGATCGGCACCGCGACGGCGGTGGCGACCAGCGGGGAGACGACGCCCATCGGGCCGAGGGCGAGCGCCCGGTAGAAGCAGAGCATCGCGATCGGGCCGACGACGCCCGCCGCCACGGCGAACCACAGCCGTTCGCCCGCCTCGTTCCACGCGCCGGTGGCCACGACGACGACGCCGAGCACCGCGGCGGCCAGCAGCTGTGAGACGAGGACCACGGTGAGCGCGGGCATGCGCCGGGTCAGGAGGCCGCCGCCGAAGTCGGCGAGACCCCACATCAGGCTGGTGGCCAGGGCCAGGGCAACCATGTGGCGATGCACCTCGCAGGGTCGTCGGTACAGTGTGATGAACGATTGGGTCCACCGCAGAGTAGTGCAATCTGGTGGACTGCGCGTACAAAATACTGGCACAGACGTGCAGGAGACGGCACCCCGTGACGGACCTCGACGAGTTCACCCAGTCCCTCGCCCGGAATCTGCGGCGATTGCGCGCCGAGCGCGGCCTGACGCTCGACGCGCTGGCGGCCCGTGCCGGGATCAGCCGCGGCATGCTGATCCAGATGGAGCAGGCCAGGACCAACCCCAGCGTCGGCACCGTCGTGAAGGTCGGCGACGCCCTCGGCGTCAGCATCTCCGCGCTGCTCGACTTCGACCGCGGCCCCGCGGTGCGCCTCGTACCGGCCGGGCAGGCCGTGCGGCTGTGGTCCACGGAGGCGGGTAGCCGGGGCACGCTCCTGGTCGGCACCGAGGCGCCCGGGCCGCTGGAGCTGTGGCACTGGCGGCTGATGCCGGGGGAGGGGCACGCCTCGGACCCGCATCCCCCCGGCACGTCCGAGCTGGTGCACGTCACCGCGGGCGAGTTGACCCTTCAGGTGGACGGCGCCGACCACCCGGTCCCCGCCGGCACGTCCGCCGCGTTCGAGTCCCACGTGCCCCACGGCTACCGGAACGACGGGACGGAGCCCGTCGAGCTCACCATGGCGGTCGCGGTCCCCGCGCCGCGCTGAGCCGGGCGCCGCTGGTACGGTGCGCCGCATGCAGGCACCCTTCGGCGACTTCGACGACGTCCGCCCGGCCGCGGAAGCGGTCGATCTGCTGTGCGGGCCGGTCGCGGCTGCCGTGTCGGCCTGGCGCGGGTCCGTGTCCGTGGACCAGTTCGTCCACGTGGACACCGCCGCGGAGAAGGCCGACACCGCGGATTTCGTCGCGGCGTACGGGGCCGGCCTGGCGGCCGTTTCGGCCAACTGCGTCGTCGTCGCGGGGCGGCGCGCCGGTGAGACCAGGCTCGCCGCCTGCGTGGTGCCCGCCGGGCTGCGGCTCGACGTCAACGGCGCGGTGCGCCGTCATCTCGGCGTCCGCAAGGCGTCGTTCGCGCCGCGGGAGACCGTGGTGGACGAGTCGGGGATGGAGTACGGCGGGATCACGCCGCTCGGACTCCCCGCAGGCTGGCCCGTGTTGCTCGATCCCGCCGTTGTCGGACTGCCGCACGTGCTGGTGGGCAGCGGCACGCGGCGCGGGAAGCTGATCCTGCCGGGCAAGGCGCTCCTCGACCTGCCGGGCGCCGAGGTCGTGGTCGGCCTCGGCCGCTGAGGCCGCACGGCCCGCCCCCGCCGGCCCTTCCGCGACGCGGCGCCCGGGGGCGCATTTCGCCCGACTCGCCGGGCCGACCGGCCCGGTTGCCCCCTACCCGAAGCCTAAAATGCGACATATCGGACCATAAGGTAGCGTCTCATCATGTTGGCACCGCTACCCCAGCGGATCGGCTGATATAAGGAGGCATTGATGCTCGCTCAGAAGACCACGCCGTTCATCGCGAACCCCACCGAAGAGGCTGCCGTCCACGCCCTGATGGTCGAGCAGGAAGCGCCGCTCAGCGACGCCCCGCTCTACTCGCCCGAGGCCGTCGGCGTGCTTCTCCTGCTGCTCCTCCTGTCGCCGAAGACTCCTTCGGAGCCGGGGGACAAGTGAACCGTGAACGAGTCGGCATCGGCCGCCCGCCGCACGCCGGTCCTGACCCATCGGTGGAGCGCCACTGATGCGTCCTGCTGAGGGCTCCGTGCGTGCGGCGTACGCGGACGCGATCGCTGTCTTGGCACACCGTGTCCTCGACACCCTGCGGGGTGTCGGGGGCACGGCCCCGCTCGCCGGCTTCGTCGAAGGAGCCGCCGACCCCAAGGCCGCCCTCGCCGCCATCCGCATCATCGGCGCGGACACGCTCGCCGCCCAGGCCCTGGGCGGCGCCGCCGCGCACCCCGGGGACGCCGCCGCCGTCCGGCAGGCCGCCGCCGTCTTCCCCACCCCCGTCCATGTGCCGGCGCCCCCCGAGGGCTCCGCCGAGAACTGGGCCGTCGCCTGGCGGGACTGGGCCACCGCCCGCCTGCTCGAACGTCACGCCGACGGCGGCGCGGAGACCCACGCGCCGCGGCCCGCGGCCGGGCCCGCGCTCGCCCCGAACGGCTGCTGGCAGAGCTGGGCCGTGTTGATGGCACAGCTCTCCCCGCTGAGCCTGCCCGGCGTCGAAGGCCCCGTGCCCGACGCGGCCAGACGCCACCCCGTATCCCTGGCCCGCGGCATCACCCGCGCCATGCTCCGCCGCGACTACCCCACCGCGGCCCGCCTGGCCCGCTGGATCGCGGTGCTCCACCGCGACGGGGTACCGCTTCCGCTGGACCCCGCTCCGCTCGTCGAGCACATCTCGCTGCACGCCGGGGGCGGCACCCGCCTCGCCCTCGACGTCGCCATCGCGCGTGCCCTGCTCGCCACCACTCCCGGGAGGACCGCCGGATGAACAGGCAGCCGACATGACGGCGCCCGTCACCTCCACCGCCCACCGGATCGCCACCCGCGCGCTCGGCTGGCTCCACACCCATCGCGCACGCGCCGGGCTGCCCGCGGACACCACCGCCGACCTGGGCGACCCCAACAGCGTGTACAAGCCGCTCGGCGAGACCGCACTCGCCGGGTCACTCGTGCTCCGGGACGCCGCGGCCGGCAGCACGGACAAACGGATCGCCAAGGAGCTGCTCGACCACAGTTGGGCTCAGTTCCGCCAGGGCGACCTGCTGTACGAACGGCAGCTGCGCCACCAGCTGATGACCGATCCGCTGGAGACGTACGCCCACTTCGCCCGCTCCGGCTACCACCACGAGGGAATGGCACGCCTGCTGCGGCACAACGCGGGGCTCGCCTCGGTCCGCGCCGCCGAGGTCGTGCCCAACCGCAGGCTGGCCATCGCCAACGCGGCCCGCCTGGCGGGCGTCGACCTCGGCACCGACTGGGACGCCCTCGCCCGCGCCACCTGGCTCGGCGCGGCCGCCGAACCGTGGGCCATCGACTGGATGACCGCGTACGCCATGACGCATACGGTCTTCCACCTGACCGACTGGGGCGGCCGCCCCGAGGGGCTGCCCGTCGAGATGGCCGGCTACCTGACCACCTGGCTGCCCGTGTGGATCGACATCTGGCGCGAGGTCAGCCAGTGGGACCTCGTCGCCGAGCTGATGATCGTCGGCGCCTGCCTGGAGGAGCCCCTCTGCGATCCGGAGAGCTGGGCGGCGCTCGCCGCGGTCCAGCACGAGGACGGGCTCATGCCCCGCGACGGCGAACCCGTGGCGGAGGACGAGCAGCAGCGGTTCGTCGACCACCAGCACACGGCGGTCGTCGCGGCCGTCGCCGGGTGCGTCGCCGTCGCCCGCACCCTCACCACGACCGGCGGCACCGGCACATGAGCGTCGGGCACGCCCCGCCCACCGGCACCGGAGAGGCGGACCGGCTGCTCGGCCCGCTGGTCGCCGCGGCGGGCGGGGCGAGCGCCGTGGCCGTCGCGGCACACCGCGGCGGCCGGCGCCTGCTGGCCGCCGCCGGGACCACCGCGCACGGCGGCGGCCCGGCCGCCGACCCGCACACCCCGTTCGAAATCGGCTCGGTCACCAAGACGTTCACCGCGCTGCTCCTCGCCGACATGGCCGCCAGGGGCGAGGTCGGCTACGACGATCCCGTCGACCGCCACCTGCCGCCCGGCGCGGCGCCCCGTGCCCGCGGCGGCCCGGTCACCCTCCTCCACCTGGCCACCCACACCTCGGGGCTGCGCCGGCTGCCCCCCGGGCTGCTGCGCAGCGCGGCACCGCGCTGGTACAGCAACCCCTACGAACGGTTCGGCACCGCCGACCTGCTGACCTCGCTGCCGCGGGCCCGGCCGTTCGCCCGCCCCGGTGAGCGGATGCGCTACTCCAACTTCGGCGTCGCCCTCCTCGGCCTCGCGCTGGCCCGCGCGGCGGGAAGCGACTACGCGGAGCTGCTGACCGGGCGCGTCCTGGCCCCGCTCGGGCTGACCGGCACCGGCTGCACCGACGGTCCGGAGCGCGCGACCGGCTACTGGCGGGGCAGGGCCCGTCCGGGCTGGCGCATCCCCGGCCTCGCCGCCGCCGGAGCCCTGCGCTCCAGCGCCCGCGACCTGCTCCGCTACCTGGAGGCGCACCTCGCGCCCGGCACGGCGGCCCCGGGGAACGGCGCCCTGCGCACGGCCCTCACCGAGGTGACGCGGCCCCGGCTGGTGACGCCGCCGGGCCGTGACCGGATCTGCCTCGTCTGGAACGCGCGCCCGCGGCCGGGACACGACCTTTACTTCCACTCCGGCGGCACCCGCGGCTGCACGACGTTCGTCGGCTTCAGCCCGCAGCGCGACGTCGCGTTCGCCGCGCTGGCCAATACCTCGCCCACCCTGCGCGGCGCGTTCGTGCAGCGCGCGTACCTCACCCTGCGGGCGCTGGCCGCCGGGCCCTGACGTTCAGCCGCTCACGGGAAACTCGTACACCAGCCGGAAGCGGCCCGCCGGCACGGTCAGATCGGCCGTCTCCACCGCCCGGTCGCCCGCGTAGTACGTCCGCTGGAGCGCCTGCACCGGGCCGCCCGCCTGGATGCCGAGGCGGCTCGCCTCCGCGGGCGTCGCGGCCCGCGCCGTGACCGCCTCCGCCGCCCGGTCCACGCGTACCCCGATGTGCGCCATCCTGGCGACCACGCCGTGTCCCGCCAGCGGGCCCGCCTCGGGCAGCGCGACCGGCGTGCCGCCCGTGAGCGCCAGCGGCTCCCAGCTCGTGGAGATCATGCCCCGCTCGCCGTCGGTGCGGAAGGTGTACTCGCTGCACATCACGGGCTCCCCGGCCGCGAGGCCGAGCCGCTCGGCCACCTCCGCGGTCGCCGGGACGGTCGCCGAGACGCAGTCGCGGCTGCTGTGCGCCTCCCGGCCCGTCTCGCCCGGCACGTACGGGCTGCCGCCGAGCCGCCCGTCGTGCCAGGACCGCACCATCGGGCGCGGCTCCGACGGCTCGCGTACGTACACGCCGCTGCCGACGCGGCCGTGGACCAGGCCCTCGGCCATCAGCAGCCGCACCGCGGAGATCGCCACGTTCGGCCCGACGCCGTGGGCCCGCACCAGCTCGGCCCGGGACGGCAGGCGGGAGCCGGGGGGCAGGCCGCCGTCGTGGATGCGGCGGCGCAGCGCCTCGGCGACGCGCAGGTAGGCCGGCGTCTCGGACATGGCGGGGCGGCTCCTCTCGGTCGGCACCGCTGTGACCAACGGCACACGCGGCCACCTGATGCAGCAGGCGGAACGGTGTCGTGCCGTGGCAACCCGGGGCATCCCCATGCTATTCCCGGCGGCGGCGCCAACCTGATGGAACAGGTCGGTGCGGAATATGGGACGGCAATTGACCACGGAATGGGACGCCCTTGACGTGCCGGACGGAAACGAGGCAGATTTCCCGTTCGTTGAACGCCCCGGAGATTCTGCGAATGTGAAGCCACCATGCCCGATGCCGCCGAGCCCGCGGAAGCGGTCGATGTCGCCGTGGTCGGCGCGGGCCCGCGGGGCATCTCCACGGCGGAGCGCATCGTGGCCCGCCACCGTTCGGCTCACCGCCCGGGAACGGGGCCCGAGCTGCGGGTTCTCCTGATCGATCCGTACCGGGCCGGGCCGGGGAAGGTCTGGCACACCGAGCAGCCCGCCGAGCTGCTGATGAACACCATGAGCGCCGACAACACCGTCTTCCCCGATCCCTCCGTGCGGCTCGCCTCTCCCGTGGGAACGGGACCCACATTTCTGGAGTGGCTGCGCAGAATCGCCGCGGAAGGCCATCGGAACGCCGAGTGCGTGGCATTCGCCCGGGCTTCGGGGGAACGGGATTACGCGCCCCGTCGCATCTACGGCGAATATCTCGCCGACGCCCTGGAATCGATACGCAGCGCCCCCGGGCCGGTACGCACCGCGGTGTCGCGCGACACCGTCGAGCGGATCGTGCCCGCCGGGGGCGGCCACCTGCTGCGCCTCGCCTCCGGCGGTACCGTCACGGCCCGGTCCGTGGTGCTGGCCACCGGACACCTCGACGCGGCGCCGCCCGTGCACGGCGGGCACCTGACCGGCCGCCACCCCACGGACTACGGTCTCGACGCCGTCCCCGCGGGGGCCGAGGTACTGCTGCGCGGCGGCGGGCTCAACGCCTACGACGTCATCGCCCTGCTGACGGCCGGTCGCGGCGGGCGGTTCACGCCCGCGGGCTACGTCCCCAGCGGCCGCGAGCCGCGGCTGTGGATCACCACGCGGCGCGGCGTTCCCTACCACGCGCGGGTCGACACCCCGGGCGTGCGCACGCCCGTCGCGCATCTGACGCCCGGTGCCGTCGACCGGCTGGCCGCGCGCGACCGCATCGATTTCCGTTCCGACGTGCTGCCGCTGCTGCGCGCCGATCTCGCACTCGCCTGGCGGGAGCGCGGGGCCGCGGGACCGCCCGATCTGGAGGCGGTCGCCGCGCCGCTGCGCGGCCGCGGCTTCGCGGACGCCGACGCGCTCCAGGAGTGGTTCGCCGGCCACCTGGAGGCCGATGCCGCCGCCGCGACCGACCCGGCCCTGCCGCCCGCCGCCGCCCTCGCCGTCGCGATCCGCCAGGCGCGGCCCGCGCTGACCCGCATCATCACCGCGGGCAACCTCACCGGCGAGTCCTACCGGCGCGACGTCCTCGGTCACCTCAACGGGTTCGCGAACTTCCTGTCCGCGGGGCCGCCCGCCCGCCGGGTGCGCGAGCTGCGCGCCCTGCTGGCCGCCGGCGTGGTGCGCCTGCTCGGCCCGGCGCGGCCCGCCCCGGGCGGCGGCTGGGCGGCCACGGCCGTGCCCGGCCTCACCCTCGTGCCCGATCTCGTGATCGACGCCTGGATTCCGGCCGTCGACGTCGCCTCGGCGGGGCCAGGCATCGTCCGTGCCCTCCTCGCGGACGGTATGGGCCGCCCGCACACCCTGCCATCCGCCACCCCCGGCGCCCCGCCCCTGCCCACCGGCGCGCTCGACGTGCGGGCCGCGGACGGGCGGGTGCGATGTCCCGGCGGCGGTGTCCACGACGCGCTGTTCGCCGTCGGAGTGCCCCTGGAAGGGGTGCGCTGGACCACCGCCATCGGTGCCCGCCCCGGCACCGACTCCGCCTTCTTCCACGAGACCGACCAGGTCGCCGCCGAGGTGCTCGCCCACCTCGCCGGCGTCCCTGAGGAGATCCTGCCGTGACTTCCGCGACACCGCCGAGCACCGTTACCGCCGAACACCCGGGCCACTGGGTCGAGTTCGGCCTCTCCCCGACCTCCGCCGCCGTTCCCGCGGGGCCGCGGGGCGCCTTCCTCGACCTGAACGGCACCCCGGCCGAACAGGGCGCGCAGCACGGCCGCGCCGCCCGCGCGGCCATCGCCGCCAACATCGACGCCGTCCGCCGCGACGTCGCCGAACTGTGCGGCGACGACGCCGCACGCGAACGCTACGAGCGGTGCCTGGCCGCCAATACGGACTTCCTGCGCCGCCACGACCCCGAGCAGTACGCCGAACTCGCCGGGATCGCCGAGGGCGCGGGCGTCGCCCTGCGGGACGTCCTGGCGCTCAACCTGCCCGCCCACATGGTGCTGCGGTGGTTGCCGCAGGAGTGCAGCCAGCTCGTCGTCGGCGGCGAACGGGCCGCCGCAGGCACCACGCTGCTGGCCAAGACCCGCGACATGGCCGGCCACTTCGTGGACCACGTCGTGCTGCGCCGCCGCTACCCGGACGGGCGGCGCGTCGTCGAGGTGACCGTCGCGGGCAGCGTGCTGTGGCCGGGGAGCGGCGTCAACGACGCCGGTGTCGCCATGTCGACCTCCGGGGTGTGGAGCGTCAGGACCGGGGTGGACTGGCGTGCCTCGGGCGAGGGCTGGATTCTGATCAACAGCCACGCGCTGCTGCGCCGGGCCGGGACGGCCGAGGAGTTCGCCGCGCTGCTGCGCGACCAGCCGCGGCTGTCGGGCCTCAACATCGCGCTCGCCGACCGCGCCGGCCGCCGGCTCGCCGTCGAGGCCACGGCGCACGACGTCTTCCTGCGCGCCGACTCCGACCGCCACGTGCTGACCAATCACTACGAGTGCGCCGCCACGGCGCCGCTCGCCCCCACCGCGGAGGAGAACGGCTCCTCCTACCACCGGGGCCGCGTCGCGGGCACCGCGCTCGACGCGGCCCGCGGTCTCACTCCCGGCGAACTGGCCGTGCTGCTCGCCGACCACGACGGCCACCCGCAGCACAGCCTGTGCCGCCACCAGGTCGAAGGCGCCGGCTCGGAGACCACCTACGCCTCCATCGCCGTGCTGCCCGAAGGCGCGTTCTACGTCACCCTGGGCAACCCGTGCGCCTCCGACCGTTCCGTGTTCGCGGGGGACGGCCGGTGAGCGCGCTCGGCCGCCGCGGATTCCTCGGGCTCGGCGCGGGCGCGGCGCTCGCGCTCGGCCTCACCGGATGCCTGTCCGCGGCCTCCCCCGCCGCCAGGGCACGCCGCTCCGAGGCGGTGATCGGCCTGTCCGCCGCCGTCACCACGCTCGACCCGATGAACACCACCTCGGTCGGTACGGACCTGTCCGTCCTGTCCTCCGTCTACTCCTCGCTCGTCACCCGCAGGCCCGACCTGTCCATCGGCCCGGATGCCGCGGTCTCCTGGGACCGGCCGGAACCCACCCGCTGGCGTTTCCGGCTCGACGGGAACGCGGCGTTCGCCGACGGCACGCCGCTGGACGCCGAGGCCGTCGCGTGGAACGTCGCACGGCTCCTCGACGCCGGCAACGCGCTGCGGATGACCTCCAACTTCCCGCTGCTGCGCGGCGCCGAGCCCGTCGACGCGCACACCGTCGACCTCGTCACCTCCGAGCCGGACGCCGATCTCCCGGCCGCCCTGTCGTTCCTGTACCTGCTCAGCCCCGGCTGGACGGCCCGCCACAACCCGGCGACCGAGGCCATGGGGTCGGGGCCGTACGAGATCGTCCGCTACAGCCCCGGCGGCAATGTCGAGCTGCGGGCCCGCTCCGGATACTGGGGCCCCGCCCCCGCCATCAGGGACATCACCTTCCGCATCACGCCCTCGGAGTCGGCCCGCGTCTCCGGGCTGCTCTCGGGCGAACTCGACATGGTCGCGGGGCTCGACCCGCAGGACCTCGAACGACTGGCCGCCGACCGGGCGTTGACGGTGCACCAGCTCGACACGACGCGGATGGCGTTCATCAAGCTCAACACCCTCGCCGGCCCGATGCGCGACATCCGGGTGCGGCACGCCGTCAACTACGCCGTCGACAAGCGGGCCATCACCGGCAGCCTGCTGAAGGACACGGTGGAGCCGAGCCCTGGCCAGCTGCTGACCGCCGACTACGCCGGCCACGACGACGGCCTCACCGGCTACCCCTACGACCCGGAGCGGGCCCGCGCACTGCTCGCCGAGGCCGGATTCGGCCCCGGCCGGCCGCTCAGCGTCGAACTGACCGTGCCCAGCGGGCAGTACGTCGCGGGCGACCTGATCGTGCAGGCCGTCGCGCAGCAGCTGCGGCAGGTCGGGGTGCGGGCCTCGATCAACAGCATCCCGTTCACCGTCTACATGCAGAAGTACCTTGTCGACCAGGACATGTCGGATATGCAGTACATCACGCAGGCGTGGCCGACGCTGGCCGCCGGCGGTCTGTACGGCCTGTTCGTCTCCGACAGCCCCTACGCCTACTGGGCGGACGAGGAGTTCACCGACGCCGTCACCGAGGCGCGCGCGAGCACCGACACCGCCCGCCGCGACGAGCTGTACGCCGCCGCGGCCCGGCGCGCCCGCGAACAGGCGCCCGTCCTCTTCCTCTTCCCGCAGCCCGGCATCCACGGCACCGCGAAGAACCTCCGCTGGCGGCCACGCCCCGACGACTGGGTGCGGCCCGCCGAGATGGCGTGGAAGGAGGCGGCGTAGATGCTCGCGTTCGTCCTGCGGCGGCTCGGCCTGACCCTGGTCGCCGTCTGGGGTGCCCTGTCGGCCGTCTTCCTGGTGCTCCACACCTCAGGCGACCCCGCCCTCATGATGGCCCCCGTCGGCGCCGACGAGGAGCAGATCGCCGCCCTCAGCCACGCCCTGGGCTACGACCGGCCCATCGCGGAGCAGTACGTCGCCTTCTTCGGCGACGTACTGCGCGGCGACTTCCCCGATTCACTGACCTTCCAGCAGTCCGCGCTGCACGTCGTGTGGGAACGCCTGCCGGCCACCCTCACCCTCGCCGCCACCGCGCTCGCCCTCGCCTGCCTCGGCGCCGCGGCGGCGGGCCTGTGGGCCGGGGGAGCGGGCGGGCGCGGCGGGGCGCGCCGCGAGTGGCCGATGTGGCTGGTGTTCCTCGCCCAGTCCGTGCCCGGCTTCTACATCGGCGTGCTGCTGGTCTGGATCTTCGGCGTGGAACTGCGCTGGCTGCCCACCTCGGGAGCCGCCGGCCCCGCCGCGCTGATCCTGCCCGCCGTCACCCTCGCCTGCGGCGTCACCCCGCCGCTCGCCCGCGTCTTCCGCAACAGCCTGCGCGGCGAACTCGCCCGCCCCTACACCAGGACCGGCACCGCGCTCGGCATGTCCCGCGCCCGCGTGCTGCGGCACGCCGCCCACGGCTCGATGCTGCCGGTCGTCACCGTCCTCGGCCTCGAAGCCGGGGCCCTGCTCGGCGGCACGGTCATCGTGGAGAGCGTCTTCTCCTGGCCGGGCGTCGGGCAACTGGTCATCACCGCGCTCCAGAACGAGGACTATCCGCTGGTGCTGGCCGACCTGACGTTCCTGATCACCGCCTTCGTCCTGGTCAACCTGATCGTCGACCTGCTCTACGGCCTCCTCGACCCCAGGGTCAGGCACAGCAGCGGAAGGAGCTGACCGATGAGGAAAACCAGGAAGTCGAGGACGCCCCGCCGGAACCCGTTCTTCTCCGCCGGAGCGTTCGGCGCCTTCGTGCTCGGCGCCATCGTGCTCGTCACCCTGCTCGCGCCGCTGATCGCCCCGCATGACCCGCTCGCCCAGGACCTCGCGCACACCAACGCGGCACCCGGCGAGCACGGCTACCTGCTGGGCACCGACCAGCTCGGCCGCGACCTGCTCAGCCGCCTGCTGTACGGCGCCAGGACCCCGCTGCTGGTCGGCGTGCTCGCCGTGCTCTGCGGCGGCCTGTTCGGCACCGCGCTCGGCCTGCTCGCCGGGTTCACCCGCGGCTGGCCCGACCAGATCCTGTCCCGGCTCACCGACATCCAGCTGGCGCTGCCCTCGATCCTGCTGGCGCTGCTCGTGCTCTCCTTCGGCGGCCAGTCGACGGCCGTTCTGGTGCTGGTGATCGCGCTCACCGGCTGGCCCGCCTACTTCCGGCTGGTCCGCGCGCGCGTCCTCGCGCTGCGCACCAGCGAGTACGTGGAGGCGTCCCTGACCCAGGGCATACCCGCCTGGCGGGTCGCGGTCCGCGACCTGCTGCCCGGCGTCCGCGGCCTCGTCGCGGTCACCGCCACCCTCGACCTGTCCCGCGCCGTGCTGATGGAGGCCGGCCTCAGCTACCTCGGGCTCGGCGCCCAGGCCCCGGAGGCGGACTGGGGGCTGATGGTCTCCGAGGGCCAGGGCCAGCTCCTCAGCTCCTGGTGGATCGCCGTCCTGCCCGGCCTCGGCCTCGTGCTCCTGGTGATCTCCGCCAACCTGCTGGGCGACCACCTGGCCCACCGGCGCGAGGACCACAGCGGCCGGGAGGCCGCCGCCGAACCGTCCCTGGCCGCCCCGACCCCCGCAAGGAGCCCCTGATGCTTCCCGACGCCTCCGCCGTGCGGGCCCGCTGGGCCCGCGTCCAGGATCAGCTGCGCGCCGACGACGTCGACGCCATGATCGTCGTCAAGCCGCAGAACACGTTCTACCTCTCCGGCTACACCCCGATGATCTACTCGCACCCGGTGCTGGTCGTGCTGCCCGCCGTGGGGGACCCCGTCTTCGTCCTGCACGCGCTGCGCGCCCACTCCTCCCGGCAGACCTCGCTGATCACCGACATCCGCCCCTACGGGCGGTGGGCCAGGGAAATCGGCCCCGACCACTGGTGGCAGGTGCTGGCCGACGTGCTGGCGGAACGCGGCCTGTCCGGCGGACGCATCGGCGTGGAGGGCGAGTTCCTGCCCCTCAACCACCACAGGACCATGGAACGGGCGTTGCCGGCCGCCACGTTCACCGACAGCGGCCCGGCGCTCATGCGCGCCCGCTACGTCAAGGACGCGGCCGAGCTGGAGTCGTTCCGGATCGCCTGCGAGATCGCCGACGCCGGTATGGACGCGGCGCTGACCGCCAAGCGGGAGCGGCGCAGCGAGGTCGAGGTGTCGGCCGCGGCGATGCGCACCATGCAGGAGGTGTGGTCCACCCGCCACCCGGACCGGCTCGCCATGGACTTCGGCAACCTGGAGGGCGGCGTCTTCAACGCCCTGTGGGCCTACTCCCTCGTCGGCGACCGCGTCCCGATGAACTCCGCGCCCCCCACCACGCGTCGCCCGGCCGAGGGCGAGATCCAGTGGACCGTCATCTGGACGGCCGTCGACGGCATGCACGCCGAGAACGAGCGTTCGGCGGCCATCGGCAGGCTCGACGCCGAACGGCAGCGGGCCTTCGAGGCCCTGCTGGCCATCCGCGACGAGGCACAGGACGTCCTGCGGCCCGGCCGCTCCTGCGCCGACGTCTACGAGGCCGCGCGCGCCGCGTACCGCCGCCACGGCTACGGCGACTACCTGCCCGGCCGCGTCGGCCACGGCCTCGGGCTCGGCCCGCACGAGCAGCCCAGCCTCGGCCCCGGCGAGAACCTGGTGCTCGCCCCCGGCATGACCCTGACCTTCGAGCCGAACCTGCGCATCCCCAGCTTCGGCGGCCTCCAGCACTCCGACAGCCTCGTCATCACCGACGACGGTTTCGAATACCTCACCCGCACCCGCCGCGACCTGATCCAGGTCTGACCCAGGAGAGCGCCATGGCTCAGCACCACGCGGCACCGGCCGCTCCGCCCCTGCTCCGGATCTCGGGACTCGGCGTCGCCTTCGGCGGGACGGCCGCCGTGCGCGACGCCTCCTGGGAGGTGCGGCCCGGCGAGATCGTCGGGCTCGTCGGCGAGTCGGGATCGGGCAAGAGCGCCACCGGACTTGCCGTTCTCGGCCTGCACGGACCGCACGCCTGCGTCACGGGAAGCATCCGCCTCGACGGGCGCGAACTGGCGGGCGCGGACGAGAAGACGCTGCGCGGCATCCGCGGCCGGCGCGTCGCGATGATCTTCCAGGACGCGCTCGACGCCCTCAACCCCTACCGGACGGTCGGCGCCCAGCTGGCCGAGGCCTACCGCCTCCACCACGACGCCGGCCGCGCGGCGGCCCGCGAACGGGCCGTGGAACTGCTGGAGCGCGTCGGCATCGACCGCCCGGCCCAGCGGGCGAGGGAGTACCCGCACCAGTTCTCCGGCGGGATGCGCCAGCGCGTCATGATCGCGCTCGCGCTGGTCAACGAGCCGGAACTGATCATCGCCGACGAGCCCACCACGGCCCTGGACGCCACCGTCCAGGCCCAGGTCCTCGGCCAGCTGGTCCGCCTCCAGCGCGAGACCGGCATCGCCGTCGTCCTCATCACGCACGACTTCGGCGTCATCGAGCAGGTCTGCGACCGCGTCGTGGTCATGTACCGCGGCCGCGTCGTCGAGCAGGGTCCCACGCGCCGCGTCCTCGGCGGCGCCGTCCACCCCTACACCCGGGCCCTGGTCGCCTCCGTGCCCAGCATGGACGACGCCCCGGGCCGCCCGCTGCCCACCGTGCCCGAGGTCATCGGGCGCCTGATGGGCGAGGTCGACGAGGAACGGCTGGCCGACCCCGCCCTGCGCGTACCCGAAGGCGCCCCGCGCACCGCACCGGAACCCGCGGACGGTCCCGCGGACGGCGGGCCCGCGGACGGCGCGGTGCCCGCGGACGGTCCCGCGGACGGGCCCGCCGCGGCGGGCGGGGCGCTGCTCAGCGTCCGGGACCTCACCGTCACCTACCCGGTGGGGCTGCGGCGCAGCCACACGGCGGTGCGCGGCGTCTCGTTCGACATCGCGCCGGGCGAGACGTTCGGGCTCGTCGGCGAGTCAGGATCGGGGAAGAGCACCGTCTCGCGGGTGCTGCTCGGTCTCAAGCAGCCCGCCGCCGGCCAAGTGCTCCTGGACGGCGAGGACATCACCCGCCTCGGCCGCCGCGGGCGGCGCCGCCTGGCCCCCCGCGTCCAGATGGTCTTCCAGGACCCCTACGGCTCGCTCAACCCCGACCGGCGCGTCGGCGACACCGTCGGCGCGGGGCTCGCCCTGCACACCGGCCTCGGCCGCGCGGAGCGCCGCGCACGCGTGGCCGACCTCCTCGCCGAGGTCGGGCTCGACCCGGCGCTGGCCGACGCCTACCCCGGGCGGCTCTCCGGCGGGATGCGGCAGCGCGTCGGGATCGCCCGGGCACTGGCTCTGGAACCCGCCCTGCTGATCGCCGACGAACCCGTCTCCGCCCTCGACGTGTCGGTCCAGGCGCAGGTGCTCAACCTGCTGTCCGACCTCAGGCGGCGGCGCGGCCTCGCGATGCTGTTCGTCTCGCACGACCTCACCGTGGTGCGCCACATGAGCAGCCGCATCGCCGTCATGCGGGCCGGGGAGATCGTCGAGGCGGGCGACCGCGACCAGATCATGGAGTCGCCCGCGAGCGACTACACCCGGGCACTTCTGGACGCCGGCTACTCCATCAGCCGCGCCGGACGGGCCGCGTGAGGAGCCGCCCCGTGCCAGAAACACCCGACGCGATCGACCGTTTCACCGGCCACCTCCCCGAGGCGGCCCGCCTGCGCGCACTGCGCCCGCGCCTGCGCGCCCACCAGCAGCGCGCCCACGACGTGCTGTTCACCGGCCCCGGCACCCTGCCCGAGGCGCGGACCGCCGCGCACGCCGTCGCCGCCGAGCACCGCCACGCCGCGGCCCGCGACCACTACGCGGACCTGCTCGGTGCCCCGCCCGCCGCCGGCACCGCGGCCCGGCGGCGTGCGGACGCGGCCGTCGCGCACGCCCGGCGGCTGACCGCCGCCCCCTGGACCGCGTCCGGCACGGACATCGCGGACCTGCGGGCCGCGGGATTCTCCGACGCGGAGATCGTCACCCTCTCCCAGTCCATCGGCTTCGTGAACCAGCAGCTCCAACTCGCGGGCGCGCTGCGGCTGCTGGTCACCGGGCGGCCCGCCGACGGGCCCTCGGCCACGGTGGCGGGCGGCGCACGCTTCACCACCGACGTCCTCACCTGGCAGCCCGCGGTACGCCCGCTGGCCGCCGAGGAGCTGAGCGAGGAACACCGCCGCGCGCTGGCCGGGAAACGCGCGGACTCCCCGTACTTCCGCACCCTCGGCCACGATCTGGGCATCCTCGCGGAACGCACCGCCATCGACCTCGCCGCGTTCACCGCCGAGGGCGGCCTGCCGCGCGCCGAGCGCGAACTGGCCGCCACCGCCGTGTCCCTGCACAACGGCTGCGTCTACTGCGTGTCCGTGCACGCCAGGCTCGCCGGGCGGTCCGGCGGCGATCCCGAGGCCGTCGCCCGGCTCCTCGCGCACGGCTCGCGCGCCGTCATCGGCCGCCGCGGCGCCCTGGTCGTCCGGCTCGCCGCGGGCCTCGCGACCGTGCCGCTCACGGCCAACGGCGCCGACGTGGCCGCCCTGCGCGACGCCGGTCTCTCCGACCTTGAACTCGTCGATCTCGTGCACTGCGCCGCGTTCTTCGCCTGGGCCAACCGCCTCATGCTCAGCCTCGGCACGCACCGCGGGCCCACGGCGGGGGACGCGGCGTGAACGGCCCGCCCGGCGGCCGCCCGCACAGCTCCCACTGGGGTGCCTTCCACGCCGCCCACGACGCCGACGGGCTGCGGGTGCGCCCCGACCCGGCCGACCCGGAACCCTCGCCGCTGCTGGACAACCTGCCCGGCTTCACCCGCGCCCGCGTCACCCGGCCCCACGTCCGCCGCGGCTGGCTGACCGGCGGTCCTGGACCCGACACGGCCCGCGGCACCGACGACTTCGTGCCCGTGGACTGGGCGGAGGTCGTCCCGCTGCTGGCCGGCGAACTGGACCGGGTACGCACCGTCCACGGCAACCGCGCCATCTTCGGCGGCTCCTACGGCTGGGGCAGCGCCGGGCGCTTCCACCACGCGCAGAGCCAGGTCCACCGCTTCCTCAACGCGCTCGGCGGCTACACCCGTTCGGTCAACACCTACAGCCTGGGCGCCTCCCGCCCGCTGCTGCGGCACGTCGTCGGCAGCGACGCGCCGATCGCCGAGCCCACCACCTATCCGGTGCTCGCCGAGCACACCGGGCTCTTCGTCTGCTTCGGCGGCATGCCCGCCAAGAACGCCCAGGTCAACGCGGGCGGCGTGAGCCGGCACGGCGCGGCAGGTTACCTGCGCGCCGCCCGTGCGCGCGGGGCGCGCTTCGTGCTCGTCAGCCCGCTGCGCGACGATCTGGCCGATGACCTGGACGCCGAGTGGCTGGCGCCGGAACCCGGCACCGACACCGCCCTGATGCTGGCGCTCGCCCACGTGCTGCTGACCGAGGACCGCCACGACGAGGGCTTCCTGGCCCGCCACGTCACCGGCTTCGACGCCTTCCGCGGCTACGTGCTCGGACACACCGACCACGTGCCCAAGACGCCCGACTGGGCCGCGGCGATCTGCGGCATCCCCGCCGCCCGTATCGCCTCGCTCGCCCGCGAGATGGCCGCGACCCGCACCATGATCTCGCTCAGCTGGTCGCTCCAGCGGGCCCACCGCGGCGAACAGCCCCTGTGGGCCGGAGTCGCGCTGGCCGCGCTCCTCGGCCAGATCGGCCTGCCCGGCGGCGGGTTCGGCCACGGTTACGGCGCCACCGCGGGCACCGGCGCGGGCGTGCTGCCCTACCGGCTGCCGACGCTCCCGCAGGGCATCAACCCGGTACCGGACTTCATCCCCGTCGCCCGCATCGCCGACCTGCTGCTGAACCCCGGGGGCCGCTGCGACTACGACGGGCAGCGGCTGACCTACCCCGACATCCGGCTCGTCTACTGGTCCGGCGGGAACCCGTTCCACCACCACCAGGACCTGGCCCGGCTGCGCCGCGCGTTCACCCGGCCCGACACCGTCGTCGTCCACGAGCCGTACTGGACCGCGACCGCCCGGCACGCCGACATCGTGCTGCCGGCCACCACCACCCTGGAACGCGAGGACATCGGCGGCGCCAAGGAGGACCCGGTGCTGATCGCGATGCACCGCATCGCCGAACCGCAGGGGCAGGCCAGGGACGACTACGCGATCTTCGCCGCGCTGGCCGCGGAGCTGGGCGTGGCCGAGGAGTTCACGCGGGGCCGCACCGCGCGGCAGTGGCTGGCCCACCTCTACGAGAGCTGGCGCGCCGGCCTGGCGCCCGAACACGCCCCGGCCGAGGACTTCGCCGCCTTCTGGCCCGCGGGGCGCGTTCCGCTGCGCGGCCGGCGCGAACGGCACACCCTGTACGCCGCGTTCCGCGCCGACCCCGATGCCCACCCGCTGCCGACGCCCAGCGGCCGCATCGAGCTGTTCTCCCGCACGATCGACTCCTTCGGCTACGACGACTGCCCGGGCCACCCCGCCTGGCTGCCGCAGGACCCGCCCGATCCCGCGTTCCCGCTGCACCTGATCGCGAACAACCCCGCCACCAGGCTCCACAGCCAGCTGGACCACGGCCCGCACAGCGCCGCGGCCAAGATCGAGGGCCGCGAGCCGCTGCGGATGCACCCGGCGGACGTCGCCGCGTTCGGGCTGCGGCCCGGCGAGGTGATCCGCGTCCGCAGCGCCGTCGGCTCCTGCCTCGCCGCCGTCGTGCCGAGCGACGGGCTGCGCCGCGGGGTGGTCCAACTCGCCACCGGGGCGTGGTTCGACCCGTCCGCGCCCCAGGCCGCGACCTGCGTGCACGGCAACCCCAACGCGCTCACCGCCGACGTCGGCACCTCACGCCTCGCGCAGGGCTGCACCGGCCAGCTGGCGCGCGTCACGGTCGAACGCCTCACCGCCCCGCCGCCCCCCGTCCGCGCGCACGGCCCGGCCTGAGGCGCCGCGGCTCACAGGCCGCGCAGGACGGCGGCCTCGACGGGCGAGTACGCGCCGTCCGCCCGTTCCAGCGTCAGCGGCGCGACCGGGTCGAGCGGCGGCTGCGCCAGGAACCTGGGCGCGGTGCCGCGGTGCGGCTGCGCGGCGTGGATGAGGAACGGGTGGCACAGGAAGACATCCCCTGCCCGGCCGGTGGCCTCCACCATCGGACGGCCGGGGGCGTCGAGCCGCCCCGCCGCGTCCATCTCGCGGCACAGCTCGAACATGTCCTTGCCCTCCTCGCCCGCCGGGGCCAGGAACGAGGGAACGTCGAGGTGGGAGCCCACCTTGATCCGGGTCGGCGCGTCGTCGGGGCCCACGTCGGAGAAGAGGAAGAGCATCAGCAGCGCCCGTCCCCGCGAGCGCAGGTTCAGCCGGGGGCTCGTGCCGTCGGGGCCGCCGCCGAAGCTCGCGTCCAGGTGCCAGCCCGCGTCGCCCGGATCGTCCGGATGCGGGAACCGGATGGGGAACGTGCCGAGGCCCGGCCGCGGCAGCCAGCGGCCCGCGCCCACCAGCTGGTCGAACGCCCCGTGCAGCCGCGGCGTGTTGGCGGCCTTCCTGAAAGGCTCGGCGGCCGAGCCCGTGATCCGCACGACCGGCTCGGTCCACGTCCCCCGGTCGTCGGGCGAGAGCCCCGTCAGCCGCCAGAGCTCGGCCCGCCCGGCGTCGGCCACGTCGCGGGGGAAGGCTTCCCGGATCGGAACGAAGCCCTCGGCGACGAAGCGTTCGACATCTTCCGGTGAGAGTGGTGCTGAGGTCATGGCAGTCATTGAAGGCAGGGGGCGACCGCCCCGCAAAGGCTTTTCGCCGGCCGCCGTCGCCCCCTTCCCTCTCAGGCGGCCGTGTCGGAGGCGGCCGTGTCGGCCAGCCGCGAGAAGCCGTCCCCGCCGTGCCCCGCGTCGATGGCCCGCCGCGCCATCGCCTCGGCGGCGGCGATCAGCCCCACGTCCAGGCCCCTGGCCTCCGTCACGTGCCGCACATGCGCCATCCCGGCCGCGGCCGAGGTGATGTCGGAGTCCTCGGCCGGGTGCCGCCCGGCGTCGACGCGCCCCGCGAACTCCTCGATGATGTCCGGCAGCAGGCCGAGCACGCCGCGGGCGAACGGGGCCAGGTCCGTGGCGCTGATGTGCTCCGCGCGGGCCAGGGCCAGGCCGTGCATCGCCCCGCTCATCGCCGTCCAGAACATGTCCAGCAGCGCCACGTCGTACGAAGCGGCCCGGCCCGGATCGTCTCCGCCGAGATGGGTCGCCGTGCCGCCCAGGCCCGCCAGCACCGGGCGGGCCGCCGCGTACACCGCCTCGTCGCCGCTGTAGAGGATCACCGCGGACGGCTCGCCGATGGTGCCGGGCGGGCTCATGATCGCCCCGTCGAGATAGCCGATGCCGCGGTCCGCCGCCCACGCCGCGGTCCGCCGCGCCCGGTCGGGCGCGTCCGCGGTCAGGTTGACCAGCGTCCGCCCGGCCAGGGCGGTGCCGATGGGCTCCAGCACGGCGTGCACCGCGTCGTAGTCGAGCACGCAGATGACGATCAGCCGCGCGGCGCGCGCCGCCTCGGCCGCCGAGGCGGCCCGCAGCGCCCCCCGGGCGACCAGTTCGTCGTCCTTCCCCGCCGTCCTGTTCCACACCGTGGTGGGATGGCCGGCCGCGAGGAACGCCCCGGCCAGCGCGCGGCCCATGGGTCCCAGGCCGAGCACGGTGACCGGGGCGTGGCCCTCTTGCTCCGTCGTCGAGTGGATAGTCGTCATGCCCGGGACGCTAGACCCTCTCACCGGTGAGAGGGTCAAGCGCCGCCGCGGCGGCCGGTCAGTCCGCGCCGAACAGGACGGAGTCCACGTCGAAAGCGTTGTTCTGCGCCGACCTGAACACCAGGTGCAGCTTGTGGGTGCCGGCCGACTCGGCCACGGGCACCGGGGGCGTGGACTGGTAGACATCCCAGTCCCCGGTGTTCGGCACGTCCGTGGTGGCGAGCAGCTCGCCGTCCGGTGCCCCGGCGCGCAACTCGATGGTGCCGCCGCCGAACGGGGACGACACCCGGTAGCTCACCGTCGCGGTGCCCTCGACGCTCGTCGGCTCGAAGGCGATCCAGTCGCCGTCGCTGATGTCGCCGATGCGCTCGCCGTTCTCCGCGTCCTGCTGGGCGACGATGCGCGTGCCCGACTGGTCGTGGTGGTACTCGGCCTGCTTGTGCCGCGGCTGGAGGACCGCACGGCCGTAGCCGGTCAGCGCGCCGGTGCCCTCGGCGCCCTCGTCGGTGTAGCTGGCGTTCAGCACGTACCACAGGTCGGCGCCCTCCGGATGGCCGCCGAGGTCGCCGGTGTCGACCGTTCCCTCGCAGCCGGTGAGGTCGGTGGTCGGGTGCTCGTGGTCGTCGTGGCCCAGTGCCGGGTTCACGATGACGCGGGAGCAGTCGATCTCGCCGTCCTCCGGATCGGTGACGGTCACCCGGTAGGGCACCTGGTCACCGAACTCGATGAACCGCCCGTCGACCGGCAGGTCGAGCTCCACGGTCGGGGCGGTGTTCCCCACGGTGATCGGGACGCTCGCGTAGCCCTCGTTGCCCTCGGGATCGGTGACCCGCAGCTGGGCGGTGAACTCGCCGACGTCCTGGTAGGTGTGGGACACCTCGGGCTCCTCGGCGTCGAACGTGCCGTCGCCGTCGAAGTCCCAGGCGTAGGTCAGCTCACCGCCGTCCGGGTCGGACGTGCCCTCGCTTGAGAAGTCCACGGTCAGCGGGGCGGGCCCGCTGGTGGCCGAGGCCGTGGCCATGGCCACGGGCGCTCTGCCGGTGACGGTGTGGTCGATCCGGTAGAGGCCCGAATCGTTGTTCCCGCCGCCGAACTCGCTGCCCCACTCCAGGACGTACAGGGAGCCGTCGGGGCCGAAGGTCATGTCCATCGGCTTCACGAACTCCTGGGTGGACAGGAAGTCGTTGATCTTCAGCACGCCGCCATCGGAGTCGGGGCGGATCTCCTTGATGTAGTTGCGGGACCACTCGTAGAGGAAGTGGGCGCCGTCGAAGTACTCGGGGAACTTGGTGGGGGAGGGGTTGTCCGGGTCGTATCGGTAGACCGGGCCGCTCATGGGGGCGGAGCCGCCCTCGCCCATCTCGGGGAACTGCTCGGACACGCCGTAGCCGTACCAGATCTCCGGCAGCTGGAGCGGCGGCAGCTCGGTCAGGCCGGTGTTGTTGGGGGAGGGGTTGACCGGGTTGGCGCAGTCGAACTTCTCGCCGACCTCGCCGGTGTCCGGGTTGTACGGTGCGTACGCCTGGTTGTCACCGTGGCAGAAGGGCCAGCCGAAGTTCCCCGGCTCGGTGATCACGTTGTACTCCACGAGCCCTTCGGGGCCACGTTCGGTCGTGGGCAGGCCCCGGTCGGGCCCGTAGTCGCTCACGTGGAGGTCGCCCGTCTCCTGGTCGACCGTGAACCGGAACGGGTTGCGGAAGCCCATCGCGTAGATCTCGGGCAGCGTGGCCTCGGTGCCCTCCGCGAAGAGGTTCCCCTCGGGGATGGTGTAGCCGCCGTCATCGGTGGGCTGGATACGCAGGATCTTGCCCCGCAGGTCGTTGGTGTTTCCCGCGGTCCTGGCCGCGTCCAGCATCTCCTGCCCCTCGCGCCAGTCCAGCGGCGCGTAACCCTGCCAGTCGGGCGACAGGTTGGGCGGAACGTCGTCCCCGGTGCTCAGGTACAGCGTTCCGTCGGGGCCGAAGTCGAGGCTGCCGCCGGTGTGGCCCGGCTCGGGATAGGTACGGTCCCGGTACGCCGGCACTTCGAGCAGCGTCTGCTCCGAGGCGAGGTCGAGGGAGTCGCCCTCGACGGTGAAGCGTGACAGCCGGTTGACGTCCTCCTCGCTCTCCGCGGGCGAGTAGTACAGGTAGATCCACTGGTTCTCGGCGAATCCCGGATCGAGGGCGAGGCCGACGAGGCCGTCCTCACCTCCGGTGTACACATCGAGCGTGCCCGCGGGGGCCGCCGAGTGCGTCTCCGGGTCGAAGATCCGCACCTCGCCGCCGCGCTGGGCGTAGAAGACGCGGCCGTCGTCCGCGACGTCAAGCTCCATCGGGTCGGAGGTGTTGTCGTCGAGCGTGACCTTGGCGTAGTTGTTCCACACCGTGCCGCCGCAGTCGCCAGGCGCCGCGCCCGCCGCCCACTGGACGCCGCCCACGACGTGGTCGCGGAAGTGCTCCTCGTCGTAGGAGGCCGCGTCGTGGCCCATCGCGGTCGCCCAGACGCTGCCGCCCTCGGCCTCGCGGCACCACGAGATCGGGTGGTCGGGGCCCATCGCGTCGCCGCCCGGGTCGTAGGTGGACTCGTCGGCCGTGACCAGCACGTGCACGTCACCGCGCGGGTTGACGTCGAAGTTGTACCACTCCTCCGGGCGTTCCCAGCGCTCGGGAAGCGTTGCCGTGGAGGGGTGGACCCGGTCGGCGACGTGCGCAGTGCCGTCCAGGACGCCGGGGGAGTGGGTCGGCATGTGCGCGCCGCCGTTGATGAGGTCGTCCCACCACGGGAACTCCTCCTCGATGCCCATGTCCAGCGTGTTGTGGATCGCCGCGATGCCGCCGCCGTTGTTGACGTACGTCTGGACGGCGGCCCGCTGGGCGTCGGTCTCCCAGACCATGCCCGAGTTCTGGAGCATGATCACCACGTCGAAGCCGGCGAGGTCGGCGTCGTTGAACACGGCGGCGTCGTCGCTCTGCACCACCTCGAAGTTGTTCTCGGCCGCCTCCTCCTCGATCATCTCGATGCCGGCCGGTATGGAGTCGTGAACGTAGCCGACGGCCTTGGTGAACAGCAGGGCGCGGAACTCCGCGGCCTGCTCCTCGGCCGCCGCCGCGGCCGGCAGCGCGCCGGCCGCGAGCAGGGGGGCGACGGCGAGGGCGAGCGCGGCTCTCGCTCGTCTGCCGGGGGTGCGTTTCCTCATGGGGGTCCTCTCCGTGGGGGTGAGGCACCGGCGCGGCATGTCCCGAGTGGGCCGGGCCGGCGAGATCAGAGGGCGGCGAGATCAGAGGGCGGCGAACGTACGGCGCAGGAACGCGAGGCCGTCCACCGCGATGGCGTCCTGGTCCTCGGCCAGGGGCCGCCACACGGAAGCGGCGACCGCGATGCTGTCGTTGTGCGCGGTGAACGACTCGATGCAGACCGCCCCGCGGTAGCCGCTGTCGCGCAGCGCGCGCAGGAAGCCCGGCCAGTCGAGGTGGTCCGCGCCGGGCGCGCCCCGGTCGTTGGCGCAGACCTGGACGTGCACGATGCGCCCGGCCGCCCGCCGCACCGCGATGTCGAGACCGCGCTCCTCGATGTTCTGGTGGTAGGTGTCGAGGGCAAGACCGATGACGTCCTCGGGCAGCCCCTGAAGGGCCGTCAGGGTCTGGTCCACGGTGTTCAGCAGGCTCGTCTCGTACCGGTTCAGCGGCTCGACGGCGATCCGCACCCCCGCCTCGCGGGCGTGCGCCACCACCGGCGTCAGAGCGTCCCGCAACTCGGCGTACGCGGCGGTGCGTTCGGCCGCCGTCAGCCGCCAGGTGCGGCCGACCGCCGCGTACACCGGGCCCGCGACGACGCCCGCGCCGGTCTCCCGCGCCGCGTCCACGCACGCCCGCAGGTAGTCCGTGGTCGCGCGCACCGTCCTCGGGGCGGCGGCCACCAGATCCCGGCCCGGCGGCATGACCGCCACGACGGCCGCCGGGCGCAGCCCGTGGTCCGCGAGCAGCGCGGCCACGGAACGCGGCGACCAGTCACCCGGCTCCTCAAGCGGCAGTTCGACCGCGTCGAAGCCCCAGCGCGCCAGCCGCGGCACGGTGCGCGCCAGCGCCTCCTCGGTGACCGGCGAGTGCCAGATCCACGGATTGGCCCCGATGGGCAGCGCGCCGCTCACTCGCCGCCCCAGTCCTGCGGATACCCCGGCATGCCCTCGCAGCCGCACATGGCGTAGTGCAGCGGCGGCATGTCCTCGCTGAGGTAATCCGCCAGCGTGTCCTGCGTGATGGTGGGCTGCGGCAGCCGCCACTCCACCGGCACCTCCTCGCCCGCCAGGACCCGCAGGGCCGCGATCACCGGGGTGCGCCACTGGAACGTCGGGTAGGTCGGGGCGACGGCCGTCAGGTCCCGTTCGTCCCACGCCTGGAGGAAGTCCTGCTGGTCCTCCCCGGTGATCGGCGGCACCTCCTCGCCGGCGTCCTCGAATGCCTCGATGGCCGCGACGGACGTCGCCCCCGAGTCCATCCAGACGCCGTCGATGCCGCCGTGCCGCTGGATCGCGTCGGTGACGATCGACTTGGTGACGGCCGGGTCCCCGTCGGTGAACTCCACGTCCGCGACCGTGAGGCCCGCCTCCTCGAAGGCCAGCTCCGCGGCGGACCAGCGGTTCTCCAGGACGTCGACGCCGGGGGAGATGCGCAGCGCCAGGACGTTGCCGCCCTCCGCCACGTTCTCCACGAGGAAGTCAGCCGCCGCGGCCCCGTAGGCGTAGCCGCCGATGGGGTGGATGAACGTGACCGGGCAGTCGGTGTTCACGCCCCGGTCGAAGACGATGACCGGCAGCCTGCCGCACGCCTCCTCGATCGCCGGAGTCAGCGTGGCCGTCGTGTTCGGCGAGACGATCAGGGCGTCGCAGTCCTGGTTGCTCAGCTCCTGGATGTCCGAGATCTGCTTGTCGTCCTGCCCCTCCGCGTCGACCACGGTGAACTCGGTGATCTGCTCGTGCAGCGCCACCTCGGCCTCCATGGTGCGCAGGCCGACCTGCCGCCACGGGTTGAAGACACCCGCGTTCGAGAAGCACAGGTGCACGTCGTCGCCCTCGACCGCGTACTGGCTCGTGTCGGCCATCTCCGGGCGCAGCATCTGCTCCCACGGCCGGTCCTCGGGGCCCTCGGGCGTCTCGCGGGTCAGCGCGATCTGCTGCTCGTACTCCGCCTGCGTGAAGAACTCCGCGTCGCCGCCGCCGTCCTGTGACGGTGAGGCGGAGCCGGCGGGCGCCGAGGGCCCGTCGGACGGGGTGTCGCTCGTACAGGAGGTGAGCAGCGCCGCGGACAGCAGGGCCGCGGCGAGCAGCGGGCCGGTTCTTCTGATCATGAGCGGGGACCTCCGGAGGGTACGGAAGGGGAACGGCGGCGCAGCCGGGACCAGTCGGCGGCGCCGAGGGCGACGGCGGCGATCACGATGACGCCCTGGACCGTGGACTCCAGGGCGCCGGACACGCCCTGGAGGTTGAGCAGCGTGAACAGCGCGGTGAGCGAGAACGCCCCCGCCATCGCGCCGACCACCGAGCCGCGCCCGCCGCCGAGCAGCACGCCGCCCAGCACGACCGCGGTGATGGCCTCGAACTCCATGCCGGTGCCCGCCTGCGCGGAGACGCCGGAGAAGCCGCCGACGAGCACCGCGGCCAGCGCGGCGGCGGCGCCGGACAGGACGAACGCGACGGTGCGGGCGCGGTGTACGCGCACGCCGGCGAGCGCCGCGGTCCGCTCGCTGTCGCCGGTCGCCACCAGCGTGCGCCCGAAGCGGGAACGCATGAGCAGCACCGCCGCGACGCCCACCGCCAGGCACACCAGCACCGCCCACGGCACCCGGCCCAGGACGTCGTCGCGGCCCACCGCCCTGAAGTCGTCCGGCAGATAGCCCTGCGGGGAGCCGCCGGTCCAGAAGAAGACCCCGCCCTCCAGAATCAGCATCATCCCCAGCGTCGTGATGAACGACGGGACGCCGAGTCCCGTGGTGACGAGGCCGTTGACCAGCCCCACGGCCGCGCCCGCGAGCAGCAGCGCGCCGCACACGACCAGCCAGTGCGCCCCGGGGAACTCCGCGTAGATCTCCGCGGCCACCACCACGCCCGCGGTGACCACGGCCCCCACGGACAGGTCGAACTGGCCGCAGACGATGACCAGATACTGTCCGGCGGCCAGCAGCACCAGCGGCGCCGCCCGCCGGATGAACGCCAGGAAGCGGTCCGGCTCGTAGAAACCGGGATCGGTGAACGCGAGTGCCACCAGCAGCGCCCCGAGCAGCGCGTACACGGGCAGACCGGTGCCGAGCAGCGCCAGCAGGCGCGCCCGGCGGGCGGCCCGGGGGACGGCGGAATCGAGAGTGGTCACGCGCTCCTCCTCACCGAACGCCGCCGCCTGGCGTAGAGCGCGACGGCCGCGATGATCACCACGCCGCGCAGCACGTTCTTGAAGAACGGGTCGACGGAGAGCTGGTTGAAGACGCTGTCGAGAACGGCGAGCACCGCGACGCCGCCCAGCGTTCCGACGACCCCGCCGCGCCCGCCCGCCAGCACCGTGCCGCCGAGCACCACGGCGGCGATCGACTCCAGGTCGTAGCGTGCCTCGGTGCCCGCCCACGGCGAGCCCGCGCCGAACCGCGCCGCGAGGAAGAGGGCGGCCACGCCCACGCACAGCGAGCACAGCACGTGCGCGGCCACCACCGTCCGGCCGGTGCGCACCCCGGACAGGCGCGCGGCGTGCGCGTCACCGCCCGTCGCGTACATGTGGTGTCCCAGGCGCGCGCGCCGCAGGATCAGCCACAGCGCCAGGGCCACCGCGGCCAGCAGGAAGACGGACACCGGCACGGGCCCGATCCGGTCGTAGCCGAGGCGCTGGAACGTCACGGGCACCGACCCGGCGGGCCCGCTGTAGTTGTCCTCGATCCAGCCGCGCAGGATGAACGCGACGCCCAGCGTGGCGATGAACGCGTTCACCTTCAGCCCGGTGACGATCAGCCCGTTGGCCAGCCCCACCGCGGCGGAGAGCGCGAGGACGGCGATCACGGCGGTCACGACGTTGCCGTCCTGCCCCGCCATGGTCTCCGCGGCGACCAGCGTGCCGAGACTGGCGAGGTAGGCCACGGACAGGTCGAGGGAGCCGGTGAGGATGACGACGGTCTGGCCGAGCGCGATCAGGCCGAGCGCCACGCAGTTCTGGAGAATGCCGGTGACGTTCCCCTGTGTCATGAACGCGCCGCCGCGCGCGTCGACGATGATCCAGCCCAGCAGCGTCACGCCGAGCGCGGCCAGCCAGATGCCGACGGCCGGGTCGCCGAGCCGGACCGCGGGCCACCGGGAGCGCGCCGGACGCCGGGCCCGCCGCAGGGCGGCGGACGGCGAGCCGGGGCTCTCGGCCGTCACGCGGCACCGCCCGCGTGACCGAGCGCGGTACCGCCGCTGGTGGCCAGGCGCATGATGTCCTCCTCCGAGGCTCCGGCGGGCAGTTCGCCCGCGATGCGGCCGTCGGCCATGACGAGGATGCGGTCGCTCATCCCGATCAGCTCGGGCAGCTCCGAGGAGATCAGCAGCACGGCGAGCCCCTCGCGGGCCAACTCGCGGACGAGCGTGTGGATGGCGGCCTTGGCCCCCACATCGACGCCCCGGGTCGGCTCGTCGAACAGCAGCACGCGCGGCCGGGCCGCGAGCCACTTGGCGATGACGACCTTCTGCTGGTTGCCGCCCGACAGGAAGCGGACCTCCTGGCCCGTGCCGCGCGAGGTCAGCCGCACCCGGTCGAGCAGATCGGCCAGGGCACGCGCGTCCGGCGGGCGCTCCCGCGCCGGCACGGCCCTGGTGACCAGCAGGGCGTTGTCCCGCACGGACTGGCGCAGCGCGAGCCCCTCGGCCTTGCGGTCCTCGCTCACCAGCGCGATGCCGGCCCGGATCGCCTGCCGCGGGCGGCGCGGTCGCAGCCGCCTGCCGCCGACGGTCATCTCGCCCGCGGTGAACGGGTCGGCGCCGAACAGGGCGCGGGCCAGGGCGCTGCGTCCCGAGCCCTGGAGCCCGCCGACCCCGAGGATCTCGCCCGCGCGCAGGGACAACGAGATGTCCGCGAGCCTGCCGTTCCCGGCCCGGGAGGCGGTCAGCACCACCTCCGCCACCTCCGCCGCGACCGCCCGCGGCGGGTAGTAGGCGGTCAACTCCCGTCCGACCATGGCCCGGACGATGTCGTCCACGCTGCTGTCCTCGGTGGCGACCGTGGTGACGCGGCGGCCGTCCTTGAGGACGGTGATGCGCCGGGACAGGGTGAACACCTCGCGCAGCCGGTGCGAGATGTAGAGGATGCCGAGGCCGCGGGCGGTGAGGCGGCGCACGAGGTCGCACAGCGCGGCCACCTCGTGCTCCGCGAGCGCGGCCGTGGGCTCGTCCATCACGAGGATGCGGACGTCGGCGGCGAGCGCCTTCGCCACCTCGATGACCTGCTGCCGGGCGACGGAGAGTTCGTGGACGGGCGTTCCCGGGCTGATGCCGACCGCGCCGAGGTCGTCGAGCAGCCGGGCGGTGCGCCGTTCCATCGCCGCCCGGTCGACGAAGCCGAAACGCTTCGGCTCCCGGCCGAGGAAGACGTTTTCTGCCACGGTGCGGTGCGGCAGGAGTGCCAGCTCCTGGTGGATGATGCCG
This sequence comes from Streptomyces johnsoniae, assembly GCF_031845565.1. NCBI lineage: Bacteria > Bacillati > Actinomycetota > Actinomycetes > Kitasatosporales > Streptomycetaceae > Streptomyces > Streptomyces johnsoniae. The sequence continues at coordinate 13,200 of NZ_JAVREV010000004.1, read as the reverse complement.
ACGCCCGCCGCCTGGGCCTGTGCGGGATGGCTGAAGGAGCGTGCCACGCCGTCGATTTCGATGCGACCGCCGTCGGGCGTGTGCTCGCCGCTGAGCAGCTTCATGAGGGTCGACTTGCCGGCCCCGTTCTCGCCGACGATGGCGTGGACCTCGCCGGGGAGCAGGTCGAGCGTGACGTCGTGGAGAACTCGGTTGCCGAGGAAGCTCTTTGACATGTCCTGCATCGTCAGCATGATGAGCAATGTCGTGGCAGAAGTTTGGCCTGTCAAGGTCTCAAGTAGGGGTAGGAATGGGGAAAAATTCCTTACTTGCGCCTGCTCTCGAAAGTCTTTCTCCTGAGAGTGGCGAAAGTTTCCGCGTGGAGGTGCCATGCCCTCAGTGCCGACGCCGCGCAGCGCCGCGGCGCCAGGTCCCGCTTCGCCGGGCCGGATTCTCGCGCTGATCGCCGAAGGGGCCGCGGAGACGCGCGCCGACGTCGCGCGGGTGACCGGCCTGGCCCGCTCGACGGTGTCGCAGCGCATCGATGCGCTCATCGCCCACGGGCTGGTCGAGGAGGGCGCGCCGGGCGACGCGTCCGGCGCCCGCACGGTACGCAGGCTGCGGCTGCGTTCGGCCGACCACCTGGTGGCCGGGGTCGGGCTCGGTGCCACGCACGGCCGCGTGTCCCTTCTCGACATCGGCGGCCGGGAGTTGGTCAGCCGGGAGAGCGGCATCCGGATCGCGGAGGGGCCGGACGCCGTGCTGGACCGGGTGGCGCGCACCGTCCTCGCGCTGCTGGACGAGGCCGGGCGGCCGCGCACCGCGCTGCGGGCCGTCGGCGTGGGCGTGCCGGGGCCCGTGGAGTTCTCGACGGGGCGGCTGGTCGAGCCGCCCCTGATGCCCGGCTGGCACCAGTACCCCATTCCGCGCTTCTTCGCCGACCGCCTCGGGGTGTGCACCCTCGTCGACAACGACGTGAACATGATGGCCCTGGCCGAACAGCGCCGGGTCTTCCCCCGGGTCGGCCACCTGCTCTTCATCAAGGTGGGCACCGGCATCGGCTGCGGCGTCGTCGCCGACGGGCGCCTGCACCGCGGCGCGCAGGGCACGGCGGGCGACATCGGGCACATCCGGGTCGGCGTGGACGAGACCCCCTGCCGGTGCGGCAACCTCGGCTGCCTGGAGGCCGTGGCGGGCGGTGCGTCGCTCGCCAGGAGACTGAGCGCCCTCGGCCTGCGGGCCGCCTCGGCGACCGACGTCGCCGGCCTGGTCAAGTCGGGGGATCACGCGGCGATCCGGCTGGTGCGCGAGGCGGGGCGTTGCGTGGGGGACGTGCTCGCCGGGCTCGTCAACTTCTTCAACCCGGAGGCCGTCGTGGTCGGCGGTGCCCTCGCGGCCGTTCACGACCAGCTGGTCGCCGGGGTGCGCGAGGCGGTCTACGGCCGCTCGCACCCGCTGGCGACACAGCACCTGATCATCGAGCCGAGCCGGACATCGCGCAGCGCCGCCGCGCTGGGGGCCGGACTGCTGGCCACCGGCCATGTGCTGTCGCCCGCCCGCGTGGACACCGCACTGGCCGGTGCCGTCCCCTGAGGCCGGTCCGCGGGGCACGTTCGCCCATGATTAAGATTTGCCTTATATAAGGAAGGTCTATTACTTTGGCTGCCGTGCACGCGCTCGACGTCCTCGGGGACCCCGTCCGGCGCCGGATACTCGAGCTGCTCGCCGAGGGCGAGCAGCCGGCCGGTGCCGTCACCTCCGTCATCCGGGACGAGTTCGGCATCTCCCAGCCGGCCGTTTCCCAGCACCTGCGGGTGCTGCGCGAATCGGGGTTCACCACCGTCAGGCCGCAGGGCACCCGCCGCCTCTACGCGGTGGCCCCCGCCCGCTTCGAGGAGGCGGACGCGTGGCTCGCCCACTTCAGGAGGTTCTGGAACCAGCGGCTGGACGCGCTCGAAACCGAGCTGGCCCGTGAGAGGCACCGCAAGAAACCGTAAGAAACCGTGAGAAGAGGAAATCCGCACATGAGTGACTTCATCGACCACGTCCACGCCGTCCACCGCGAGGTCGGCCGCCGGGCCATCCCCGCGGGGGACGGTGTGACGGTCCTGCTCCGGCGCCGATTCGACAGCCCGGTGGCGGACGTCTGGGACGCCTGCACCCGGCCGGAGCGGCTGGCCCGCTGGGTCGCGCCGGTGAGCGGGGACCTGCGCGTCGGCGGCTCCTACCAGCTGGAGGGGAACGCCAGGGGCGAGGTGCTGCACTGCGAGCCGCCGCGCCTGATCCGGGTCAGCTGGGTCTACGGCGAGGACGTGACCGAGCGGGACATCTCCGAGGTGACCGTGCGGCTCACCCCCGACGGCGACGACGCCACCGTGTTCGAGCTGGAGCACGCCGCCGTGGACGACCCGGAGTTCTTCGACCGGTACGGTCCCGGCGCCACCGGCGTGGGCTGGGACGGGGCGCTGCTCGGCCTCGCCTTCCACCTCGCGGGCACGGATCTCGCCGACCGGGACACCCTGCACACGACCGAGGCGGGCCGGGCGTTCGTCGTGCGGACCAGCAGGGAGTGGGGCGCCGCCCACCGGGCGGCGGGCGCCTCGGCCGAGGACGCCGACCGGGCCGCGGCCGCCACCGCGGCCTTCTTCGCCCCGGAGAGCTGAGCCCCCCGCGCGGGGCGGGTAATTCCGCGGCGCGCGGAATTACCCGGACGACGCTACGGTGATCGAGGAGGAGTTCCGGGCCGGGCGGAGAAAGAGGCGGAGCGATGAATGATTTCGTGATCAATTCGACTACGGCCGGAATTCAGCGGGACCCCGCCGTGGCCGCGCTCGGCACCGGCCACTATTTCGTCGTGTGGAGCGACAGCAGCGACGCGAGCATCAAGGGCAGGCTCTACCTGACGAACGGGCAGCCGGCCACCGAGGAGTTCGTCGTCAGCGAGCCGGCCCCCGCCCCGCCCGATGTCCTGCGGGAGCGGCCCGCCATCGCGGCAACCCCGCTGTCCGGCGCGTTCGTCACCTGGGTCGAGTCCCCAGCGACCGTTCCCGGGCCCCGCCCGCACATCAAGATGCGCCGCTACGGGACCGACGGACGCCCGATCGGCGACGCGACGCAGGTCAGCACGACCGACGCGGACCCGGGACAGGGCCCGGCCGTCACGCACATGATCGACGCCGGTTTCCTGATCACCTGGGCCGACGCCGCGCCGCGGCGGCGCATCCTGGCCCGGCGCTACGGCTTCGACGGCAGCCCCGAAGGCGCGGAGTTCGCGGTCAGCACCACCGAGGGATTCCACACGACCCCGTTCACCGCCCGGCTGGACGGGAACGTCGTCATCGGCTGGCGCGCCGATCCGCACCTGGTGGCGGGCGGCGCCCTCACCCTGCGCGTGCTCACCTTCGACGGCGCGGCCGTCACGCCGGAGACGACGCCCAACCTGTCCGGCTACGCCGGTGGCGGCGCGGCGGTCACCGCCCTGGACACCGAGCAGTTCGTCCTCGCCCATGTGCGGGTGGCGCCCGACGGCTCGCGCAGCAGCGTGGAGACGAGCGTCTTCGCCAAGGACGGTGCCCTCGCGGAGCCCGGCGTCCCGGCCTGCTCGGGCGCCGACCTCAGCTGCGCCGATCCGGCGCTCGCGCCGCTGACCGACAACCGGTTCCTGGCGGCCTGGGTGCAGAGGTCCGCCGCCACCGGCACCGGGCACACGGTGCTGGCGAAGATCATTTCCACCACCGGGGGTTCGCTCGCCGAGCCGCTCCGGCTCAGCGGCGACGCGCCGGGTGAGCGGTTCGAGGTGGCCGCCGCGACCGTGGCGGGCGCGCCGGAAGGCCCGAGCGCGTTCGTCGTCTGGACCGACCTCTCCGGCGCGGGCGAGGCCGCCACCACCGCCGTCCGCGGCCGGATGCTCCGCATCCAGGGCGAGGGCACGCTCGCGTAGCGCCGGAGGCCCGGCCCGCGACGTCGGTAATGTGGTGCGGGCAGCGGGGGTACGGCGGATATTCACATTCCGGCACGCGCGGGATGGTGCGTCCGGGGAAGCTCCCCGTATCCCGTTCTCCGCGGCTTCTCCTTCTCCGCGGCTTCTCGTTCTCCCCGGCGCAGGCGCCGTGCGAAGCGTGCGAGTTTCCTTGTGCTGAGCCGATGAGGAAATTCCGCCCGCGGAATTCCGGTGCCTGTCCCCGCGGGCCGGGCGTCCGGCCCGCGGACAGGACTCCCGCACCGCGCGGCGGCGGCCTACGATGGCCGACATGTCCGCACCCGCCCGTCATCTGTGCCTCGCGCTGTTCGCGAGCTCGGCGTGGTGTGTCGACGACGGGCTCTGTCGCCGCTGACCCGTGGCCAGGCCCGCCCGCCGGGGCGGAGCCCCGCCCCGCGGCCCGCTCCCGCGGCCCTCCCGTTCCCGACCCCTGATCCACGCACGCCCTTCCGGAGAATCCGTGTCCACGACCTCCACCCCGTCCCCGCCTGCGCCCGCACCGGCCGCGAAGCCGCGGCTGTTCCCCGTGCTCGCGCCATCCCCCACCCGTGTCCCGCGGCCGCCCGCGCCCGAGGCGCCGCCCGTGCGGCGGCTGCCGCTCGCGGTCTCCGGCGTGCTCGCCGCCGCGCTGGTGGCCTACGTCTTCGCCGCCCACGGCGCCAAGCCGGGCGTGCTGCTACTGCTCGGACTCGGGCTCGGTTTCGCCCTCTTCCACTCGCGGTTCGGCTTCACCTCCGCCTGGCGGCAGCTGATAGCTGTAGGAAACGGCAGCGGGCTGCGGGCCCACGCGCTGCTGCTCGGCACCACCGCCACACTGTTCGCCCTGATCATCGGCACCGGCAGCGGCCTGTTCGGCGCCGTGCCCGCCCCCTCGGCTGGGTCGCTGGGCATCGGCCTGCTGGCGGGCGCGTTCGTCTTCGCCATCGGCATGCAGCTCGGCGGCGCCTGCGCCTCGGGCACCCTGTTCGCCGTCGGCTCCGGCCAGTCCTCGATCGTGCTCACCCTGGGCGGCTTCATCGCCGGGTCGACGCTCGCGGCCTGGCAATTCGACCTGTGGAACGACCTGCCCGCGTTCGACCCCTATGTGCTGTCCGACCACGTCGGCTGGTTCGGCTCCTGGGCCGTGACCATCGTGGCGCTCGCGGGCATCGTCGTGCTCACCCGCGCCGTTCAGCGCCGCCGCACTCCGCCGCCCACCGGCGCCGTCCCCACCAGCAGGGGCGCCGCGTTGCGCGCGGTGCGCGGCTCCTGGCCACTGGCGGCCGGTGCCCTGGTCCTCGCGGTGCTCGGCGCGGGCGTCCTGCTGGTGTCCGGCGGCGCGTGGGGGGTGACCAGCGCGTTCGCGCTCTGGGGCAGCGAAGCGGTGGGCGCGTTCGGCGGCCGGCCGGAGAGCTGGAGCTTCTGGCAGCAGCCGGGGAACGCGGACATGCTCGCCGGGCCCGTGCTGGCCGACAAGAACAGCCTCACCGACATCGGCATCATGATCGGCGCGGCCGTCGCCGCCTCGCTCGGCGGCACGTGGGCGCTGCACCGGGGCATTCCGTGGCGCACCGCCGTCGCGGCCGTGCTCGGCGGCGTGCTCATGGGCATCGGCGCCCGCCTGGCCGGCGGCTGCAACATCGGCGCCTACCTGGCGGGCATCGCCTCCGGCAGCCTGCACGGCTGGGTGTGGGGCGCCTGCGCGCTGGCGGGCACGTGGGCCGGCCTGCGGCTGCGCCCGCTGTTCGGCCTGGCCAACCCCAAGCCGGGAGACGGCGTCTGCTGAGCGGTGCCACGGGCGAACGGGTCGGGCCCGCGCCCACCGCCGCGAACCGCGGGCCGGTGAGGACCTTCGCGGCGCGCGAGGATGGCGTCGTCCTGGTGGGCTGCCGTGGGGGGGCCCCCCCCCCCGCCCCGCCGCCCCCCCACGGCGCGCGGCTCACGTCTCCCCGGCCGCGAGCGCGCCCGGCCGGTGCGCGGCGCGAGGTGGACGTCCTTGCGTCGCGCACCGGGTTGGTCACGAGCGTCGGGTGCGGGCGATCCCGACGTCGTGCGTTCCGGTCAATCCCGGTCAGATGCCGTTCGGCCGCGCCGTCCGCGATCGACCCGGCCGCGTGCGCAGGGCGCCGCGCCCCTCCGCGGGGCGGGGCGCGGCGGCCGCACCCGTGGTGAACGAGCCGCTGGCGCGGGTGAACGAGTCCACGACCAGCAGGTGGAGCACGTACCGGTCGTCGAGGGGAACCCCCGTGCCCCGCCGAACGATGGCGTGGCAGTCACGGCACAACGGTCCGCCCTGCGCGGTCCTGTCCTCACGGCGTCTCCTCCTGGCACGGCGGCGTCGGCCGGTGCGGGCGTCTCATTTGTAGCGCGCGGCGTCGCGAGGGCTCCCGGCGTCCGGTGCTCACCGGCGGCCGGGACCCGTTCCCCGGTCGTCACCAGGCGCCGCCGCGCGCCTCCGGCGGCTCGCCGCGTCGACCGGCGGGCCCGGCGCCTGACCGGGCCCGCGGTGCGACGCCGGTCAGGCGGGCAGCGAGGCGAGCCAGTCGACCAGGAGCCGGTTGACGTCCTCGGCGCGCTCCTGCTGGAGCCAGTGGCCGGCGCCTTCCAGGACGTGCGAGGCGGTCAGGCCGGGCATTGTGGTGGGGAACGCGGCGATCGCGTCGGCCAGCCAGGTGGTGGAGGCGTCGAGCCCGCCGCCGATGAACAGCGAGGGCTGCGTGATCGCCGCCCCTTCCCACTCGGCGAAATCCTCCCAGTCGCGGTCGACGTTCCGGTACCTGTTGAGCGCCCCGGTCATGCCGGTGCGTTCGAACTCACCTGCGTACACGTCGAGATCCCGCTCGCTGAGCCACGCCGGCAGCGGGCCCGCAGGGAAGCGGTCCGACAGCTTCCCGCCCTTCGGCACGAAGTGGAGGTCCGGCTCCTCCGGGCCCGGCATCGTGTCGGCGGACAGGCCGGCGTAGAAGCCCCGCAGCCAGCCCCTGACATCCGGCTCGATCTCGGCCTCCGCGCGGCCCGGCTCCTGGAAGTAGCTGACGTAGAAGTCCTCCGAGCCGCCGCCGATCCGCGCGAACGCCTCGGTGGGCCGCATACCCCCGCGGGGCGCGTAGGGGACGCTCAGCAGGGCGGCGGCGGAGAAGACGTCCGGCCGGAGCAGAGCGGCGTGGGCGGCGATGCCCGCGCCCCAGTCGTGCCCCACGATCACCGCGGAACGTTCGCCGAGGGCCTGGACCACGGCGGCACTGTCGGCCACGAGCTCACGCATTCGGTAGGCGGCCACATCCACGGGCTTGGCGGAGCGCCCGTAGCCGCGCACGTCCAGGGCGACCGCGCGGTATCCGGCCGCGGCGAGCACGGGCAGCTGATGCCGCCACGAGTACCACGACTCGGGAAAGCCGTGCACGAGCAGAACCAGCGGCCCCCGGCCCTGCTCGACCACGTGCGTGCGGCCGGCGGGGGAGGGCACCAGCCGGTGTGTGGGGCCCGCGGCCTGACCTGATGGGGACATCGTTCCTCCTGAAAACGCATCCGGGAACCGGAATGCGGCGTCGGCGAGCACGCCGTACCGCATGTTCAGGATCATGCCGCCGGCCGCGGACCGCACCGGCGCGGTGTTGCCGTTCCGGCAACCCCGCCGTTCGTTGCCTTGTCCGTGACTAGATCAGGTGTGTGAGAGGCAGGGATGTGGTGTCCGCCGCCGTGGCGGCGCGGCGACCCGCATGGGAAGACTCACGGCAAAACGGCAAAGGGGAACACCGCATGTCTGGAGCAACCGGCTGGGAATTCGTGGACGACCGCGGACAACGGGCCACCGCGGAACGCCGCCCGGAACGGATCGTCGCCTACATCCAGGCGGCCGCGGCCCTGTGGGACTTCGGCCTCGGGCCGGCCGGCCACTTCGGCTCCCTCCACGACGACGGCGGGACGCCCGACGCGGCCAAGGCCGGTGACCTGCCCCTGGACCGCATCCGCTATTTCGGGTCCGGCGCACAACTGTCCGCGGACGAAGTCCTGGCCGCCGAGCCCGACCTGCTGGTCACCGTCACCTACGACGGCGAGAACGTCTACGGCCTGCCCCCCGGGACCGTGGACAAGCTGACGGCCGCCGTGCCGACCGTGGCGCTCGGCGTGAGCCCCGGACGCGAACTCGGCGACGTCCTCGAACGGTTCACCGCCCTCGCCCGCTCACTCGGCGCCCCGGACGACGCCGGGCGGCAGCACACGGCACGGCTCGGCCACGCCGTCGAACGGCTCCGCGCCGCCGCCGCGGCCCGCCCCGCCATCCGGGTGCTCGCCCTGTCGGCCGCGGGCCCCGACACCGCCTACCTGGCGCGCCCCGATGCCTGGCCCGACCTCCGCGCCCTCGCCCGGCACGGCGTGCGGCTCGCCGGGCCGCCCGAGGGGCCCGGCGTCAACTGGGCCACCACCGGCTGGCAGGAAGCCGTCGCGCTCGCCCCGGACATCGTCCTCACCGACGTGCGCAGCAACGCCGCCCCGCCCCGGGACCTGGCCGGCAGCGACGCGTGGACCGCCCTGCGCGACACGGCCGCGTTCCTCCCGTGGAACCCCGAAATCCCCGGCAGCGCCCTCGCGCACGCCCGGTTCTTCGACGGAGTCGCCGAAGCACTGGAACGGGCGCCGCAGGACACCGGCGGCCGGTAGCGGGCGCGGCGCCCCCGCCGCCTCGCGGCGCGGCCCGGGGCACCACCCCGACACCGCGCCCCTGGCCGGCGGCGCACCTGCGTCCTAGCGAACGAGCCCGGGGGCGGCCCGGCTGACGTCCGTGGCGCCGCGGAGGATGGAGCCGAACAGCTCCTGGAGTTCGAGGCCGGGGTCGACGCCGTACTCGTCCGCGAGCAGCGTCCTGGTCTGGTGATAGATCCGCAGGGCCTCCGCCCGTCGGCCGGAGCGGTAGAGGGCCTGCATCAGCAGCCAGCTCAGCCGCTCCCGGGTCGGGAACCGCATCCGCAGGGCCGCCACGTCCGCGGCGATGACCGAGGAGTCCCGCCCCAGCGCCAACTCGGCCTCCCATCGGCTCTCCATGGCGAGCAGGCGCAGCTCCTCCAGCCGGGCGGCGGCCTGGGCACCCGCCTCGGAGTCGCGCACCTCCTGGTAGGGGGAGCCGCTCCACAGGGACAGGCACTCCTCCAAGGTGCGGCTCGCGCACCGGTGTTCGCCCTCGTGCAGCAGGCGGCGGCCTTCGCGCAGCAGCCGTTCGAAACGGCAGGCGTCGACCACCTCCGACTCGACGTCCAGCACGTAGCCGGAGGGGTCGCGCCGCAGAATTCTGTTCCGGTACCAGGGTGGGCTGTTGGGCTCCAGCGTGCGCCGGAGGTTGGACACGTAACTCTGGAGGTTCGCCATGGCCGCGCCGGGCGGCTTCCGGGGCCAGACGGTCTCCTTGAGCCGGTCCGGGGCCATGGCCTGGCCGGGGGTCAGCAACAGTGCCGACAGCACGGCCCGTTGACGGGCGGGCCCCAGGTCGACCGGACACTCCCGGGACCAGACCCTCAGCGGACCGAGCACGCTGACATGTAAACCGACAACGAGTGTCACGTATAGCCACCCTCCGATAACGGTATGTAATGGCCGTGAGTGCACGGACCCACGCGGCCCATCGCTGGTGCACCGCTTCGTACGACGATCAAAGCGCAAGTTGGTTGCGACTCCAAGGGGAGGGTGCCCCGATTCGCGCCCATGAGTCACTTACTTGTTCGCATCCGCCGCTGTCCGATCCCGGGCATCCGGAGCCGGCGGCGCACGAGAGCGGACCCGGAAGCATGTTTCGTGCGGCCATGCCCATCCGTGCGGTTTTTCCGGGAGCCTTTGCCAATTCATTGACTTCTTCCCTCCGTGTCACTTCTCCAAGTTGCCTCCAAGATGTCTCCAAGACCCCGCCAAGTCGGCCGTGCTACCGTTCCGGAAGTCGTGCGAGGAGTGCTCGTTGAGTAAATCCGAAAGCATTGCACCCGATGCGCGCAAATTTCCGGGTGGGGTAGTCGCGGTCGTGGGGATGCACTGTCATGCGCCGGAAGTTCCGGCTCCGGAAGGGCTCTGGCGGCTGCTCACCAACGGCGGTCGGCCCGTCCCCGATCGCGTCCCCGCCCCGGCGGACCGTGCCAGGGCGGCCCTGCCGTCGGACGCCGCACGGGCCGCGCTCGACGCTGCCGGGCTGGCTTCCGAGCAGGTCAACGCGCATCGCACAGGTGTTTACCTGCGCGCGGGCGATCCGGAGGTGACGGCCGGCCGGCTGGCCGCCGCACTGGACCTGCACGGCCCCCACCGCACCCTCGACCCCGACCTGACCTCCGCCGTCGCCGCGGTGGAGGCGGCGGCGGAAGGTTTAATGCGCGACGACTGCACAATTGCACTCGCCGATGCCTCGCCTCCCGAAGCGCCACCGGGCAGCGCGTTTTTCGTGCTGCGCCGACTGCCCGACGCGCTGGCGGAAGGGAACCGTATATCGGCGCTACTCCGCAGTAAGGAAACCGGCCTGCATCTGGAATCCGTCGAGCGCGACGGCGTGGTGTTCGTCTTCCCCGGGCAGGGATCGCAGTGGCCCGGCATGGCACTCGAACTGATCGGTTCCTCGCCCGTCTTCCGCGAACAGATGTATGAGTGCGCCAGTGTTCTCGAACCATTTACCGGGTGGCAATTGCTGGACGTCCTCCAGGGCGTTCCCGGCGCTCCGCCGCTGAAGACCGCCGACGTCGTCCAGCCCGCGCTCTTCTCGGTGATGGTGTCGCTGGCGGCGCTCTGGCGCTCCTGCGGCGTGGAGCCGTCCGCCGTGGTGGGCCAGTGCCTCGGCGAGGTGGCCGCGGCCCATGTGGCCGGCGCCCTGACCCTCGCGGACGCCGCCCGGGTGGCAGCCGTGTGGAGCAGGGCTCAGGCCGAACAGGCCGGACACGGCGACCTGCTGTCGGTCGTCGCCACCCGCGGTGAAGTGGAACCCCTGCTCGGCCGGTGGAGCCCGCGCCTCCACATAGCCGGAACCAACGGCCCCCGCTGGGTCCTCGTCGCCGGGGAACGTGCGGCAGCCGACGAACTGCTCGCGGAACTCGCCGAACGTGGCCTCCGCGCAAGGAAACTGAGCAACGGGCTGGCCGCGCACTCACCGAACCTGGCGCTGGACCACGAAAGTCTGCGCAACGGACTCGCAGCCATCACCCCGCGGCCGTCGCGCCTGCCGTTCTACTCCTCAGTCACCGGCGACCGCCTCGCCACCGACGGCCTCGACGCCGCCTACTGGGGCCGCAACATCACCGGCGAAATCCGCTTCGAGAACGCCACCCGCGCACTCGCCGCCCGCGGATACCGCACGTTCGTCGAGGTCAGCCCGCACCCGGTGCTCACCGTCGGCGTCCGGGAAACCCTTGACGACCACGGCATCGAGGACCGGGCCGCCCTCGTCGTCGGGTCCCTGCGCAACGGCCAGGGCGGCCCCGAACGCTTCCTCGCCTCACTGGTGGAGCTGCACGCCCACGACGGCGTCGCCGAACAGCTGCCCGCTCCCGGCCTGCCCGACCGTGAACAGCGCCGCATCCTCCTCGAATTGCTGCACACCCACCTGACGTTCCTCCTCGGCCACGCGGCACCCGCCACCCTCCGCCCCGAACAGCCCTTCCGGGCCCTGGGCATCGACTCGGTGACCGCGGTCGAGCTGCGCAACCGGCTGAACCAGGCCACCGGTTTGAAGCTCCCCGCCACCCTCCTCTACGACCACCCCACGCCCGGCGCCGTGGTCGAACGCCTCAGGTCCGGCCTGCTCGGCCACCACCAGGCCGGCACCGAGACGCCCGAGGAGCCCCCCGCGGCGCCCGACCCCGGCGAACCGCTGGCCATTGTGGGGATGGCCTGCCGTTTCCCGGGGGATGTGCGGTCGCCGGAGGATTTGTGGCGGCTGGTGGCGGGTGGGGTGGATGCGGTGTCGGATTTTCCTGAGGACCGGGGCTGGGATGTGGAGCGTCTGTTCGATCCGGATGCGGGGGTGCCGGGGAAGTCGTATGTGCGGCAGGGGGGTTTCCTGCGGGACGCGGGTGATTTCGACGCGGCGTTCTTCGGGATTTCGCCGCGTGAGGCGTTGGCGATGGACCCGCAGCAGCGGTTGTTGCTGGAGACCGCGTGGGAGGCGTTCGAACGGGCCGGCATCATGCCCGACGCGCTGCGCGGCAGCAGCACCGGCGTGTTCATCGGCGCCATGGCCCAGGACTACGGCCCGCGCATGCACGAGCCGGCCGGCGGCGTCGAAGGGCACGTGCTGACCGGCAGCAGCGTCAGCGTGCTCTCCGGCCGGATCGCCTACACGCTGGGTCTTGAGGGGCCGGCGGTGACGGTGGATACGGCGTGTTCCTCGTCGCTGGTGGCGCTGCACCTGGCCGCGCAGTCGCTACGCAGCGGAGAGTCCTCACTCGTGCTGGCCGGCGGAGTCGCCGTCATGGCCTCACCGGGCATGTTCGTGGAGTTCAGCCGCCAGCGCGGGCTGGCCCCCGACGGCCGGTGCAAGGCGTTCGCCGCCTCGGCGGACGGCACGGCATGGGCGGAGGGGGTGGGGGTGTTGCTGTTGGAGCGTTTGTCGGATGCGCGGCGGAACGGTCGTCGGGTGCTTGCGGTGGTGCGGGGTTCTGCGGTGAATCAGGACGGTGCGTCGAATGGGCTGACCGCGCCGAATGGTGTGGCGCAGCAGCGGGTGATTCGGGCGGCGTTGGCGAATGCGGGTGTTTCGGCGGGTGAGGTGGATGTGGTGGAGGCGCATGGGACGGGGACGTCTTTGGGTGATCCGATTGAGGCGGGGGCGTTGCTGGCGACGTATGGGCAGGGGCGGTCGGTGGGTCGGCCGTTGTGGTTGGGGTCGTTGAAGTCGAATATCGGGCATGCGCAGGCGGCTGCGGGTGTGGGTGGTGTGATCAAGATGGTGATGGCGTTGCGGTATGGGGTGTTGCCGCGGACGTTGCATGTGGATGAGCCGTCGCGGCATGTGGAGTGGGGGTCTGGGTCGGTGGAGTTGTTGCGGGAGGCGCGGGATTGGCGGGGTGGGGGTCGGGTTCGGCGGGCGGGGGTGTCGTCGTTCGGTATTAGTGGGACGAATGCGCATGTGGTGGTGGAGGAGGCGCCGGTTTCTGAGTCGGGTTCTGTTTCTGTTGTGGGTGGTTGGGTGCCGTGGGTGGTGTCGGGTCGTTCGGTGGGGGCGTTGTGGGGTCAGGTGGGGCGGTTGCGTGATGCGGTGGTGGGGTGTGAGGGGTGGGGTGTGGGTGAGGTGGGGTTGG